>JAFOIY010000030.1 GCA_017420505.1 Solobacterium sp. | reverse complement strand
TCGGGCTACCCGGATGACGGATACGGCACCTGCGTGGATGTGGTCGGCATTGCCCTGCGGGACTGCGGCTATGACCTGCAGCAGCGGGTGGATGACGACATCCATGCCCATCCGGACCGTTACGATATCGATGTCCCGGACCGGAATATCGATTTCCGCCGGGTGCGCAACCTGCGGGTGTACTTCGCGGCCAACGCGGAGGTTCTGACCACGGATGTGCATGACATGGAAGCCTGGCAGGCCGGGGACATTGTCATCTTCACGGACCATATCGGCATGGTCTCCGACCGCCGCAGCCGGAACGGTGTGCCGTATGTCATCCACCACGCCAATCCCCTGCAGCTGCGGTATGAAGAGGATATTCTGGAAAAACACAGTGATATTACCCTGCACTGCCGGGTAAAATTAGAAGAGTAACAACAGGAGGTACAGCATGAAGCGGGTTCTGGTCTTTGCCATGCAGGATAGTGAAATGCAGGCACTCAGAAAAATCTTCACCCGTCTCAACCACATAACAGCCGACGATCACATTGAAAAAATGATGTTAATAGGGTGTGTGCCTGCCGGAAGGTAGGTGTCGCCATATACAGAAGACCGGCAATCCTGCAGGATGCCGGTTTTTTTCATCCCGGTTATAGTGTAGAATGGAACAGTCGGAAAGAAGGAAATACCTATGGGCAACCGATTTGATGCGGAATATCTGAAGAAACTGGACTCGATGCATTACATTATGCCGTTCATGTATCCGGACCGGTGCGACAACGAAGCTTTCTTCACATTCAGGATCGATCTGACGGAGGTCAACCGGTGGCTGGAGAAGAAGAACGCAGATCATCCGGAGTACAAATACAATATGTTCCAGTGTCTGATCGCTGCGACATTGAAGACCATCACGCTTCGCTCCAAGCTGTCCCTGTTCATACACAACCGCAGGATGTACCGGCGGAATGAAGTCAGTGCAGCATTCACCGTCAAGCAGGAATTCAGCGATGATGGCGGTGAAGTGCTGGCGTTCATCCACAGCCGTCCGGAGTGGACGATCGAGGATCTGCACAATGAAATCCACCGGCAGCTGCTGAAGCTCAAGAACAAGAGCTATGTGGATGAATCAACCGGATTCATGGACAAGTTCAATGCCCTGCCGGAATGGATCTCCCGCCCGGCGCTGAATCTGGTCTGCTGGCTGGAGAAGAAGGGAAAGATCCCGCAAGCGCTGGTGGAGACGGATCCGTATCATTCATCGGTTGTCTTTGCGAACCTGGGTTCCATCGGTCTTCCCAGTGGATACCATCATCTGACGAACTGGGGGACGACATCTATGTTCGTTGTGGTAGGAAAGGCAGGCCGTATGCCGTTTACAGAGAATGATGAGGTTGTATTCAAGGATGGTGTAGACCTCAACTTCACTATGGATGAACGGATTGCGGACGGATACTACTTCTCCAAGTCCATAAGGATGCTGCAGTATTTCCTGAATCATCCGGAACTGCTGGAACGTCCGTTCAATGAAAAGCTGGATGATGAAACCTTCAAAGCACTGTAAGCCGGTCTCCGGCTTTTTTCTGTGTGTGCTATGATTTCATGAGGGAGGATACGGGTATGATATATCCTGATGGCAAAGCGCTGGACAAAGTATTCGCAGCAACGGTGAAACGGGGCAACAAAGCCGCAATCAGCGCAGTGATCTTCGATGAAGAAAAGATACTGTATGAGAAGCATGATGGTCTGATCAACCGTGAGGACGGGATCCGTCCTGACGGCAACAGTCTGTACATGATTGCGTCCAACACCAAAGTGCTGACAACACTGGGCATTATGCGCCTGGTGGAGGACGGGAAGCTGGATCTGAAGGATGATATCCGGAAGTACATTCCGGAGTTCTCCGTCAGAAGCAGACTGGGAAAGAAACCGATGACCATCGAGAGCTTCCTGATGCACCGGTCCGGTCTGGTCTGTGATCTGTACCGGTATATGATTGCGGACGGTCCGGTGTACACAGATATCATAGAAGGCCTGAAGGATACCTACCGTACATCCCTGCCTGGAGAGATGTTCTCCTACTCCAATCTCGGCTATACTCTGCTGGGCATTGTGATCGAGCGCATCAGCGGGATGAAGTATGTGGAGTTCATGAACAAGCACCTGTTCGGACCACTGGAGATGGAGGTTCATTACTGCCCGGAGAAGGAGCTTCTGGAGGAAGTCCTTCCGAAGACAGCCAGGAGCTATGACAGTAAAGGGAAAAGGGTCTATGATCCCCTGGGATGCTGCATCCCGGCCGGCAGCTGTACGTATACAAGCATCTATGATCTGATGAAGATCGGCCAGCTGATCCTGAACAAGGGAAAGTACAAGGGCAGGAGGATCTACCGGAAGAAGACGATCAGGCTGATGGAGAAACTGCCCGTGAAGGACCGGTGGGATGAGGAACTGGCAGTGATCGGCCACGGGCTGTTCCACCATAAGCTCTTTACGGATTACCAGACAGGACCGTTCATGGGACACGGTGGAAATACGGTATACCACCATTCCCTGTTTGATTTCCTGCCGGAGGAAAAGCTCGGCATCATTGTCTTCTCGGACTTTGAGAATGCACCGGCGCTGATCGGCAAGCTGGAGAAAGCACTGTTGAACGAGTATCTTGCACAGGCAGGCTTTGCGAAAAAGGAGAAGACAATCCACCGGGAAGTACCGATGGATGTGACACAGCATATCGGAAAGTACGATATGATTGCCGGACCGATGTCGTTTGTCCTGGGTGATGACCACCGGCTGCACGTATACACGGCAGATGCGGAATACACAGCAAGGATGCTGGATCATGGCTGGATGAAACTGGATTCCGGAAAGCCGGCAAAGGAGCTGAATGAGAGCCAGCGCATGATCCGGGACAATCTGTGGCGGCAGGTGGAATACTTCGGCAAGGAGGTGCTGCTTATGTCGTCTGACGGCCAGGAGAAGGCAGTAGGTGTGCGCTGGAAGGATCCGCAGATCAATGCGTCATGGCTGGAAGCCTGCGGCATCTATGCCCCGGATGAAGCGCTGATCCAGGAAGGGTATGATGGTATGGAACTGGTGCTGAAGGATCAGGAACTCATCCTGACGATCAGGATCATCGGAGAGAAGCTGAACTACTGGCTCAGGGTACTCAATGACCAGGAAGCGATTGTCAAAGGATTCGGCCGGAATACCGGACAGACAGTCACATTGAAGAAGGATGAGGAAGGCTGGCATCTGGAGTGTGATGGTGTCAGGGGATTCCGGAAGATACAGGAGGAAGACAGATGAGCATGAACAAGGAAACACTGGTTTCTGCTGTGCAGAAGCGTATACGGCAGGCTGGCAGGGAAGGAACGCCGGAAAGGGTATTCGGCTGCCGGTTTGCACTGTCGATCATGAGCGACAATTACATCGATATTATCCTGGGCTCCCTGGCAAAGACGGATACGAGCCGGGTGGAAGCGTCTACAGGCAGGCTGTCCACGCTGTACCGGGGAAAGAGAGCACAGGTGCTGGACGCGCTGGAGGGATGCTTCATCCATGCGTTTACGGAAGGGATCCATATGACCCTGGAAGCTACGCTCAGCACGGATGAAGGACCGTGCCGGTTCAGCGAGGACGATGTCTGTCCGAACGCAGACAGCAGGGAAATCCACTTCCCCTGCAATGCCAAGCTGAAGCTGTACTGTGCAGAAGAAAAGAAGGGGGACGTACTCGCATCCTCCATCGCTGCGGGACACGGTGTACTGGTGAAGGAAGACTACTACTGCACGGTACTGAAGGGGGATATCCAGGCGGTTTTCTATACAATAGAAGACATCTGTAAAGAGATGGATCATCTTCCGGGACATCCTGCTCTGGAAGTTACCCTGTCCGTCAACAGCCCTACAGCGGAGTAGAATGATTCCTGCGTTGAATAATGCAGGATTCATGATACAATGACTGCGTCAACAGTGATGAAGAGCGGGGATGCGGAGCCTTGGGAGAGAGTGCCCGGATGGTGAAAGGGCATGAAGGGGAAGCGTTCCGACAAAGACTTCGGAGAAGACCGCGCGCAGCGTTACCGGTAAACAAGAGGCGGTATGATCATACCGTGAATCAGGGTGGTACCACGAACAAGCTCTCGTCCCTTTGGATGAGGGCTTTTATATGAGGAGGAACAGATCATGGCAGAAGAAATGACCAAGGAAGAAAAGCAGAGGATCAAGGAAGAGCGCAGAAGAGCGTTCCTGGAAGCGCATCCGGAGCTGGCCGCAAAGCAGCAGGAAGCCTCGGAGAAGAAAAAGGCGCTGAAGCAGAAGAAGGATGAAATCGTCAACGCAGTAGAGGAACAGCTCCTGAACGACCAGCAGACGGTACGCAGGGAGAAGATGAACGATCTACGGGCGAAGGGAATCGATCCGTTCGGACAGGCGTATCACCGTACGCACCGTTCCGGAGAGATCCGTGCGCTGTTCGGCGGCAGAACGCTGGAAGAGCTGGAAGCGGAAGACAACCGGGTATCCATTGCCGGCCGCATTATGACCAAGAGAAGGCTGGGCAAGCTGGGATTCATCCACATCCAGGATATTGACGGTCAGATCCAGGCAGTCGTCAACCGGCAGATTGTCGGGGATGAAATCTATGAACTGTTCAAGGCCAGTGATCTGGGTGACATTGTAGGCATTGAAGGAACGGTCATCAAGACCCAGGCAGGGGAACTGTCCGTACTGGCTTCTTCCTATACTCATCTGTCCAAGGCACTGCGTCCGCTGCCGGAGAAGTTCCACGGACTGCAGGACAAGGAAGAACGGTTCCGCAGAAGATATGTAGATCTGGTCATGAATGACCGGGCAAGGGAGATCGCTGTCCTGCGTCCGAGGATTATCCGTGCCATCCAGCGCTATATGGACAGCCATGGCTACATCGAAGTAGAAACACCGATCCTGCAGTCGCTGCTGACAGGTGCCAGCGCGAAGCCGTTCATTACACACCATAACGCGCTGGACAGGGATTTCTACCTGCGCATTGCGACGGAGCTGGCGCTGAAGCGGTTGATCGTCGGCGGTCTGGAAGGGGTCTATGAAATCGGCCGGATCTTCCGGAATGAAGGCATGGACCTGAAGCACAATCCGGAATTCACAACAATGGAGGCGTACAAAGCCTACTCGGATCTGGAAGGCATGATGGAGTTCAACGAAGAACTGTTCGAGACTGTCGCTCTGGAAGTGTTCGGTACGACGGACTTCACGTTCATGGGCCATGAAATCTCCCTCAAGGCACCGTTCAAGAGATGGGATATGACAGACGCTGTCAAGGAAGTTACAGGAGTGAATTTCCGGCAGCCGATGAGCATTGAAGACGCACTGAAGCTTGCACAGGAGCACAATGTTGCCGTGGAGGACCACCAGCATACCATCGGTCATATCATAAGCTTGTTCTTCGAGGCGTTCTGCGAGGACAAGTGCATCCAGCCGACCTTTGTGCACGGACATCCGATCGAGATCTCGCCGCTGGCAAAGAAAGATACAAAGGATCCTCGCTTCACCCAAAGATTCGAACTGATGATTGCCGGTGTAGAGATGTCCAATGCGTT
>JAFOIY010000029.1 GCA_017420505.1 Solobacterium sp. | reverse complement strand
GTCCTGCTGTATGAAATGGATGAAGAAGGCATATTCTACAAACAGTCGGAGAGCCAGGAAGAGAAGACGAAAATGATTGCCTACGCAGCCGCGGTAACCGGTACGCTTACCGGCAATTACGGACTGCTGGGTGCGGGGCTTGCCGCAGCGAACTCCGGCACCCGCTTCACCTTCAATAAAGTGCGTTCTGTTTCTTCCCGTCCGCAGGATGATCTGATCAACGCAAACACCGCGCTCATGCATCATATGATCTATGTGAATCCCGCAGACTATGCCTTTGTGCAGCAGTATATCTGCGAGCGCTGTCCGGACGCCCGGATCCGCTAATCCAGAAAGGAGCCATTGCTATGCCAGAGATTGTATTCCAGTACCGGCGCACCACTGCCCGCTACCGTGATATCGGCGACCCGGAAGGGGATGCCTGGACGTTCTATGATGACGGTACCGTCATCCATACCTTCTACGCGGTAGGCTACAAGGATCCGGTGAGGACGATCACAGTCAGCCGGGATCCCGCGCTTTCGGACGCAATCAAAGCATATATCGATGCGCATGATGCAGAGATCCGTGTCATCCCGCACAGCCTCAACAACGGCTCCCTGGACGGCTACTACGATCTTTTCACCTTCAAGGATCACTGCATCACGGGCATCAATGTCACCCATGACCATCCCGATGCCGCGGATCCTGTCTGGCAGGAACGGTACGGAGACAACAGGATCCATGAAGCACAGCTGGTAGCGCTCTACCGCGGCATCTACACCGTCATCCAGCAGTACCTGCCGGATGTACGCATCCCGCTCAGAGGCGCGGGGATTGTGTAGGGCAGGAAGGAGATATGATGGACAGGACCTACGATGAAATCATGCGGGATATCGAATCCGGCCTTTCCGGGGATCCGAAGGAAGACGCTGAATATCTGAAGGATATGGCGGAAGTCTGGAAGGACCACGAAGAGGCAGAACGGATCCACCGCGCCATTGCCAGACTGCTGTACGGACTGATGCCGCAGGAAGGGCAGGCAAAGTTCGCGGCGGATACCGGGAAGGAACGGAAGGACATCATGGAGCGGCTGGAGAACGTACGCTTCCTCATGTTCCGCAAAAAGTACGATGAAGCGCTCAAAGAGATGGAAGCGCTCGTGGAGATGGCGGAGCACAGCCTGTACGCCGACGAAGACGCAGCCATGTACTTTTCCTTTGATGAAGCCTTTGAGGAAGTCCTCTACATCGCCATCCATGAACCGGTGAAGGAAATCCACCGGGCAGCCATTCCCATGAGCCGGATCTACGGTACCTACGGGATCCTGCTGGTGGAGCTCGGCAGGGTAGCGGAAGCGCAGAAAGCCCTGGAAAAGGGACTGCGCTGGAATCCGATTGACTGCGAGATCCGGGCGGAATACGCAGAAACCTTCAAGATGCAGAAGGACTATGAGCGCTATCTCAATGAAGTGCTGGCGTCCTTTCCGTACATCTTCCGGCCGAAGTTCCTGGCCCGCGCGTACCGGGATATCGGCTACTACTTCATCGAGAACAAACAATACTCCGAGGCAACGTTCCTGTACTGGCTGAGCATGCGCTACGAGCCGGATTCCCGGACCGCGCAGGCGGAGCTGTACTACATCGAACAGATTGCCGAGGAAGAGGTGAAGCAGCTCTCTGTGAACGAAGTGCAGGCACTGGCGGAAACCTATGAATTCCCGCTCGGTGCGGACCACAGGATGCTGTCGCTGGCCTACCAGATGGGAAAGCATCGTCTGGAGACGCACCAGCCCGGTGCAGAGTACTTCCTGAGCATTGCCTATGACTTCACCCACGATGAAGAGATCAAGCAGATGCTGGATTCCATCGTGAAGCCGGCATAGAAAAGTTTTTCATACAGACAGTCTGCTTTTTCGGAAAAGCAGGCTTTTTTTATGGCATTCTCTTCCGTCACAGCTATAATATAGTTAGTTTAAGCAAACTAACTACAGTATTGTACAGAGGAGGAAACCATGAAACTCAGTGAAATGAAAGCCGGAACCACCGCAATGGTAAAATCGCTTGGAGCCGACCGGCACTTCGTCAGCCGGATCACGGCCATCGGTATGAGTGAAGGCGCATCGTTTGAAGTGGTGAAGAATGACAGGAAAATGCCTGTGCTCATCTATGTACGGGAGACACTGCTGGCGCTCAACCGGGAAGACTGCAGCCGGATCGAAGCGGAGGTGCAGGCATGAACAGGATCGCGCTGCTAGGACAGCCGAACTCCGGCAAATCAACCGTATTCAACGCCCTGATCGGATCCCGCCAGCACGTCGGCAACTGGCCGGGCAAGACCGTGGAGAAGAAGGACGGCACCTACAGCTGGAAGGGGAATACCTACACAGTTACCGACCTGCCGGGAAGCTATTCTCTGTCCGGCAATTCGGATGAAGAAATCATCACGGAGGAATTCATCCGTTCCGGGAAAGCGGACCTTGTCTGTGTCCTTGTGGATGCCTCCCAGCTGGAAAGAAGCATGTACATGCTGGCGGATTTCGCCGCATTGGATTTTCCGGCAGTACTGCTGCTGAACATGATGGATGTCGCGGAAGCGCAGGGGAAGACGATCAACGCAGAGCTGCTGAGCCGTCACCTGGGCATTCCTGTCCTGCCGTTTACCGCAGCCGACAGTAAAGGCTATACGGAGCTGAAGGACCTGTTTGCGGCTGAAGTGAGCCATCCGCACAAACTGGGCAGTGTACCCGGTGTATCCGCTGCAGGAGACAGTGCAGAGGATATCAAGCATGAAGGAAACGCCAAGTATATCTGGATCCGGGAGATGCTGGAAGGCGTCTCCAGCAGCAGAGCGGAACACTACACGCTCACAAAGGCCGACAGGGCGCTTCTTTCCCCGGTGAAGGGCAAGTTCATCTGTATCGGTGTGGTTCTGGTGGCTTTCCTTGCCGCTATGATCATCTGCATACCGTTCATGTCCGTCGGGTCGATGCTGCCGGGGATCATGAGCGGTCCGATTGCCGGCTTCCTGAACGGTCTGCATGTTCATCCGTGGCTGGTATCCATTTTCTCGATGATCCTGCCCAATACACTGTATTTCGCCATCTCCATGGCAGCCTTTGTCTTCGGTGTCAATACCGTCTTCGGCTATCTGGAGGAAATCGGTTTCCTGGCCAGGGCAGCCTATCAGTTTGACGGTGTACTCTCGAGGCTGGGACTGCAGGGAAAGGCGGTTGCGCCGATCCTGATGGGCTTCGGCTGTACGATCGGCGGCACCAGCGGCACCAGGGTTATGGACAACTGGGGTCAGAAAATGCTGGCCATGGCCGTAGTCTGGGCGGTACCCTGCGGATCCATCTGGGCTGTCATGCCGGTCATCTCGGGCATGTTCTTCCCTGTGTGGGGCACTTTGCTGGTCTGCGTCGGCATTCTGGTCTATGTCATCATACTGATGACGATTGTTTCCAAGGTTTTCGGAAACGCTCTTGCACCGAAGGACAGCAGAAGCGGCATGATTATGGAACTGCCGCCTTACCACAAAGCCCACTGGGGCCATATCATCAAGGAAGCCCTGTACAAGACCTGGGATATCTTCAAGCGTGCTTTGCGGACGGTTACACTGATCTCCCTGCTGTTCTGGGCTTTCTCCTACAGCAGCAGCGGTTCCATTGAAAGCTCTCTGCTGTACAGGATCGGTACAGCGATTGAACCGGTCACCCGGTTCTTCGGGATGGGCTGGCGGACCTTTGCGGCTTTCCTGAGCTCTGCGTTTGCCAAGGAAGCGGTACTGGGTGTACTGAATGCCATCTTTGTCGGTCAGAGCACACTGCTGGAAGCGACATTCGGAGCGAAGACAACAGCCCTGGATGCGAGCGCGCTGGCTTCCGTGATGTCTTCTACGATCTCCCAGGCAGAAGCGCTGGCATTCATCTTCGCCTGCACATTCAACATTCCCTGTGTCATGGCGCTTTCGACCACATACAGGGAGTCCCATTCATTCAAATGGACAGCCAGGGTCGCTCTGTTCTACATCGGCAGTGCACTGATTCTGTCCTGCATCGTCTACCACATTGCGGTGCTCTTCCTGCATTGATGCGTGGTTTTCCACATCAGTGTGGATAAATTGTGGAAAACCAGTAGATCCAATCAACGGTACAGATACAATCTGTACCGTTTATTCTATAATTGAACATAACAGGAGGTATCCCTATGCCCTTGAACAAAGATATATTTACGCACGAATCCGACAGAGCCGCCCTGCAGGCACTGCAGGCCATACCCGGATTTGCGCAGTTGATGAAGATGTACATGAACGCTTGGAACGAGAAGCTCATGTACATCAACAACATGGCCAGCAACATCCGCATCAGTGAAGAGCAGCTTCCGCAGTACTACCATATGCTGCTGCCGGTCTGCCGGAAGCTGGACATTGAAGTGCCGGATCTGTTTCTGGAGCTCAATGTTGTACCGAACTCCTATACCAGCGGTGATACGAAGCCGTTCATCGTGCTTACATCGGGTCTGCTGGAGACCCTGCCGGAAGAGCTGATACCGACCGTGCTGGCACACGAGTGCGGACACATCGTCTGCCATCACGTTCTGTACCGTACCATGGGAACACTGATCCTCAGCGGGGCGCTTTCACTGCTGCCGCTCAAGAACATCGCTCTGGCGCCGATCAACGCTGCACTGGCCTATTGGATGCGCTGCAGTGAGTTCAGCGCGGACAGAGCAGCGATTCTGTGCGATGGTACGGCCGATAAAATGATCGATGTCTGTGCGCGCTTTGCGGGCTATGACAAGGACATTCCGTATCCGTTGAATCTGGATGCCTTTATGGACCAGGCAAAGGAATACGAGAAGCTGATCGGGGAGAACAGTATGAACAAGACCATGGAGTTCATGCTGTATGCCAACCGAAGCCATCCCATCAATGCCGTACGGGCCTATGAAGCCCGGAAGTGGGCGGAATCCGACAGTTTCCGCAAGGCCAGTGAGTATGCCCGCTCCTACTTTGAAGGATCGAGTGTACCGGATATCCCGGTTCCGTTCGGAGAGAAGAATCTGCTCGGCAGACCGACGCAGGAAGTACGGAAAACCCTGCAGGATGCCGGTTTTACCGATGTACGCTTCTTCCGCAGCACAGAGCGCTCCATGTTCATTATCAATGACACTGTCACCTCGGTAAAGATCAACGGAAAGAACACCTACCGGGAAGGGGACTGGGTGAACAAGAGCGATCCGGTGGAGGTTACGTACTATCTGCCGCTGAGCAATGAAGAAGCAGAGCTGATCCACGCGGATGATGTACGGATGCCGCACGGTGCAGAGTACTACACCGGAAAGCCGTACCAGCAGGTGGAGCAGGAACTGAGGGATGCCGGGTTCCGGTACATTACCCTGACCGGTGTACAGGATCCGGAAGGGGACGGTACGGTAGCGGAGATTACAGCTGCCGGCAGAAATATCAGGAAAGGTGCGTGGGTGAACCGGAATACCGAGATCCGGCTGACCTACAGGAAGAAAGCATGAGTACGGTCATCAGAACCATACTGGGCGATATTACGAAGATCACTACCGTGGAGGCGATCGTAAACGCGGCCAACAACAGCCTGCTGGGCGGCGGCGGGGTGGATGGGGCCATTCACCGGGCTGCCGGACCGGAGCTGCTGAAGGAATGCCGGAAACTGCATGGATGCCGGACCGGCGAAGCGAAGATTACGGGTGCCTACCGGCTGCCCTGCAGGTATGTGATCCATACCGTAGGACCGGTATGGGACGGTGG
>JAFOIY010000028.1 GCA_017420505.1 Solobacterium sp. | reverse complement strand
TATGCTCATGGACGGGATCTTCGATGATTCCGATGTTCTGATCCATCTGCATGCCATGGGACAGTACCAGGGACATCGTTTCGCCATCGGCAGTACACTGGCCTGCTTTCCATACAAGCGGTTCACCTTCCGGGGCAGAGCGTCCCATGCGGCAATCAATCCGGACCAGGGCATCAATGCATTGAATATGTTTACGCTCTTCAACAGTGGGCTGGGCATGCTCAGGGAAACCTTTGTGGACGAAGACAAGAACCGGATCCACGGGATTCTGCTCAAGGGCGGCAGTACGGTCAATTCCGTGCCGGATGAGGTCATCTATGAGTGCTACATCCGTTCGTTCAACCAGGACAATCTTCTGTCCCTCTCCGCCAGAGTGAATCAGCTTGCGGTGCATTGTGCGGCAGCGCTCGGCGGTGAGGCACAGATCATGGATCTGCCGGGAGATCTGCCTTTCATCCAGAATCCGGATCTTTGCCGGGTTATCTACCGAAATATGCTGAAATACACAACGGAGGATCAGATCCTTACGGATGAGAAGAGCGTTGCGGCGGGTGATATCGGTGACGTAGGATGCTTCTTTCCGACCATCCAGTTCGGCTATACCGGATTTACCGGCTATTGCCACGGTGTAACGCTCACGGTAGCGGACAACGAAGAAGTCTATGCTGTACCCTGCGACATCGTTGTGAATTCGGTGCTGGACCTGCTGGATCATCCGGAGGAAGTGGAAGAAATCAAACGGAAGTTCCGCCCTTCTTTGTCCAAAGAAGAGTACCTCAGGCATCTTGAAGGCTGAAAGAACCGCGTATGCGGTTTTTTTTCAACGGTATTCCGATGTTCCTGCGTATTACAGGATGTATGAGAAAAGCTGTATTCGCCCTGTCTTCCTGCCTTCTGGTCTATGCACTGCAGGGACTGTACCACCCGCTGCAGAGCAGTCTGCAGTACCGCAGGACCAACGCTGCGATCAGAGACGGTACGTTCCGGGAAAGCATAACGTTGCAGGAAAGCACGGATGTATTCGCAGTGCTGACGTTTGACAGCGGCCTGCAGGCTGTACCGGTCATGCGCGATGAAGCAGACAATCCCTTCTATATCGATCACGGGCTCCATGGGGAAGAAGACCCGGCAGGCATGCCCTTTACCTTCAATGCACCGGATGATCCGGTAATCACTGTGTTCGGGCATCTGGTCTACTATGATGATCAGGCAGCCTTCAGTCCGCTGCAGGTGCTGATGGATCCGGACGTCTGTGAAGCAAACCGGTTTGTGAATCTTGTCTTCCTTGATGAAACCAGAAGGTATGAAATCCGCTCGGTGTTCACTGTAGATGAAGAGCACAATGCGGACTTCCCTGTCCTGCCGGGAGTTCCTTCACCGGAATGGATCGACTACGCTCAATACTACCGGATGCCCGGTACCTCTCCGTTCACTGCCGGTGACTGGTTCCTCGTCCTGCAGACCTGCTGCAGAAACAGGAAAAACGTACATCTGCTGATTGTTGCGGCAGAGATAGAATAAAACCTCCCTGGGGAGGTTTTATTCTATCTCCTTTTCCCGGAAGCTCAGGAACAAGGCAATCAGCGCGACGCCTGCCATGATGCCGTACATCAGGACGTTCCTGCCACTGCCGGTGCGGATCCACGGTACATCCTTCCGCTTGCCGGGTTCTTCGGATACAGCAACGCTCTGTGCCTGGTCGTAGAGGTCTTCATGTGACGCTGTGAGTTTTCCCTCTGCATCATACAGGTATTCGAAGAAAACCAGGTCGCTGCCTGCGAGATCCAACGTATTGATCCCGGCAGAGAGGTACACGGTACCGTCCTTGTTCTGCGGTGTGAACGCCTGTTTGCTTTCAGCGATGACGCCGAGATCCTTGCCTGTATGATCACGCCGGTGAACCTCTGCTTTCAGATGGTAGGTTGTACCGGGTGTCAGGCTGCGGTATTCAACACGGTCGGTAATGGATACCTTCGCCTGCAGCGGAACACTGTCCCTACCGTCCTTGGTCCCATAAGCTGTCGTGGAAATCGTCGGCTCCTTGCCGGAAGGTTCCGGCACCTTTCCTACATAGATGGTCTGTGCTGTATCTTTCGGATCCGCGTGCTCCGCGATGATTTCCCCGTCTTCCGTGTACATTGTTTCATAAACGACCAGACGTCGGTTCTCCAGACCTTCGGTACTGACCGTAAAGTCCAGGAATTCCAGTCCTCTGCTCCCCTCAGGAACAAAGGTCCGTTCTGCCGCAGCCAGTTCACCAAGGTCATTGTTGTCTCCGTCCACAATATGCACGCTGCCCTTCAGCACTGTCTTTCTGCCTGCCGGAATATGCTCATACCATACCCGGTCCTGCAGCTGTACCTCCCTGGCTTCACCGACATTCTTCCGTCCATCGGTACTTGCGGCATAGGTCTTCAGTGCAGGATGCTCGGTCTTTGCCTGCACGGTCTGTCCTTCATCGTGGATATCATGGTGTTCGATCAGCAGGGCATCTCCCTGCTTCAGATCTTCGAACACAACGAGATCGGTACCTTCCGGGATTCCGGACGCATCGAACGTAAAGTTCACATCGACATTCCCATGGCTCTGCTCCGGAATGAATGTCCGGAATGCGCGGACCGGCTCTCCATCAATGGTCAGTATTCCGGCATCTTCACCATCACGGCGCAGATGTACCGTACCTTCCAGCAGATAGCTGTCGCCCGGAATCAGGCCGCTGTAGGTGACCGTATCCGTCAGAACAGCCTGTTCCGTACGGTTCAGGTATTTATCATTGTCCGATGCGTCACGCGCTTCGGTACGGAATGTACTGATCCGCACGGTCTGTTCCTGATCCTGGATATCCGAGTGGGTGCTGACCAATAGATCCCCATCATACAGATCTTCGAACACAACAGTCTGAAGATCCGGCTGTGTCAGCAGCACAGAAGAGAATTCAAACAGCACTTCGGTACGGCCCGATCCATCGGTTCCCGGACTGAAGTCCACCGAACAGGCAGAAATATCCGAGCCGTCCGTCTGTTTCAGAGTTCCACTGTCTTCACCGTTGCGGCGTACATGCAGCGTACCGCATACATGGTAGACCTTCTCCGGCTGCAGACCGGTGTACTCGACCGTATCACGGATACGGATTGTCTCCGTACTGCCGTCGATGAACCGGTCTCCATCTTCTGCATCGGCAGCGGCTGTATGCAGACTGCCGGCTTCGAAGTAATCAAGTATGACCGTTTCATCGTCTGTTTTACCTGTGTCCGGATCGAATGTACCATCGTTTCTCAGCCGGTAGACTGCACAGCCGCCCAGACTGTAGCCGGAAGGTGCTTCTGTTTCGCATACAGCGATGATTTCTCCGAGTCCGAGCTCATCGGCGAAGCGTGCACTCAGATCAACGGAACCGGGCAGATAGGACAGTGAACCGGAGCTGTTCGGCGAGCGGTAGTACAGTGTGGTTTTCCCTGACGCTTCGGGTATATACAGTGTTCCTTCCGTCTCTGCATATCCTTCTTCATTGATCTGTACCGTCTGCCAGTTTTCCCTGTCCGCAGATACTTCATAGACTTCTCCAGGGCTGCCCAAAGAGACAGCACCGGTCAGCACGGAACCGATGTAGTGAGGATCGGAAGCACGCCGTTCTCCGTAGTCTTCCGCGTCTCCCCGCAGTCCGGAATAGGCAGCCGTACAGGCTTCGTACGCACCATCGTAGCTCCCGCCGTCCTGCAGATCCTGATTGCCGGCAGCCTTCATCCGTCTGCGTACAATGCAGGACGAGATCGCTTCCGTCGGATCATGGGACAAAGCATACACGTCAAAGCACGCGCCGTTTACTGCTGTACGCTCATTCCTCGGTTTATTCCGGTCGTTGTTTTCATATTTCATGAAAAGGACCTGGACACGGGAACGGTTGACATAGTTCTCTGTAACTTCATAAACATCCTTGTCTGCCAGTACCGTGAACTCCCGGTCTTCCTGCAGCAGGTACGCACTGTCTGCCGGCACCTCTGTTTCCTTGATCCGGAAACGGGAACCAAAATCCGTTTCTCCGAGATCAACGCACCCCTTGCGGACTTCATAGCGCTCTGTATGCTCGTTCCAGGTATCCTG
>JAFOIY010000027.1 GCA_017420505.1 Solobacterium sp. | reverse complement strand
TGACCAGTGATGGCTACGGATCCATGCCGAAGTTCAATGAGAAGAAGGAACTGATCGGTCTGACCTACAGTACACCGAGATCCCTCCACCAGCTGCTGAAGGTACTGGTCGAGGAAAAGGCAGTACCGCTGGAGGAGGCGCTGAAGCTTCTGACGGTCAACCCGGCATTCATGATCAATATGAAGGGAATCAAGGGTACCATCGCGCCGGGTGCGGACGCAGATATCATTGTCTACGATGACAGGATGGATATTGACAGCGTCTACGCGCGCGGCAAGGCAGCTGTCATCCACAAAGAGATCCTGATGAAGGGCAAGTTCGAATAAAAAAGAAGCTCCGGAAACGGAGCTTTTTATGTTTCATTGACAACGTACATCAGGTTCATCCGGATCAGGGCAAGAAGTTCATCCGAAAGCGTATCGTATTCGTCTTTCTTTCCTTTCCCGGCAGCCATGCCCGGGGGACTGTCGTTCCAGGAACCCATGGCTCCGAAGACATCCGCAATGTTTACCGCTGCCCAGATCCGCTGCTGTTCCGGGGTAAGATCCGGCTGTGCAGCCCACTCGGGAACAGGAGCGTTTTCATCCGTCAGGCACCGGCAGGCGAGATCGAATGTTCTGCTGAATTCACCGGCACCGATCTCTTCGGCAAAGGCAGAGATCTTCTGCAGTACGGTTTTGAAAGGCTCCAGGAATCCTTTGAGGGAAGGCAGAGGATCCGTAGTGCTCTTCCAGGGGTGTTCCCTGTAGACCGCGGTCCACTGCCTGGCATTTCTGTCAAAGGACCAGTGCGGGGTATAGTAAGTTACACCGTTCCTTGTGTAGCAGACGAGCAGAGCACCGCTGGTATTGGAAAAGCCGAGGAGACCGCGCTCCTTCACACTGACCGGCATCAGAAGCGCTGCATTGTACAGTCCTTCCCGGCAGCAGCGGGCAAACCAGTCCTCGTAGGAATCAGCCGTGCTTCCATCCAGAAAGACAAAGACGGTCTGCTTCATGTAGCTGCGCTCCGTGACATGGATGGGATGATTGTCCCTGAGTGCTTTTCTGACGGCGATGACGATATTGCAGAGGTGTTCGGTTTCCCCGTTCATAGACTGTTCCTCCCTGCACTCCATAGTAACACGGTACCAGGCCGGCAGAGATGAAAAAACCGGGGCAGGCTTGAGCCTGCTCCGGTTGTTCTGTATACTACACTGCTGTCTTCCAGAGACCGTGCAGGTTGCAGTATTCGTAGACTTCGGCTTCTTCCCCGACACCCTTGAACTCGGCATAGGGCTTATCGCCCGGATTCAGATAGGTGAGGCGGAAGCCTTCCGGCTCCACAACGGCAATCCACTCGATATAGTGCGCGTCCAGCATCGGATGTTCTACGGTACCGACTGTAACCTTCAGGACATCACCCTCCCGGACAACGGCAGGGACGTGCTTCTCCGTCGCTGCATCTGTGGTATTGGCTGTGAGCTCTTCCATCTCTTCGCCGCAGCAGAAGGTAGGGCAGCCGGCTTTGTTCAGCTGGATGACCATCTTTCCGCACTTTCTGCATTTGAATACTCTTAACGCTTTCATGGCATTGTACCTCCTGGTTTCATTATGCCTTTTCCGGGCAGGCAATTCAATCCGTATGCACGGGGAAGCGCGGAACTCCTACTGGTTATTGATGGCTTTCCAGCTTCCGATCTTCCGGGATCCTTCCCGCTGCAGATGGTGCAGGTCCTGCAGCTTGGCGACGATCTTCTTGACACCGGGCAGGGAAAGGTCGCATACGTCAGCGGCGTCCTGCAGGGTTGCCTGAGGATGTTCAGCGAGATAGGAGAGTACACGCTGCTGGTTGGCGTTGAGTGTGATCCGGCGGGATGATTTTGCGGGTTCCGTGTACTGCGGCTGTGCCGGCGTACAGAGCTTCAGGATCATGTCCTTGAGTTCCTGTACAGAGAGCGGTTCATCCTCCGTGCCCCTGCGGATGAAGAAGCGTCCGTCATAGGCATAGGGAGGCTCTGCGGCTTCCGCGGAAACAATGATGTAGGGGATTCCGTCTTCCGTCGTCTCTCCCTGTATATCCAGGGCAGGCTGCGGATCGAGCAGTTCCGCTGCTGCGGCTTTGATTTCGGCAAACGTGTTCTTTCCGAGGACAACCTTGCGGTTGACCTCTCCGTCCTTGTTTACGCCGAAGTATACCGTACCTTTCCTTGACGCGTTCAGCATTGCGCTGAGGGAGCGCAGTCCTTTGTCCAGCTGTGCCAGGCTCTTTCTGAATTCAATGGTTTCACTTTCGGTTCCGATGTTCATAATGCTTCACCTCATATAAAAGTATACTATTATCTGCCTGCTGTGTATACTTTACATGCATTGTATAATGAAAGCAGCACAGGAAAGCGAGGAATTGACAATGAACGAACATGTACGGACAGCACGGCGGCTGCAGGCAGAAACCTGCCTGAAGCACCTTCACAGCAACGGTTTCAGTGCAGACTGTTTTGAAACAGCGGAAGAAGCGCTTGCCTTTCTGAAGGAACTGATCCCTGCCGGATCCAGCATCGGCTTCGGTGGATCGGAGACGCTGAAGGAAACAGGCATCCTGGACTGGCTGACCGGGAACTCTGAGTATACAGTGTATGACCGGTACCATACGGACAATCCTCCGAAGGTGTTCCATGATTCTCTTCTGGCTGACTACTATCTGATGAGCACGAATGCTCTGACCATGGACGGTCACCTGTACAACGTGGACAATACCGGCAACCGGGTTGCGGCGCTGGCCTACGGTCCGGAGCACGTAATCATCGTCACAGGCACGAACAAGCTGGTGAAGGATGTACAGGAGGCTGTGCTGCGGAACGAGTACATTGCGGCACCGGCGAACAATGCACGCATCCAGCGCGGCAACCCCTGTGAGGAGACCGGATACTGTGTGCACTGCAGCAAAGAGACATCGCTGTGCAATCAGTTCCTCGTAACGAGGCGTTCCCGTCCGTCCGGCAGGATCCATGTGATTCTGATCAACGAAGACCTGGGTTATTGATACAAAAGAAGAAAAAGCACAGGCAGGAAACTGTGCTTTTTAATTCATATCGGTCAGTCCTTTTTGGCTGTGCTTCCCCAGGAGTCCGTAGACCCGGTGGTCATACCGGCGGATCCTTCGGGCATGCCCGGCAGGATCAGTCCTCCATCCACCCGCAGGGTCACCCCGGTGATATAGGATGCCTTGTCGGAGATCAGAAAGCTGACAGCGTTGGCGATGTCTTCCGGTGTAGCGGTACGCTCCAGCGGAATCCGCACACCCAGTTCATCCCAGAAATCCGTACGGATCGGTCTGTTCCTGTCCTGGAATTCTTCCCGGAAATAGTAGTCCTTGCGGTCATCCGCATCCAGGTGGCGGAGTTCCTGCTTGGTGCGTACCCGGGTCGCTCCCGGCGCAACGTTGTTGATACGGATGCCGTAGGGCGCTGTATCCAGGGCGAAGGCTTCGATCGCATGGTTCAGGGCAGCCTTCAGTCCGCAGTAGATGCCGCACTCTGGATAGGCGCGCTCTCCCCGGCTGGAAGTGATATTGATGATGGACCCTTTGATGCCATGATCGATCATATACCTGGACGCATCGCGCATGAGCAGGATATTGGAGCGGAAATCCAGATTGATGAGATGGTTCAGCTTCTCTTCGGTAATGCCGTAGAGAGGCTCAAAGATGGTCTTGCCGGCATTGTTCACCAGCACATCCAGTCCGCCGAGTACCTGGATGGCATCGTGGAAGAAGCGGTCGCTCTCTTCCTCGATCCGCAGATCCGCAATGAACGGATATACATCTCGGTCGTAGAGTTCCTTCGCTTCCTCGGCGACGGCATTCCCTTCGTCTTCATCACCGATGAAGCAGAACGCAACATCATAGCCGTCTCTGGCCAGAGCCAGGGTAATGCCTTTCCCGATGCCTTTACTGCCGCCGGTCACGATCGCTTTCTTTGTCATTCTGCACCTCCTCTGTGTTCGTCTGCATATGCCTGGGATGCTTCCTTGACCCAGACAAAGTGCTGTTCATCGATGTCCATCGGTACTGTGCAGTCTGCACCGATCATGACGCCGAGCTGTCCTGCATCGTCAAGAATGCGCCTGACTTCTTCCTTGATCTCTTCTTCGGTACCCTCATAAATCAGACCGGTCTGGGCAAACCCGCCCATGACAGGCCGGCCGCCGAACAGTTCCTTGCCTTCCCTGAGACTGATGTTCTCGGAGTAAACAGCCCAGTTGACCGCCGCAAAGTCATAGTCCGTGTACAGCTTCAGATTGTTGGTCTGTCCTCTGGTGCCGCAGATATGCATGAAGGTAATGCCCCGCTTGTTGATGTCTGCGATCATTTCCTTCTCGATCGGTGCAGCGATCTCCCGGTACAGTTCATCCGTCAGCACGGAATTCTGGTTGTTCACACTGAAGTAGATACCGTCCAGCGGGAAAGCATCGAAGAGCTTCCGGTGGATTTCCATCGTTCTCTCCGCGACCGTACGCATGCCGTCATACGCTGCCTGCGGATCCGCCGCAAACAGCTCGCCCATGATATCCTTGTGCAGCTCGTCCTCCAGACAGTGGCGAAGAGAGAAGATCGGCGCAAAGCTGGTTACGAAAGAGGGGATGTCTTCATCCACATAGAACTGCAGTACCCTCTCCGTCAGCTCCAGTGTCCGGCTGACATAGACGGAATCCATTGCGGGCGGAACGACATTCTTCAGATCCCCCGGCTCCTTGACCATGGATACGTCTATGGGCATGATCATGAGCACATCGTTCATGATCTTGCAGATGTCCGGATCGGTTTTCCGTTTGGTGACAAGCTGGCCGGCGATCAGCTTCTCAAAGGAACGGCGTTCCTTCGTACCGGCCATCCATTCTGCTGTGGGCATGTAATGGTGGAAGATTCCGGAAGGAACCCGGTCGACAGGTCTATTGTTCAGGAATGCTTCAAAACGTTCTCTTTTGTTCATGGAACAGACCTCCTGTTCATACGTTTTCATTATATCAGTCACCCTGTTTCAACCGCAAAGAGACGGAGAACAGCGTATAATAGGAATCATCGGGGGCATCATACTATGTATTATCTGATCGGAAAAACACTGGAAGAGCATTCCAAGGAAGAAATACTGCAGTCAGAGCTGCCTTTTGCGGCTGCACTGACGCCGGAAGAGTGGGAACAGGATAAAAACAGTCTGGGCATTGTGGTGTATCCGGAGCCGGATCTGTCCCGGATCCGGGCAACCAAGGCGGAAGAGCACCTGAACTCACTGACAGGTACATTCTCCATCCCGCAGAAGGACAATATCACCGGACCGCATATCCGGTTCTTCTTCGCACTGAATGACAAAGGTGTGGTCTTTGTGGACGACACCGGTACAGCGGAG
>JAFOIY010000026.1 GCA_017420505.1 Solobacterium sp. | reverse complement strand
TGTATCAGGCGTACCGCGTTCCGGTCATCATGGAGCCAGTTCGATACGGATTCCATGCCCCAGCCGTAATCATCCAGTACACCGAAGACCGTTCCGTCCTGTTCCGTCACCGTCCACAGACGGTCCTTGTAGCCTTCCTCGTCCTCCAGGGTCTCATAGGAAGAACTGACCCGGAATCCGCTCAGCCCCAGATTCTTCCGGACGTACTCCTCAATATCGCTCTTTTTGTATTCCTTGGTGCAGCCTGCCAGCAGGAGCGCACACAGCAGAACCATCGTCTTCTTCATGGTTTTCTTACCAGTGCGCCGGTATACGGCGGCAGGACATCCGTTATTTCCCGGGAAGCAATGATCACTTCCCCGCGTACAGGCACTGCGGTATCCGAAAGGTTCAGAACCAGTTCCAGATCCTTTCCCCTGGTAAAGCGCAGCACCCGGTTTTCCTCCGTGATGTCCGTATGCGGATCCCGCAGGGCTTCTGTGTCCTTCCGCAGCCGGATCAGCTTACGGATATAGTGGTACAGCGAGGATTCATCTGCGCATGCGGACTGTACAGATACCCGGTTGATATCACAGTACGGCAGATAGGTCTGCCCGGCTGTCTGCGAAAAGCCATGATGCGGTTCCGTATCGTCCCAGACCATCGGAATCCTCGTGCCGGTGCGCTGGTAGCCGCCGTCCTTGGAAGGCAGGTCCGCGGTCCGCATGCCCAGTTCGTCTCCGTAGAGGACAAACGGTATGCCCGGCAGGCTCATCAATGCCAGATAGAACATACGGAGCCTGTCTTCTGTCAGGAAGTCCGCGATCCTGGGCGAGTCATGGTTGCCGGAGATCAGGCTGAGGCAGGCACCGTATTTCTCCGCTTCCCGGAAACGGTACTGCATGTCACGGAGCGTATACGCCATGTCCCCGCCTCCGTTGAATACCGATACGCCCCGTGTGTTCTCTGTGCTGCGTACCAGACGGTGATAGAAGTTGTCCCAGTGATCCAGCACGAAATCGGCGTCAAAGCCGGCTTTCAGGGCCTGTGCCGGATCCGACCACTCACTGACAAAGAACACGTCAGGATACTCTTTGCGGATCACCGAAAACATCTCCTGCCAGACCGCGATCGTTGCCTGCTTGCCTTCATCGTTCTTGACGAGGGAATCCGCCATATCCACCCGGAATCCATCCGCACCCTGTGCCAGCCAGAAGCGCATGACATCCAGGATATAGTTCCTGGCCTGCTGGGTTCTTTCATCCTGGTACGTCATCTGCCAGGGGTATTCCACTTTGTTGAAACCGTAGTTGAACGCCGGCTGGTGAGCAAAGAAATTGACCAGGTAGCAGCCGTGTCTCGGATACATGCCGGAGATCAGCCGGTATCCCGGCTCCAGATCCCAGACACTGCTGTTCCAGATGAACAGATCACTGAATTCATTGCGCTCTGCTTCCGCGCTTCTCCGGAATTCCCGGTTGTCCACCGACGCATGGCCGGCTACGAGGTCCAGGAATACCTTCATCTCCCGGGCATGCGCCTGTGCGATCAATCCCCGGAAATCCTCCAGCGTTCCGAAACGGGGATCTACATCGAAGAAATCCGCCACATCGTATCCCCCGTCCCGGAACGGAGAAACATAGAACGGATTGATCCAAAGCGCATTGAAGCCGAGATCCTGGATATAGTCCAGCTTTGCCGCAATGCCCGGCAGATCACCGGTACCGTCTCCGTTGGAATCGTAGAATGATGTTGGGTAGATTTCATAGACGATCAGGTCCTTGAATGATGTTTTCATGGTTGTATCCTCAGTCCAGCTCCACTTTTTTGAAAGCTTCAATGAACGACGCGATGTATTCCGCTGTAGCTTTGATCATCTGCTCTCCCCATTCCTTCGTAGCGTACTTGGGGTGATCTTCGCCGACCCAGCCGTTGTCTGTCACTTCCCGGGAGAATCTTCTCATCGGGATATCCAGGCCTTTATAGCGCACCGATGCCAGTCCGGAGAACGGCAGGTCTTCGCCCAGGGATTTCAGGTGCAGGTCCTCGATCGCGCCAGTATCCACCAAAGACGGATCCACTGCCATGATGGCTGCGGTTTCCTCTGCTCCGCCATGTCCCCCGTGCCACGGGCTGTCCCCCTTCCAGTCCGGTACCAGGTTCCAGACCATGATCCACCAGTTCATCTGGGCCAGGATGCAGCCCTTCTCCTGCATGTCCACGGACAGCCTGTCCAGGACGGGGCTGTTCCCGCCGTGTCCGTTGAGAATAACAAAGCGCCTTGCGCCGTGCCTGCGCAGCCCGTCCAGGATCCGGTACATGACCTGATAGGTGACTTCCGGTCCCAGGCTGACCGTGCCCGGGAATACCGAAAGATAGTCCGTACTGCCGTACGGCTGGGTCGGTGCGATCAGAGCGTCCGTCAGGGGTTCCAGTGCCTCCAGAATCCGGTTGGGTATCATCGTGTCCGTTCCCAAAGGGAGATGCTTTCCGTGGCACTCAATACTGCCGAGCGGTACGATCACCGTATCGTGTTCCTTGAAATATGCCTCTGCCTGCGGCCAGGTCAGTCGTTCCAGTCTCATTGTCTTTTCTCCGTTTCTTTTCTTCTATTCTATCAAATCCTGCTTGTGCTTTGCGGCAGGAAGACTTCGGGATACAATCATAGTAAGTGAGGAACAAACCATGAAAGAATACGCACCGTGCTATATCTACAGCAAGAAGATGATCGATGAAGCCTGCGAGGAACTGAAACGCGAACTCCCTGGCTTTGACTTCCTGTACTCCATCAAAGCAAACCCGTTTGAACCGGTTGTCAGGACCATTGCGTCACATGGCTTCGGCGCCGATGCGGCATCCTGGCGTGAGGTGGAGGAGAGTCTGGCCTGCGGCATCGCCAAGGAAGACATTTACTTCTCCTGCCCCGGCAAGAGCGCAATGGACCTGCGGAATGCCTGGGACAAGTGTGTCCTGGTCGCGGACAGCCTGCATGAACTGACTCTGATCCAGAAAATGGCAGCCGAAAGGGATACAACCGTGTCCATCGGACTGCGCGTGCATCCGCAGTATGCCATGGGCAGCGGTACGGTATCCGCCAGCAAGTTCGGTGTGGATCTGGAGCAGATGGATGAACTGAAGAAAACCCTGGCGGAATGCCCCAATGTACGCATCAACGGTATGCACGTCCACCTGCGCTCCCAGGTACTGGACGCGGAAACCATCGGACAGTACTACGAAGATACCATGAAGACCGCCGTGCAGCTGATGCAGGAGTGCGGCATCGCCATGGAATTCATCAACTTCGGCTCCGGAATCGGTACGGTCTACGATCATGTCAAGGAAGAGCCAGTGGATCTTGCGGCACTCCGGGAAAAGACAGCCGTCCTGATGGAGATGAACAAGGAACTGAATGCCCGTCTGATCATTGAGACCGGACGCTTCGTCGTCTGCCATGCCGGCCGCTACCTGACACCGGTCGTGGACAAAAAGACTTCCCATGGCACAACCTACCTGATCGTACCCAACGGTATGAACGGGTTCCTGCGGCCTGCCATCGCTGCGCTGATCGCCAACGTCGCCAAGGGACAGCCGGTGCCGGGCATGGAGCCGCTGTTCACCAATGACAATGAATTCGAAGTACATGTACTCAACGATGCAGTGGAGAAGGAAACGGTCAACGTTGTCGGCAGTCTGTGCACGGCACTGGATGTCATCCGGAACAACGTTGAGGTAAACAAGTCGGAAATCGGTGATCTGGTGGAAATCACCAATGCCGGAAGCTATGCCTTCCCCCTGTCTCCGCAGCTCTTCTCCTCCCACAGCATTCCTGCCCAGTACCTGGAGACGGAGGAAGGCCTGGTCCGGGAGTGATCCATGTACTTTCCCTACGGTGAAAAGGAAACGGAATATCTGATCGCCAGGGATCCGGCACTCGCTGAGGTCATCCATGCGGCAGGACACATCGAGCGGGAAATGGATGAAGATCTGTTTTCTGCCGTCGTCCATCACATCATTGCCCAGCAGATCTCTTCAGCCGCCCAGAAAACGGTCTGGAAACGGCTGCAGGAGAAATGCGTGACGGTCGACGCAGAAACACTGATCAACATGACCGTAGATGACCTGCAGTCCTGCGGCATGACCTTCCGCAAAGCAGAATACATCCTGGACTTTGCCCACCAGGTTCACAGCGGAGCCTTCGACCCGGACGCGGTTGCCCGTATGGACGACCGGGAAGCCATTAAAGCGCTCACCGCCCTGAAGGGCATCGGCGTCTGGACAGCAGAGATGATCCTGCTGTTCTGCCTGGGACGGCCTGATATCTTTGCCTATGATGACCTGGCAGTACAGCGGGGTCTGCGCATGGTCCATCACCACCGGAGAATC
>JAFOIY010000212.1 GCA_017420505.1 Solobacterium sp. | reverse complement strand
CTGCAGTTCTTCTTCAGGCACCCCGTTAGGAACAATGAGTACAGAGCCGTAGTCAGTGTCTTCCAGACGCGAATACATATTCTCCCTGCCGGTGATTACCCGCAGGTTCAGATCATCCGGTACCTGTTCATCATCCAGAAGGATCATGCCGCTCAGCGAATAGCGCCAATCAATCCTGTCCCGGATCTCAGACACAATCCGTTCCGCATACTGTGAGCGTGTAATCACGATCATCTTCTCGAACGATGTGTTCAGGTATCTGTGCGTCAGCCAGCTCTTGACAGATATCCGTCCACCGTAGTCCAGCATCAGGAAAAGACCAAAGTAGATCATTTCAAACATCCGGGAGTAGAGGCTGTTCTGCTTCAGGAAGTTGATGATGATCAGCACGGCCACCGTTACTGACAGAGAGATCTTGAGGCTTTCCGCCAGCTCTCGGAAGGCAGTGCGCTGCAGGAAACCATCGTCCTTGTACAGATAGACAAGGTTGATGACATAATAAGCAACGAAGGTTATCAGAAGGAACTGGAGGTATACATTGAACTGCAGCGGTATCATGCCTTCCGGAAGAAGCTGGTTCCTGAGCCAGAAGGCAAGCAGGAAAGCAAGCGTATCCGCAATCAGATCCGCAGCGTTCATAACATACAGTGTGTACCGTTTGAGCGTACTCATACTAACAAGTATATCATTCCTGCATTCACTGTTTGTATAGTTGCATTGTTTGATTCTGCACAGGATATTCAGACAATCGGGTATAATGATATACTGTACAGACTGTACAGTCTGCTGAGAAAGGAGAAAAGCTTTATGAAGAAGACCGCAGGGATTCTGCTGGACCACCGTTCATTGATCGCATTTTACTTTTTCGGCATTCTGTATGTCCTTGTACCGTGGAAACTGTACGGCGGTCCTATGAACCAGGTGCTGCAGGCAAGCTGTATTGTCTGGACAGGCATCATCCTGGTCCATGATCTGATTGCGGAGAGAATCAAGCTTGATCCGCTGATGATTGCCCTGTCCGTATTCTATGTATGGGCGGTGATATCCTTCATCTTCCAGCCGAAGGGGCACGGTATCTATCCGTTTATCCACCTTCTGGAGATGGTCATGTTCATCGGGGTATTCATACCGGCCTCCCGGACCCTGTCCGCAGAGCAGGTCCACCGGTTCACGGAGATCATTGCCTGGATGGTCATTGCCATCATCACAATCATGAACATCATTGCAATCGCGTTCTTCTATCTTCATGAACAGCTGCCGTTCCCTGAGCTGATCGTACGCCTGTATACCAGTTTCGGCCTGAGAAACGGACATCCGCGGTATCCCGGCGGGTACAAGCATCCTGTCCTGGCAGGGGAGAAGTGCATTGCGGCAATCCTGTGCTGCCTTCTGCTGCAGAGCAGAAAAAGGATTCACCCGGCAGCTGCGGCAGTGATCTGCATCAGTTCTCTCTGGATGATCCTGCTGGCGGATTCACGTACAGCGGACATCCAGCTGATTCTGATCGCGCTCTTCATCTGTGCGCTCCACTGCATCGGGAACAGGAAGCGGATGCGGATCTTTGCAGGTATGCTGTTCTTGCTGGCTGTCGGCTTCTGTGTACTGGTATACATCAAGCTTTCCCGGAACACCGGACCGCTGTTCGATCAGCTGAACAAAATATCTTCCAACCGGCTGATCATCTGGAAGACATCATTGGAAGAATTCCTCAAAAGGCCGGTGCTGGGCTGGGGCTGGGAGAACGGTGATGCTATTGCGCAGTACACGCAGGCGGAAATCTACGACAGCCACAACCTCGCTGTCAATCTGCTGCTTTGGACAGGGCTGCCCGGCTTCGGAGCGTTTGCGGCAGCGGTCATCGCATGGATCAGAAGGCTGTTGAAAAACAAAGGAATCCTGCAGGACCGGGTATACCGCTGGTACATTCTGATCACCGCGATGTTCTTTGTACAATCCCTGCTCGATATCCTGATCATCGGGGAAGATATACGTCTGGGTACACCGATGTTCTGGCTGTTTGCCGGCATTGTGTACTATTTCAGAAAAACAAACACGGAGATCCAATGAAAGAAAAGTCCTCAAACATTCTGTATACCATCCTGATCCTGGTCCTTTCAGCGGGACTGCTGTATTTCATGACGGAAGTCGGTGCGCTGGAGAATACATTCTGGTATCTGGTCAATCCGCTGAGCTGGATTCCGAAGTGGGTCCTGGTCAACGGCTTTACCTATCTCTCATTGATCTGCGGTCTGTCCATCATCTTCCCGAGGTATTCCATCAGTATTCTGGTGATGACGTTCCTGTGCGGAGCGATGGCTGTCATCAATCACTATATGTACCGGATGCACGGGGGTCTGTTTACACCGGTGGACATCTACAATGTACGCACCGCAATGAACGTCATCGGATCCTACCAGTTCCGCTTTGACAAGTACATCGCTGTGATCCTGGTCATCATGGCTGTCCTTCTGGTCATCTGTGTGCGTCTGTTCCGCAATCGTGAACAGGACAGGACACATACAGCAGGGCGTATGATCCTGAATGCACTGCTGTGTGCTGTCCCTGCCTGGTATATCTACTTCGGACCGGTAACGATCCTGCAGGGAAGCGACTGGCATATGCAGCGTACGTATGCCCAGTACGGCTGGCTGCCGGTGATGCTGGACAATGCGAAGAACGGTCTGAACAAAGCGCTGGAGCCGGAAGGCTACGATGCAGAAAAGCTGGCAGGCATGACGGTGGACAATACCGGTGCTGCATCACCGGAAGAGTACCCGGACATCCTGATCATTCTGAATGAATCCTGGTATTTCCTGGATGACTTTACAGCCATCCACAGCGATACGGATTACCGGGCAGTCTATGACGGGCTGGAGAATGCAATCAAGGGACACGCAGTGGAGCCGGAATTCGCGGGCGGTACAAACAGCAGTGAGTATGTATTTCTGACATCCAACTCATTGTCGCTGCTGTCGGCGACGACACCGTTCTATGCCTTTGATCTCAACGGCGCCCACAGCATCGTGGACTATCTGGAAGACCTGGGCTACGAGACCATGGCCGGGCATCCTGCACTGTCCACGAACTACAACCGGCAGACAGGCTGGGAGAAGCTGGGATTCGATCATCTGCTGTTCGAGGGGGATTTCCAGCCGCTGGAGACCTATCACGGTTTCTGCCGTGACGACTATGCCATGGACGTGTTCCTGGACAGGATGAACGGTATGGATGAGGATAAGCCGCATCTAGGATTCCTGCTGACCATACAGAACCATGGTGAATGGTCCAATATGAGCGATGAAGAACTGACGGTCGCTGTACATCCGGACAGGGAATACAGTGCGGATGTACTGCACCGGATTAGGGAGTTCACTTCCTGCATGTATGAGACAGACAAAGCAATCGGATACCTTACGGAACGGCTTGCCAGGGAATACGAGGAAACCGGCAGGAAGGTGATTGTGTGCATGGTCGGAGACCACGCACCGGCACTGGTGCAGGATTTGCAGACAGACCTTGCAGGGACGGACAAGACCATCGCTCAGCAGGCGACACCGTACTTCATCTGGGCGAACTGGCCGGTGGATACGGATGCAGCAAGGAATACGGATCTGGTGGACCTCTGCGACCTTGTGCCGTTGGTGCTGAAGACGGCGGATATGCCTCTGTCGGTGTACTACAGCCACATGGTGGACCTGGTGGATGCGGGGGTGTCTGCCCATACGGACATCGTTTCCGGAAAGGGGAATACAGTTACCGGGATCGGTACAGTGTATATCGATCATGACAGGAATATACACAGTGTTTCGGAAGGGGGAGCACTGGCGGAGATGGTGCAGAAGTACTACTGGATGGAATACAGCAGTCTGATCCTGGACAGGCAGCTTTCAGAATACTACTACGCAAAAAAATAGCCGGAAATGGCTTCAGTATGTGCAGCGATGCCTGAAAAGGCATCGCTTGTTTTATGACCGGCCGATATGAAGAGATGCCTGTACACTGCAAATATGATAGAATTTCCGCATATGGTGAATGGAAAAACTGCACCCGGCAAGATCAATGCAGAGTTCCGGATGTTCCGATCTACGCTCATTATGTATTCAGTATTATGGCTTTTCTGTGCAGGAATTCTGTTTCTGCTGTTCAGGATCCATCATAAGTCATTCCTGTTTCTGTATGATGGTCTCTACCAGCACTTCATTTCATTCAACTACCTGTGCGATTATCTGAAAAGCCTGTTCGTCGATCATCATATCAAAGGCTTGTACAACTATACTCTGGGACAGGGGATGGATATATTCACTGCGCTGAACAGCTATGACTTTACTGATCCTGTCAGTGCAGTCAGTGCAGCATTCGTGTTCCTCAACAGAATACAAAGATACACATTGATGATATTCATCAAACTGTATCTTGTCGGTTTCTCATTCTGTGTCTACTGCCGCTCCGCCGGATACAGGAACAGAACAGCTGTTCTGATCGGTGCAATCGCCTATACGTTCTCCGGCGCGACCTTGTTTTCGTTCGCAAGGCATCCGAACTATATCAACTGGGCATACTTCCTGCCTTTTCTGCTGGCTGGAGTTGAGACTTACTGGCACAGAGGCAAATATGCACCGCTGCTCATTGCGGTTGTGCTGAACATTGTAACCAGTTACTACACTTTCTATATCAATGCGATACTGACCGGGATCTAAGTCATTGTACATGCATTGTACAGTGAATCCGGTGATCTGAAACGGGCATTCAGGCAGGTAATGCAGATCG
Source organism: Solobacterium sp. (assembly GCA_017420505.1). Lineage (GTDB taxonomy): Bacteria > Bacillota_I > Bacilli_A > Erysipelotrichales > Erysipelotrichaceae > Bulleidia. Next base: position 2,893 of record JAFOIY010000212.1, on the reverse strand, counting down.
TGATGATTTTCCTGGTCGGCATTCTGCTGTCTTCCGTAGTGATGCTGCCGACCATCCATGCGTTCCTGAACAACTATCGCACCAGTACAGTGGCGGGCTATCTTTCTTCGCTGTGGCATTATGAAAAGAAGTTCTACTTAAAGGTATTCAGTACTTTGTTTGTTCCTTTCCCGTTCGTGGACTTCATACAATCGGAATCCAAACTGTACTATACCCGCATCAGCATGAATACACTTATGTTCATCCCGTTCCTGTTTGCGTTTACAAAAAAGAACAGGAATGCTGCATTGAAATCACTGATTGCAATTACCTGCCTGATGATGTCCGTGCCTGCTGCGGGACGTTTGATGAACGGGTTCGGATATGCATCAAACCGCTGGACGTTTGTATTGGTTTTCTATACCAGTGCTGTTCTGGTTGAGATGTATGATACGTTGAAAACGCTGGATCCGGGAGAAAAAAAGATGCTTTCAGCAGGGATAATCGTGTATGTAGTCCTGTGCCTGCTGTGCCAGGTCTATGTCACCTATCTTCTGGCTTTCATCGGACTGGCAATGATTGTCTTCACTGTTGGCGTATATTTGCTGACGGTGCAGTACAGGAATGATCTCTTTGATCATGCTATGGTCGCTCTGGTACTGATCGGCGCCGTATACCAGACCGTGTTTGTCTTCTCTCCTTACGGCGGCAACTATTTGTTCTACTTCCAGGATGAGGCGCTGGTAGAGCAGAGCCTGAATGACTATTCCTCAAGAGCTGCGCTGAATGCGGATGATGGCTTCTACAGAGTAGAGATGGAGGAGAACCGCACCAATGTGGACGGATACCTGGGCATCAACGGTACCAGGCTTTGGTGGAGTGTAATTCCTTCCTCCATGACTGAATACTACATGGATCTGGCACTGGATACCGTCAGGTTCAACTGTGATATCTACGGTCTGGACACCCGGACCGGCCTGTTGGAACTTGCAGGTGTCAGGTACTATACCAGACCGGCAGCAGAAGAAGGCATCATCCCTTACGGCTATGATGAGACTGCCTCAACGGACCCGAAGTATCAGGTGTTCGAAAACAAGTATTCTCTGCCTGTCGGATACACATATTCCGGGTACATTTCAGAGGAAGAATACGAACAACTGAACGGCATTGAGAAGGAACAGGCGCTCCTTCAGGCAGCGGTTCTGGAGGAGAAAAACCTGCCGCTTCCTGAAGCAGTGATTGAACAGCCGATGGAACAGCTGACGTTTGAACCGGTCAGCTTCGATCATGCAGAATGGTCCGGAAATGAATTGATATCCTCAGTCCAGGGCGGACAGATTACCCTGGCAGTGGATGTCCCGGAGAATTGTGAGCTATATCTGTATTTGAAAAACATCCACCTGCAGGGAGAATCCACCAATGTAAAAATCTCTGCAGGCCGATCTATGGATGAACTGCTGCTGACGGAAAAGACCGCATTGATTACAACAGAGGCATTCTACTGGCCGGTCATCCGGGATGATGCAGCCTTCAACCTGGGATACGGTCATGATGGGCTCAATACGATAACGCTGACAATCAGCGAAGAAGCACGCTTTTCCATCGATGACATTGAAATCTATGCAGTACCGATGTCGTCATATGAGAAGTATGTGGGAAAACTGGGCGAATACGTGCTGGAAGATATTGCAGTTGGTGAGGATCAGATCAGCGGACAGATCTTTGTGTCTGAGCCGAGAATACTGCAGTTTGCGATTCCGTACAGCATCGGCTGGAAGGCGTATGTAGACGGTACAGAAACAGAAGTGCTCCGATCCGGTGGAATGTATATGGCAGTTCTTCTGGATGCGGGAAAACACTCCGTTGAGCTGCGGTATGCTATGCCGTATCTGAAAACAGGATTTGTCATATCGCTGGCAGTTCTGCTCTATCTTGCCGGCAGCGCATTCATGAAAAAGAAAGGTCGCAAGTCTTGATACAATGACCCCACACAATGAATCAAGGCGTGAACAGAAGAAAGGAACAATGATGGGGAAAAAGACTGGAACGGAAAACAGAAATGATAAAACCGGAGTATTCTCCGTGCCTTTCCTGACACTTGTGCTGGCTGCCGGTCTTTTGTATTTCATGACGGAAGTCGGTGCGCTGGAGAGTACATTCTGGAATTCAGTCAGCCCTCTGAGCTGGATCCCTGAATGGGTTCTGGTCAATGGCTTTACCTATCTTGCACTGATCTGCGCTGTATCATTGATCATGCCCCGTTATTCCATCAGTATTCTGGTCCTGACTGTATTGTTCGCAGCAATGGCAGTCGTCAATCACTACATGTTCCGGATGCACGGCAGTCTGTTCACACTGGTGGATATATACAACGTTTTTACGGCAGCCAATGTTGCCGGTTCCTATCATTTCGGCTTTGATAAGTACATTGCAATGATCCTGCTTGTGGCGCTGCTTCTGTCTGCGCTGAGCGCAAGGCTGTTCCGCAGGAAGGAAACTGACAGAACGCACACAAAAAACAAAGTGATCATCCATTTTATTCTGACTGTACTGCCGGTTTATTTCCTGTATTTCAGCGCAATGTCACCGCTCGCTTCCCTGCGGAATTCCTGGATCTGGCACTGGGATATCCAATATGCAACCTACGGATTCCTTCCGCCGTTCATTGTCAATGCGATCAAGGGGCTCAACACGATCATTGAGCCGGAAGGCTATGCTGCAGACACACTATCCGGGCTGCCGAATGTGGACAATACCAATGCTGTACCGATGAATGAGTATCCCGATATCCTGATCATCCTGAATGAATCCTGGTATGATCTTGAGCAATTCACCACTGTGAACAGTGACGTGGATTATCTGGAAAACTATCATCATCTGGAGAATGCTGTTACAGGATATGCTGTAATCCCGG
>JAFOIY010000211.1 GCA_017420505.1 Solobacterium sp. | reverse complement strand
CCCTTCGGCTGATTGTTCAGTGAATTCGCATGTGCGGAAGATATATCGCAGCCGATATTGGATATCATGTTTTTCTTCGGTATGATCAGCATCTGGTGCTGTCCGTAGATGGCGAAGTTCATGAAGAATTCACCGCCCGGCTGATGACCGTCGTATTCTCCGCGCGCCGCAATGTTCACAATCTGCTTCCTATGGCCGGGAATCACTTTGGAGGCAGCTTCCTCGATCAGTCCTGTGGTGTAGGGATCGTTCCTGAACCGGTAATCGTAGTACTGTTCATAGGAGCGCTTCCACAGTGCGTGTCCCCAGATACTGCCGTAGCGGGAGAAGAAGTAGTCCGAGGATACTTCTTCCGATACACCTTCATGGTTCATCCCGCAGATTGCGTAGATCCGGGGATCATCCTTGTACTTTTCCAGCAGCTCCGCGCAGAAGCGGAAAAAGCCGACGGATGGAAGAATATCATCTTCCAGGAAGACACAGCGGTCTACATACTGCCAGACAAACCGGTGCATTGCCTGAATGCAGCCGTAGGTTCCGAGATTGACGTCGCTGTAGAACCGGTGCACCGTACAGTTCCAGTCGATTTCATGATCGAACAGATCCCGGTTCTGCTGGATCAGGGCACGCTCTTCCTCTGTACGGCCGCCGTCGGAAATGACCAGCAGAATGCTCGGCCTTGCCTGCTTCAGTATTTCAAACTGCTGCCTTTGTGCCTCCGGACGGATCCAGAGCTGGACCGCAACAGGTACATCCACCAGATAATCTTTCATAAGAAGTTCTCCAATGGATAAATTATAGCAGTAAACAAAACCTGTATTATATAATTAACAGGAATAATAACATTCACGGAGGCATCCCATGGAATTCAAGAAGAAAGAAACACCGATCCTCGTCACAAAATCCGCTCTGCCTGATTTTGCGGCTTATACAGAAGAAATCCGTTCTATCTGGGACAATCATTGGCTGACCAACATGGGACCGAAGCACGAACAGCTCCGTGCAGAACTGAAGGAATACATGCAGGTTCCGTATGTTGAACTGCTTACGAACGGACATATGGCGCTGGAACTGGTTCTCGAAGCGCTGGATCTGAAAGGTGAAGTCATCACCACTCCGTTCACCTATATCAGTACGACGCATTCCATCGTACGCAATGGACTGACTCCGGTCTTCTGTGACATCCGTCCGGATGACTACACGATGGATCCGGAAAAGATCGAGGCACTGATCACCGATAAGACCTGCGCGATCATGCCTGTCCATGTCTACGGCAATGTGTGCGATGTGGAAAGGATCCAGGAGATTGCGGACAAGCATCACCTGAAGGTCATCTATGACGCAGCGCATACTTTCGGAGAAACGTATAAAGGAAAAGGCATAGGGACATTCGGAGATGCCAACTGCTTCAGCTTCCATGCGACCAAGGTATTCAACACCGTGGAAGGCGGGGCTGTTACGACAGCGGATCCGGCAATCGCCCAGCGTGTCAGTGAGCTGAAGAACTTCGGCTACAGCACCGGAGATGAAATCCCGCATACCGGCTCCAATGCCAAGATGAACGAATTCTGTGCCGCAATGGGTCTGTGCCTGCTCAGAGAGATTGAAACACTCATAGAAAAGCGGAAGAAGATCTGTGCCCGGTATGATGAGAGGCTGGCAAAGGTCAGGGGAATCAAGCTCAATGCCGTGCAGAAGGATGTATCTTCCAACTATGCATACTACCCGGTGGAGATCATTGAAGAAGACTACGGTATGGACAGGGATGCCCTGGTTGTAAAGCTGAATGAATACAACATCTTTCCCCGCAAGTACTTCTATCCGATTACCAGCGCGTTCGAGGTATTCAAGGGAATCTACGATCCCAAGGATACACCGATTGCCTACCGGGCAGGCAACCGGGTGATTACGCTGCCGCTGCATGCAGAACTGCCGCTGGAGGATGTTGACTTCATCTGTGATCTGATCGAACACTTCGCAGCACACTGAACAAATAAAACCCGTCAGTGACGGGTTTTTTATTTATCCTGGCGATCAGCGCTCTGCGAAGAACCGGATCAGTTTCCTGGGATGCGTGCGCGTCAGCAGCATAACAATCGCCCAGCCGAGCATGCAGAGAGGAACACAGAAGCCGAACAGGGACAAATAGCCTGCCGGACTCAGGATCCTGCCGGCGATGGTGTTGAGTACGGTAAAGAGGACCGTAAGCATTACAAGGACCGGAAGGTGTGTATGGATACCCTCCATCTGCTTTCCGGCATACCAGGGCAGGAATACGACGTAGTACAGGATGTATGTCAGGTTGTTGGCAAGCAGAATGCCGATCAGACCGAGGGAAGTATACCGCAGGGTCAGGAAGATTGTGAACAGGCCCAGGCAGCCGAACAGTACCATAGCGATGGAAGGCACCTTGACCTTGTTCAATGCCGTCATGGAAGAAGTATACAGCGTACTCATGTAGGTCCACAGAAGCTGTGACATATTGAGCCACGACAGGACATAGAGAACGGTATGGTCTTCACCCGGCAGCCACAGACGGAAGAATGATCCGCCGAAGCCCATCAGCAGCGTACAGGGAATGACAACGCTCATGACGATGATTTCCTGAAGATACAGGATCTTCCCGGATACATCGCCTTCCCGGGAGATCAGGATCTTGACGATCAAAGGCTGCAGAACAACTTCAATGGCAAAGAAGAACAGGGAACCGAACTGGTACAACGGCTGTACCAGGGAAAGCGGAGCGGAGGAATCCGCACCGAGGAAGATATTGGCAATGATCAGCTGGGCATTGTTTATCAGCATCAGACCGGCATGGTTGACCATCATCCAGAAACCGGACTGTGTCAGTGTACGGATCTTCGGCATGGAGAACAGCCGGTAATCAAAGTGGAAATCCGGCAGGAGCACCCGTGCCGCAAGCATGTTGAGCGCCAGATGGATGACAGTCGCCATGAACAGTACGAAACCGTAGCTGACGATGGTCAGCCGGCCTGTATACATGAAGTACAGGAAGAAGATCAGCTTGGATATACTGATGGCCAGATCAATGACAGCCCGTACATCCATCCGGTTCTTCGCATAGATCGATATGCCGAATACGTTTGTCAGTGCGTTGACCACCACCGTCAGCAGGATCCACAGGAAGAGACTTCTCACCTGCGGTACAATCTCTGCAGGAATATCCAGGATGTGTTCCACATTGAACACGAATACAGCCAGTACAGCGCTGACCAGAGCAGACAGGAACAGATCTGCCAGAAGGATGGAAGAATAATACTCCTTGGCTTCCTGCTCGTTGCCTTCCAGCAGAGCGACCATGACGAAACGGGCAGCCAGCGCATTGACAGCGATGAAGATGATGGCGAAGTAGTTCGCAAAGTTCGTCGCGATCGGATAGTAGGAATAGGCAACGCTGCCTGCGGTAATGATCAGGTATTTCGATATGACAAAAGAGACCAGGGCAGATACGACCACCGAGATCATATTGGAGATCATTGCGAGCCCGAGGGATCCTTTTTTCAGCCGTGATTCAGTCATTCAGCGCTCCGATTCTGTCCAGGAGATCCTGTACAGCCTCTTCGTCGGTAGAGGCATAGTGGATGACGGAAGGGGTACTGCCGAGGCAGAGCAGCTCCAGTTTGCTGAGAATATCATTCCGGTCATAGGACGCAGCCAGTGCACCGGATTCCTGCATAATGCGCCAGGTAGGGCTGGTCTTAGTTGTGATGGCCAGGGTATTCTTCTGCAGCAAGGAGTATTCAATGACCTTGGAAGGCAGATACGGCTGGATCTCATCCTCCGGCAGGATGGTATCGAAGATCAGCACAGCATCGGATGCCTTCATCTTCTGCAGGCAGGCTTCGTAAGGGATCTTTTCATGGATCCGGACATGATCCTGCAGGGATAGCTTTTCCATGAGCTTCCGGTCTGACTTCCGGAATTCACCGTACTGCTCGAAGACCAACGGAAAATCCGGATGCCTGTCCAGGAACATGCGCATTGCGTAGATGAATTCCTCGATGATGCGCAGGCCGTAGACCCGTCCATAGTGGGACAGCAGGAATCCTGCATGCGCTTCATCTCTGAGTGATTCCAGCGTATTCCACTCCGGTACATAGTTCAGAGGGACGATTACGGATTTCGCCCGGATCTCATCCACGGGGATCCGGTGCGTATACAGTTCATACTGCCTGAGCATGAATTCCCTTTGTTCGGGGCAGATGAACAACAGCAGATCCGCGTTTTCCAGCGCATTGATCTCATCTTCATCGACAACGTAATACCTGCAGTACAGGCGGAACGCAATCTTCTCGGGCAGGGAATAGGCCCGGTAGGTCTCTTTGTCTGATACTTTATACGGAGAATGATTGATCGGATCGGTGAAATTGGCAATCCACTTCACGGCCGGATTCTTCTCCTTGATCCGCATGCCTGCCCGTACGGTATAGCAGGGGAAGGAGGAGGTATAGATGTATTCCTGTCCATCGTACATGGATACAGCGGTATCGATGTACTTCTGCATATGATGCAGTGCGGAGGGCAGATTGACATTCCGTATGGAGAACAGTACCTTCCGGTAATCATCAACCCAGTGTACGTGGAAGTTCCGGTAATGATCATCCTGTTCCAGACGGTTTCCGACGGTGGCATCCTCCTCCCAGTAGCGCAGGGCACAGACCTCCATTTCAAAAGGAAGCCGGCGGAGCTGCTTGTAGACCAGCTGGGTCATGGGTTCATTGGCAGGCACAAAAGTACCGGAGATTGCCAGACAGCGCTTCATATGTAAACAGTTTATCGCTTGCGCTGGATTTACTCAAGCAAGGGATGAATCATGCGGCTTTAGAAGGTACAATAATAGTACAGAAATACAGAGTATCTGAAAGAGGGCTGAATCATGGCAGAACAGAAATTCAAGGTCGTTGTCCGTCTTCAGGACGGAAGTTCATACATTGAAATGCTGGATCATCCGGTAGAGGCCAAAGAACTGGCGGAAAAGTACCGGAAGGAATGGGAGTACGATTTCATCGCCTGCCGGGTGGACAGGAAAACAAAATCATTGCTGGAAGTACTGGACCATGCCTGCATGCTGGAACTGCTGGACCTGCGGGATATTGCCGCATACCGGATCTACCAGGCATCCCTGAGCTTTCTGTATGTACGCGCGATCCAGCGGCTGTACGGAAAGCGGGTCAGTGTTTCATTTGAAAACAGCCTGCAGGCCGGTGTGTACACGCTGGTCAAGGGACGCGGTGTCCAGGCAGAGCCGTCAGAGATTCTGGCGGAGATGCGGGCGATGGTGGACGATGATCTGCCGTTCGTGCGCAGTGTTGTGTCCCGGCAGGAACTGATGCAGTTCTTCAAGGAAAAGGGCGCAAAGGAAGATCTCCGTCTGTTCAACAGTGCGCCGGATATCGAAGAATCCCTGCTGTATACCCTGGATGGTGTAACGGAGTTCTGCTTCCACGAGATGGTGCCCAGCACCGGGTGGCTGAAGTATTTTGATGTTGTCCGCTACAAAGGCGGTCTGCTTCTTCAGCATCCCAATGTACACGATCCGAAGAAGATCCCCCATCGGGAAGTCAAGAAAAAGCTGTACGGTGCCTATGCGGAGAATGCGGCCTGGGCGAAGATCGCCGGCATCAACTGCGCTGCGGATCTGAATGAAACGGTGGCGGACGGCAGGATCAATGAAACCGTACTGCTCGCGGAAGCACTGCAGGAGCGGAAGATCGTGGAAATCGCTACGGAAATCGTCGAGAAGAACAAACGGTTTGTCCTGATTGCCGGTCCTTCCTCTTCGGGAAAGACGACGTTTGCCAAGCGCCTGTGCATCCAGCTACGGGTACTGGGGAAGAAACCGCTGTACCTCGGTACGGATGACTACTTTGTAGAACGGCGGGATACACCGGTCGGACCGGATGGCAAGAATGACTATGAGACCATCGAAGCGCTGGATCTGGAACTGTTCAACACCCAGATGAAAGCACTGATGAACGGAGAGAAGGTAGACCTGCCGGAGTTCGACTTCATGGAAGGCACCAAAGTGTTCGGCAAACGGATTGTTACGCTGGGACAGGATGAGCCGATCGTCATTGAAGGCATCCATGGCCTGAATCCGAAGATGACAGCAGAGATCGATGAAGAGAACAAATACCGGATCTACATCAGCCCGCTGACCCAGCTGAACATTGATGCCCACAACCGGATATCCACGAATGATGCCAGACTGCTGAGAAGAATCGTACGCGATCACCAGTTCCGCGGCTACAGCGCTGCCAGAACGATCGAAGCCTGGCCGAAGGTCCGTACAGGAGAGGAAAAGAACATCTTCCCGTATACAGACCAGACAGATGTGTTCTTCAACAGCCATCTACTGTATGAACTGTGCATTCTGAAGAGCGCTGCGGCTCCTCTGCTTACGGAAATTGCAGAGGACGATCCTTCCTATCCGGAAGCCCAGCGCCTGCTGGATTTCCTGAAGTTCTTCCGGTCCCTGGATGATTTCGGTCTGGTGCCCAATCATTCCATCATGCGTGAATTCATCGGTGGCAGTACAATCCTGTAAATACACAGGGTTTTCGGGTATAATTACTTGGATATGTGTGAAAGGGGGATTCTATGAGTGAAGTCCGTACGTTGATCATTATCCCTGCGTACAATGAACAGGACAGCATTGAAAAAACGGTTGCGGATATCGAACAGAATCTGCCGGGTTTTGATTATCTCATCGTGAACGATGGTTCAACAGACCGCACCGGAGAACTGCTCGATGAACGGGGATACAGCCATATCGATCTGCCGGTGAACCTCGGCCTTTCCGGCGCCGTACAGGGCGGCTACAAATATGCATACCAGATGGGCTATGACTGCGCTGTACAGTTTGACGGAGACGGCCAGCACCAGGCACGCTATATCATGGATATGGTAAAGGAAATCGAGAACGGATACGATATCGTGATCGGCTCCCGCTTCGTAAACAAAAAGAAGGATCACTCCCTGCGGATGATCGGTGCCAGGATCCTTACGGTACTGATCAGGCTGCGCACAGGAACGAGAGTCGCGGATCCGACCAGCGGCATGCGGCTGCTCAACCGTAAAATGATCCACGACTATGCCTACAACATGAACCGTCAGCCGGAGCCGGATACGCTGGCCTACCAGCTCAGAAGAGGCGCAAAGATCAAAGAGGTCCAGGTTGAAATGAACGAGCGTACAGCAGGGGTAAGCCTGTACAAAGGACTCTGGCCTGCTGCGAAATATATGATCTCCATGATCATCTCCATCATCTTTCTTTCCTGAGGAGGCTTTATGGGACTTAGACTACAGTTCTTTATGATTGCGATTTCCGTACTGGTTTTTCTGGCAATCGTGCATTTTATCCGTAAAAGCAGGCTGACAACGCAGATGGCGGTGATCTGGATCCTCTGGGCACTGGGGCTGGTCATCATCAGCATCTTTCCGCAGATCATCTACAGTCTTGTAAAACTGCTGGGCATTACCACAACGATGAACGGTCTGTTCATCATCATGATCTTCATCGTGTACTGCCTGGTGTTCTTTCTGTACCTCAAGGTCAGCATTCTGGAGACGAAACTGAACGCACTGGTGCAGGAACAGGCCATCCGCAGCAAAGAAGATACAGAGAGGTAACCGTATGAGAAAGCTGAAAGTAATGACAGTGCTCGGGACAAGGCCGGAGATCATCCGCCTGAGTGAGACCATAAAGGCATGTGACCGCTACTTTGATCATGTGCTGGTTCATACCGGGCAGAATTACGACACGAAGCTGAAGGATGTTTTCTTTGAGGAACTCGGACTGCGGGCACCGGATCATTATCTGGGCTGTGCCGGGAAGGACCTCGGTGAAACCATGGGCAATATCCTGGCAAAGAGCTATGAAGTCATCCTGAAGGAAAAGCCGGATGCTCTGCTTGTGCTGGGGGATACCAACAGTGCGCTCAGCGCTGTATGTGCCAAACGGCTGAAGGTGCCGGTGTTCCATATGGAGGCAGGCAACCGGTGCTGGGACTGGAATGTATCGGAAATGATCAACCGGAAGATTGTGGACGCAATCTCCGACATCAACCTGCCGTATACAGAGAACAGCCGCAGGTATCTGCTGAGTGAAGGAATCGACGGCAAGACAATCTTTGTGACAGGATCACCGATGACGGAAGTACTGCACATGCATATGGATGAAATCCAGGCAAGCAGTGTTCTGGAACAGCTGGGGCTGGAAGCCGGGAAGTACATCCTGGTCAGTGCCCACAGAGAAGAGAACATTGATCTGGAAGAGAATTTCATGTCGTTGATGAACGCACTGAACGATGTGGCGGATACCTACGGGATGCCGGTGATCTACAGCACGCATCCCCGTTCCCGCAAGTGGATCGAAAAGAGGCACTTTGTTTTCCACCCGCTGGTCAGAAGCCTGGAGCCGTTCGGCTTCTTCGACTACAACAAGCTGCAGATGAACGCGTACTGCGTCCTCTCGGACAGCGGCACACTGAGTGAAGAGAGTGCGATCCTGG
>JAFOIY010000025.1 GCA_017420505.1 Solobacterium sp. | reverse complement strand
TGGATTTGTGAGGTGACCAACCGGCTGCCTGACCGACACCGTCGACCGATGCGTATTCATAGAAGTCCGCCAGGTCTTCCATGCGCCAGGGACGGATGATCAGCCGTTCCGTTATCAGTGTTACACCGCTGATATCGATTTCCGCGTTCATCCTATCTGTGTTTCGGACCGAAGCGTTCCAGAAGCCGCTTCGTCGCATCTTCCATCGTTGCCTGCTTCGGTGCCGGCTTTTTCTTTTTCGGGCGGTCATTGTGCCGCTTGTTCCGGTTGGCAAGCACATCCAGCGGCAGCAGGCTCAGGGCTACCTTCTGCCTCTCCTCGTCCACTTCGTAGATGTATACGTCCACGATATCACCGACGGAAAGGACCTCCGAAGGATGGCTGATGCGCTGCACGGACATCCGGGATACATGCACCAGTCCGTCATCGTGAAGGCCGATGTCCACGAAGGCACCGAAGTCCACGACGTTGCGCACTGTGCCGGAGAGCTTGTCTCCGATGTGGAGATCGCTGAGCTCTAGCACATCACTGCGGAGAAGCGCACCGTCAAACTGCTCACGGTAATCCCGCAGCGGCTGCCGGATCGCGTCTTCAATATCCATGAGGGTGTAGTCGTCAATGCCGAGATCACTGCCCTTCACATGGAACGCAATGTCCGGCTGTCCCAGGGCTGTGATTCCGCATTGCGACATCAGCTTCCTTGCGGCTTCGTAGGATTCCGGATGAATTGCGGTAGCGTCCAGCGGTTCCTCCCCGCCGACAATGCGCAGGAAGCCAGCACACTGGGTATACGCTTTCGGTCCGAGGCGCTTGACGTCCATCAGCTGGGTGCGGCTGGTAAACCGACCGTGCTCATCCCGGTAGCTGACAATCTCCTTGGCAATCGCGCTGTTCAGTCCGGAGATATGCTTCAGAAGCGCTTCGGACGCGGTGTTCAGATCTGCGCCGGTCCGGTTGACGCACTTCATGATCGCTTCATCCAGACGCTCATTCAGTTCCTTGACCGGCAGGTCATGCTGGTACTGGCCGACACCGATGGCCTTCGGATCAATCTTGATGAGTTCTGCCAGGGGATCCAGCAACCTTCTGCCGATGGATACCGCCGAGCGCTCTTCAACAGCCAGATCCGGGAATTCCTTCCGGGCATCTTCCTGGGCGGACCATACAGATGCGCCGGCTTCGGATACGATGGCGTAGCTGACCGGGAGATTGTTCTTCCGGATGACCTCCGCTACCAGCTTCTCGCTTTCACGGGAGGCTGTACCGTTGCCGATCGCAATCAGTCTGACACCGTACCTGCGGATCAGTGCCAGGAGCTTCCTTTCGGAACCTTCCACATCTCCGTTCTTCCGGAACGGGTAGATCTTGTCCACTGCCAGCATCTTTCCGGTTTCATCCAGTACTGCAAGCTTGCAGCCATTGTAGAAGCCCGGATCAAAGCCCAGTACCGTTCTGCCTTTGATCGGCGGCTGCAGCAGCAGCTTTTCTAGGTTCATGGAGAAGACCTCTATGGAAGCCTTCTGTGCCCGTTCGCTCAGGTCCGAACGGATCTCATTCTCTATGCTCGGGAACAGGAGGCGTTCACAGCCGTCCCTGACTGCGTCACGGACGATCTGCCTGCGGTCTTCCGGCAGGTTTCCTGCGTATTCCCGGCAGGCTTCCTCGATGAGACGATCATGATCGTAGTCAATCGTTACGGTCAGTACTTTTTCCTTCTCTGCCCGGTCCACGGCCATGATCCGGTGATCCGCACAGGTGCGCAGTGCTTCCCGGCGGTCGTAGTACATTTCGTAGATCTTCTTCTCATCCTTGGCATCCTTCTTCAGCTTTGTGGCAAGTATGCCTTCCTTTTGGATGATCTCCTTGAAGTGCCACCGCAGCTTAGCCTGATCGCTGACCATCTCTGCGATGATGTCCTTTGCGCCCTGCAGTGCGTCTTCAATGCTCTGCACTTCCTCATTCAGGTATTTCCCTGCCTCCTGCAGTACATCACCCGGTACACTGCCCAGCAGGAACTCCGCCAGCGGCTGCAGTCCCTTGCGGACGGCTTCCGCTGCCCGTGTCTTTTTCTTCTGCTTGTACGGTTTGTACAGATCCTCTACTTCGGAGAGTCTGGTACAGGCCATGACGGCCGTCCGGATCTCTTCCGTCAGTTTTCCCTGCTGTTCGATCAGGTTCAGCACGGCTTCCTTGCGCTCTGCCAGTTTCTGTTCATACCGGTACTGCTTTTCGATGAACAGGATCTGTTCTTCGTCCAGTCCGTGGGTTGCGTCCTTGCGGTATCTGGCGATGAACGGTACGGTATTCTCTTCCAGAAGATCCAGTGTCTTCTGTACCTGGTCTTCAGTGATGTGCAGTTCTGCTGCGATTGCTTTGATGATTCTGCTGTCCATTTGTCCTCCTGGGCTGAAAAACGGAGAGTGTTCTCCGTCAGTCTTCTGATTTCAGTTCAAAGATGATATCCCTGAGCTGAGCGGCTCGTTCGAAGTCAAGCACCTTTGCGGCATCCCGCATCTCCTTCTCCAGATCTGCGATCATCCGGCTCATGTCCTGCTTCGACATCTTTGTCTTGCGGCTGAGATACTTCGCCGTCATTTCCTTGGTTTCTATGCCGCGGATTGCGTCCTCCACCGGCTTGACAACCGTGTGGGGGATGATTCCGTTGCGTTCGTTGTACGCTTCCTGGATGGAGCGTCTGCGGTTGGTCTCATCGATCGCCTTCTTCATGGAATCGGTGATGGTATCTGCGTACATGTACACTTCCCCGTGTTCATTCCGGGCAGCGCGGCCGATGGTCTGGATCAAGGAGCGTTCGCTGCGCAGGAAGCCTTCCTTGTCCGCATCCAGGATGCAGACGAGAGAGACTTCGGGAATATCCAGTCCTTCCCGCAGCAGGTTGATACCGATGATGGCGTCGATCTTCCCCAGACGCAGCTGGCGGATAATCTCGGTACGCTCCAGGGTCTTTGTTTCATGGTGCAGGTAGGCGACCTTGTAGTTCCTTTCCTTCAGATACTCTGTCAGGTCTTCTGCCATGCGTACGGTCAGAGTTGTGATCAGTACCCGTTCTCCACGGTCAATCCTCAGGTCAAGCTGTTCACAGATATCATCGATCTGCCCGTGGGTAGGACGAACGGTGATCTTCGGATCCAGCAGACCCGTAGGACGGATTACCTGCTCCGTAACATGCTCCACCCGGTTCAGTTCATAATCTCCCGGTGTTGCGCTGCAGTAGATGACCTGGTTGATCATCCCTTCGAATTCATCAAAGCGCATGGGACGGTTGTCCAGCGCGCTGGGCAGGCGGAAGCCGTAGTCCACCAGTGTCTGTTTGCGCTGGTGGTCTCCGTTGTACATGCCCCGGATCTGGGGCAGGCTGGTGTGGCTTTCATCCACGATCAGTAAATAATCATCCGGGAAGTAGTCGAACAGGTTCCAGGGCCTCTGCCCGGGCTTTCTGCCGTCGATGTGCATGGAATAGTTCTCGATGCCCGAGCAGTAGCCGTTCTCCCGCAGCGCTTCCAGGTCGAACATCGTACGCTGCTCCAGGCGTTCCTTCTCCAGCGGCTTGCCGGCTTCTTCAAAGTACTTCAGGCGTTCCTTCAGCTCGGCTTCGATATCATCGCAGGCCCGCATCATGGTTTCATGCGATCTGGCATAGCCGCTGGCCGGGAAGATATTGTAGAACTGATAGGCATTCAGGGTTCTGCCGGTTACGGGGTCCACTTCGGTGATGCGGTCGATCTCATCGCCGAAGAGTTCAATGCGAATCGTAAACTGATCCGTCCAGGATGGTGTCAGTTCGATGACATCGCCGCGGACCCGCATCGTACCGCGCTGCCGGTCCATGTCATTGCGGGTGTACTGCAGCTCGACAAAGCGCCTCAGCAATGCATTGCGCTCGTATTCCTCGCCTACCCGTACAGTAACGAACATGTTCCGGTACTCCACCGGATCGCTGGCTGCGTAGATGCAGGCAACGGACGCAACGACGATGGTATCCCTTCTCTCGCTGAGGGAGTTCAGGGTGGATTCCCGGAACATATCGAGCTCTTCGTTGATGTCCGCTGTCTTTTCAATGTACATATCGGTACGCGGTACGTAGGCTTCCGGCTGGTAGTAGTCGAAGTTGGATACGAAGAACTCTACCCGGTTATGCGGGAAGAGTTCCTTGAATTCACTGTAAAGCTGGCCGGCCAGGGTCTTGTTGTGGGAGAAGACCAAGGTCGGACGGTTCACCCGGGCAATGATATTTGCCATGGTAAATGTCTTTCCGGTTCCGGTTGCGCCTTCCAGGACCTGTTCCTTCTTTCCTGACAGCAGTCCTCCCACGAGTTCGTCTATAGCCTGCGGCTGATCGCCTGTCGGATGGAACGGTGATACCAGTTCAAAGTGCCTCTCTTCAGTCATGCAGGATCTCCATCGCTCTCTGGTACTGCGTGTCGTGTGTATTCTCCGTCATCCAGTCAAACAGGACAGCCTGGATCAGCTGGTTGAGCAGGTCCTCATCCAGCGTACCGTCACAGGTGTAATCCTTGTCCTGGGCGAACGCGTACAATGCTTTTTCTGTTTGTGCGGAGAAATAGCCGTCCGTGCGGTCGACTTCATAGTCCAGATACTCCAGTGCGTACTGGGCGATCTGTACGGCCTGTCCGACGGAATCCTGCCGGTAGATGTCATCTTCACCGGTGAATGTATAGGCCGCGATGTTCAGGATGAAAGGCAGCTCTACGATCTCATCCGGTGTGATTCCCGTTCCGTTGATCCAGTTTCCGTCCGGCGAGAGCCACTTGGCATAGGTGTACTTCAGATAGGACCCGTCCCCCAGAGGATAGGAAATCTGGGCAGTTCCCTTGCCGTAGGTCACTGTGCCGAGCACTGTGACATTGTCCCGCTGTTCCTTCAGTGCAAGGGTAAAGGCCTCTGCAGCACTGGCTGTATTCTCGTTGACCAGAATAATGATCGGTGCCGTCGTATTCCAGATCCGTTTTCCGGCAACACTCTCGATGGTCTGCTTTCCGGCGCTGTCTTCCTCAATCAGTGCGACCGCGCCGCGGTCCAGGAAGAGACCGGCTGTCTTCTGCAGCGACAGGACATAGCCGCCGCCGTTGTCCCGCAGATCAATGATCAGCTTCTCGATGCCGTCATCGATGAATTCCTGCAGGAAGACTGTTGTTTCATCGGCTGTGGAGCTGCCGAACTGGCTGATCACCAGGATGCCGGTATCTCCTTCTGTTTCACCGTAGACCGTTGTGGCGATCTCACGCCGGGTGATGTTAATGGAGAGAATCTCCTCACCCCGCTTGAACTGCATGTGTACGACCGTGCCGGATTCCCCGCGTACGAGATCGACGATCTCATCGTTGGACAGTCCCTGCACCAGTACACCTTCCACGCTGTAAATGATGTCTCCCGGCAGGACACCGGCCTCTTCGGCAGGAGCGCCCTTGAAGACCCGTTCAATCATCGGTGTTTCATCAGCGAGCTGGAAGAACTGGACGCCGATTCCGACGAAGTTCCGGTTGATGCCCTGGACAAAGTCTTCCTGTTCCTGACGGGTCATATAGGAGGTGTGCGGATCTTCTTCGTTGGTGGTCATGCCTTTGAGTGCCTGGTCTGTCAGGCGTTCATGGGCATTTTCGATCCCCTCGGCGAAGAACCATTCTGTCTCCATGATGTCCAGTGCCTGTCCGAACTTCTCCGATGCCTCGTATGTTCTGTGCTTTGTGACATAGAAAAGACCCCCGAGCGCGCCGGCCATCATGACACAGAGCGTAAGCAGGGCAAGACAGAGCAGCTTCAGCCTTCTGATCTTCAGCTCGTACTGTGATTTTCTTTCATCTATGAATGTATGTCTGGGAATATCCAGATATTCTTCTTCATTGTATTCCGGCATAGTTCCTACCTCATATGAAAGAAAGGGATGGACCCCTTTCTCACTGTCAGCCTCCGAATACGGATTCCGGACGGACCCGGCATGGTGCGCCCGATCCGTTCTCACAGATATGGTTCAGCGCCGCTGAATACCATCCGCAGCCGAATGACAGATCACCGTTCCAGTGCTGTGCGTAGTATGTAAAGTTGTCTGCGCTGCCCAGGTAGTAGACTTCCAGATGGCAGTGCGGACCCGTGGAGTTTCCGCTCGTGCCCACTTCGCCGACCTTGTCGCCGGCATGGACAACCGTTCCCTTCGGGATCGGTGTATTGATCAGCATATGGCTGTAGCTCACTGCGTACAGTCCGCCGTTGATCTTGTACAGGGCATGGATCTGGTTGCCGCCGCCCCAGGAACCGCCCGGGCCGACGCAGCCGTTGCCCAGCCATCCGTCGCCGCAGCCATTGACACTGTTGAGGATAACCCCGTTGCCTGCCGCGAGGAGCGCTGTACCCTTGTTCGCTACGAAGTCTGCGCCGAGGTGCAGACCGCCTGAAGCGTAGTACCAGGTACCGGCTACCGGGTTGATGAAGCCTCCCGCAACAGGATAGGTCCAGCCGGGTGCCGGTGCGATTTCATTCAGCTTGTCGGCGATGCTGTTCATCATGGCCTGCAGCTCTTCAATGCCGGCCGCGACGTTCGCCGCTTCTGCCTGCAGCGCTGCTGCCTGGCGCCTGTATTCCTCTTCAACTACCTGCATCTGGTACATCATGACCAGAATCTCGTTCTGGGCATCCACGACCTTCTGCCGGGCTTCCGCAAGCGCAACCTTCTCCTCCTCCATGACGACGATGTCCTTGTTCATCTGTTCGATCAGATCAGCGAGCTTGGCCATCTGGGCATTGTCATAGGCAGTAATATCATCCAGCCCCTTGGCGATGCGGATGAAGTCATTGAAGCTCCTGGCCCCCATCAGGATATCCAGATACTTGTTCAGCCGCATGGTAGGCTGGGAAAGCACCATCCGCTCGGTAATCCGGGACTGTACTTCATCGATCTGCGCCTGGCTCTGGGCAATCTTCTCCTCCAGTTCCTG
Source organism: Solobacterium sp. (assembly GCA_017420505.1). Classification (GTDB taxonomy): domain Bacteria; phylum Bacillota_I; class Bacilli_A; order Erysipelotrichales; family Erysipelotrichaceae; genus Bulleidia. Next base: position 8,033 of record JAFOIY010000025.1, on the reverse strand, counting down.
GATCAGGGCTTCCTTGACCGCGATCTCCTGGTTGTACTGGGCGATTTCCGCGTTCAGGGCGTTGGCCTGTGCCTGGTAGCCTGCGACCTGCTGGCCGTAGTAGGACAGGTTCTGCATGACTTCCGAACGCTGGGATTCAATGTCCTTCAGGCGCTGGTTCAGATCCGAGCTCTGGGACCCCACATAGTTCATGTACGCTGTACAGGCTTTCTTCTGATCATCCGTCAGATGGTGCTGGCCGGTACAGAGATCCGTCCAATACGAGCGGTCGGAAAAATCGTACTCATCTTCCGCCTGTACATGGTACGGCAGGAACGTACAGGTGCAGAGTACAAGGGACAGCGCGATTCTTGTCAGTTTCTTCAGCGCTTCCATCTCAGACGCCTCGTTACGGAAATATAGGAACCCAGGAAACCGACGAATACGCCTATTGCCAGCAGAGCAAGCGAAAGCTGCTTGGCAAACGGTTCCGGATCCAGCAGTACAAACATGTCGGAGACCAGATGTCCGCCGGTAATCCTGTAGAGATAACGGTAGCCGAAATAGGTCATCAGGATCGGTACAATCGAACCGAGCAGGCCGATGATGATTCCTTCGATCAGGAACGGACCGCGGATGAAGCTGTTCTTGGCACCGACATTGCGCATGATGCCCAGTTCCATGGAACGGTTCTCAATGGTTGTATTGATGGTGTTGGCGATCAGGAATACAGCCAGCAGGGACAGTGCCCCTGTCAGGCCCATACCGATCAGCCGGACCAGATTCAGCGCCGAGACCAGCTTCGTGGCACTCGCTCCGCCGTACTCGACTTCATCCACGCCTTCGATCTGTTCGATCTGGTGGGTGATCTCTTCCAGCCGGCTGCCGTCATCCACTTCTACGTAGAACGCATCATGCATCGGGTTCTTGCCGTCTTCACGGTACGGTTCAAACAGTTTCTTCGCTTCTTCGTTCGCTACGCTGTCGATATAATACTCCAGCTCTTCATCCTTGCTGGAGAAGGTAACGGTAGTGACACCGGGGATATCCTTGATTGCCAGGGCGATGCGGTCTTCCTCTTCCGCTGCTTCATGTCCGTAGTCCACTGTTACGGCAATCTGGATGCTGTGTTCCAGACCCTGGGTGAACCGGCGCACATTGAAAGTGAACATCATCATGATGCTGACAAGAATCAGGGACATCATGACCGAGAAGATACTGGACAGACTCATGGCCGCATGGCGCCATACACCTTTGAAGCCCTCTACTACCGGGCGGAAAAACCTACTTATCATCCAGAATATAACCTCCTCCCGGCAGATCGGCCTTGATGTGGCCGTATTCCAGGGCTATGGTGCGCTTGCGGTGCTTGTTCACCACGCCGGAATCATGGGTAACCATGACGATTGTTGTGCCATAGGCTTTGTTGATGCGCTCCAGCACCGACATGATCTCATCGCTCATGGTGGGATCCAGGTTGCCGGTCGGCTCATCGGCGATCAGTACTTTCGGACGGTTGGCGATGGCTCTGGCGATCGCAACCCGCTGCTGCTGTCCGCCGGACAGTTCCTTCGGGAAGGCATTCCCCTTATCATCCAGACCGACCAGGTTCAGCACACCGCGTACCCGGCTGCGGATCAGGGTTTTGTCCATTCCGATGACTTCCAGTGCATAGGCAATGTTTTCAAACACAGTAAAGCTCGGCAGAAGCCGGTAGTCCTGGAAAACAACACCGATATTCCTGCGGTAGACCGGAACCTGGGAGCGGCGCAGTCTGCCGACGTCGATTCCGATTACTTTGACTGTTCCCTTTGTAGGGACTTCCTCTCCGTCCAGAAGGCTGATCAGCGTACTCTTTCCGGAGCCTGTCGGACCGATCACATAGACAAACTCTCCCTGGTCGATCCGGAGATTGATATTGTACAGTGCGTTGACACCGTTTCTGTATCTCTTGTACACATCCGTGCATTCTATCATCGGGCACCTCCGAAGCTCCTACCATTATACCATGTACGGCTGTGCAGGGGCTTTAAGACAACTAATTATAGCACACCATTGCGGGATAAATATGTTAGAATCCCTCTGTATGAAAAGACGGTACTGGATCTGGCTCGTGACGATCATCTACATCGGAATCATTTTCCGGTTTTCAGCGATGAAGGCAGTGGCTTCCCAGGACCTTTCCAGCGGCTTCTCATGGCGGATCCTGCAGAAGCTTTCCGTCTTCGGACTGTACGGGGATGTCGTGCGCTTTGATCCCTGGGTGCGCAAGTGCGCTCACTTTGCGGAATATGCCCTGCTGGGCATCCTGTCCGGAATCTCTGTACATGCGGCACCGCTGGTGCGCTCCCGCAGGCTGAACTTCGGACTTCTGATGATGTGCATACCGGTCATTGATGAGACCATACAGAAATTCACCGAAGGACGGGCCTGCATGGTCAGTGATATGGTACTGGACGCCTGCGGGTATCTCTTCGGTGGGTTCCTGTTCTATGTATGCCTGCTGATCGTGAGGGATCTGTTCAGGAAACGGTAAGCGGGGCTGCTTTTCCGTCGGTGATCCTCAGAAGATCCTCCGGGTCCAGCACCACCTGCATCCCGACCCTGCCTGCCGATACAATGATTCTGTCCAGCAGTACGATCGTTTCATCGAAAACGGTCGTATATTTCTTTTTCATGCCCACGGGGGAACATCCGCCGTGGACATACCCGGTCAGCGGAAACAGTTCCTTCTGGGGGATCATTGCGACGGACTTTACCCCTACGCTTCTGGCACAGGCTTTAAGGTCCAGCCTCTCCGCAACAGGAATGACGAAAACATAGTGATTGCCGTCATCGCCTCTTGTCACCAGAGTCTTGAACACCTGTTCCGGATCTTCACCGACTTTCTTCGCCACACTGACACCGTCGATCATGCCGTCATCCGTATCATATACATGCGTTGTGTAGGCAATGCCGGCATTGTCCAGCATGCGCAGGGCGTTTGTTTTATCTTCCTTCTTTGCCATGTTTACTGAGTATATCCTTCTGGTAGTCCTTGGAGATCTTCATGGTGAAGCGGTACCACAGTTCAAAGTAGCCTGCCAGGTGATGATCTTCCAGCAGTGCGGTATTGCGCCTGATGTTGTTTTCTTCCCGGGATGGATCAAAGACAGGCATGTTGTTGTCCATCTTCCAGGCAGCGATCTCCTCTACGGTCTTCATCCGTTCCTCGAACAGTTTGGTCAGTTCTGCATCGATCTGATTGATCCTGTAGCGCTTTTCATCCAGCACGGTCATAAACGCTGCCTCCTTTACCCTTCCTGTATATTGTAAATGAAAAAAACAAAGATGGTACGGTCTGTACCATACCATCCTTGTTCAGTTTCTCTTGAAGATCGTCTCGATCGTTCCATCTTCCTTGATGATGTCGATGGAGCACTTGGTGCCATAGACAGCCAGCGCGCCGGGGATGACGATCCACGGAGCCACCCAGGCACCGATGATGCCGCCGGCAATGCCGGTCGTTACCGGTACGCTCATGAGCACCTTGGCGCCCTTGCGCAGCTGGATGCGTGTTACACTGCCCTTCTCGATGATTTCCTTGAGCTTGTCACCGATCTCTTCGAGATCCGGCAGATCATCCGCGTTGAGCTCTCTTGTCGGTGCGTCTTCTTCCACGTACTCTGTGTACTTCTCTGTCTTCGGGGCTTCGCCTCTTTCCAGCAGGATGATCGCTCCGATCACATCTCCGCCGGTCGTCTCCAGCGCTTCCTTCGCCTTCTCATATGTAACGCCTGTGCGCGCCTTGACTTCATCCATCATTTCGAGTGTAATCTTTTCCATTTCAAATCCTCCTTCAATGGTTTTGACCAACGGTCAAAAACAATATAGCATGTGTTTGACCGGCGGTCAATACACTTATTTCAGTATTGTACCGACAACCTTGGAAACCAGTTTGCCGTCTGTCTTTCCCTTGTAGCGGGCCATCATTTCCTTCATGATGATACCCTGGCTCTTCTTGACGGGTTCCAGACCCTTCTCGGCCATGATCTCCTCGACAGCCTGCCGGATTTCATCCTCGTTCATCTGCTTCGGCAGATAGGTTTCCAGCAAAGCGATCTTCTTCTTTGTTTCCTCGATCGCATCCGTACGGTCTGCCGGTGTCTCGGCCAGGGCTTCCTTGGTCTGCTTCAGTTCTTTCTGGACATAGACGAGCTCTTCGTCCTTTGTCAGTGCTTCATGCTTTTCCTTCTCACCGAGCGCAATGGCGGAAATGAGCAGGGACAGGACACCTTTCTTCAGCGTGTCCTTCTCCTTCATTGCCTGCATATTGTCTTTTCTCAGCTGTGTCAGTAATTCTCCCATGATCTGTTCACCTTCCCTTTGATTACTGTAATTCCGTTTCTTATTATACTACGCGTTATATGTTATAATGCTCTGTACATGCGGATATGGCGGAACCGGTAGACGCGCTGGACTTAGAATCCAGTGGAGTGATCCGTGCAGGTTCGATTCCTGTTATCCGCACTTTTTATATTCTGGCCGCAATGGCTTCGTTGCGGTACTCCGGGTCATCCGTTACCTCACGGATGACTTCAATGCCTTCGGGGATACGGATTTCTTCCTCTTCGCTGCTCAGTTCGATCTCCATGATGGCCTGATCGTCCCAGAACGGATAGACATCGATCTCGAAGTACTGTCCGTCGTAGTTCAGGCAGTAGCGGTCCTTCTTCACCGGCTTCCGCTCCGGATCCGCCTTCTTCAGAAGTGCGGTGTATTCGTCCAGGGTCAGCCGCCGTTCCACTTCAATGCGCTTCATCGGACTGACGGTTTCCTTGGCTGTCCGGTAGTAGATATAATGCCCGTCAATGCCCCTTCTGCGCACCCGGACCTCTTCCTCATCATCCGTCTTCAGATAGGTCTGGAGGATTTCCACCTTGCGGCAGCTGGGATGGTTTTCCAGCCACTGGAGATCAGGACGGTTGATGAGGAACTTCCGTTCGATTTCATAGGATTCCGGTTCCCCGAGGAAGGAACTGATCTCGGAGATGAGACGGCGCATCTTAAGGTCAAAACCCGTCGAGTTGTCAATGATGCGCAGATGCGGATGCCCCGTCCAGGCATCGATCAGATGGTCATCCACGACGACAGCTTCCTCCACGGTCTCATAGCGGGCGACATTGTTGGCGGTGGTGTAGAACTCCACGGCGCCTTTGGCAGCCGTTACCAGGTGGAAGATGGCATCATAGCTGTCCCTTGCCTGGACTTCGTTCAGATCGATGCTCTCGAGCACACGGGCGAATTCCTCTTCTGTCATGTATACTTTGTTGTCCATCATGCCCCGGTCGCAGACGATCAGGATGCGGTCTGCGTCCATGGTCCGCGCAGCCTGTTCGAAGAGTTCCTCCTTCACTGCCTGCAGGCGTACCTGGCATTTCTGGTACTCTTCGTTCGTGCCGCAGGTCCATGGCGCAACCCCTCCGGATATCAGTTCAGTAGCGGTCTCCGGCACGAACAGAACACGGTAGCCCAGCTGGGTGAACGCGTTCTGGATCCAGCTCATGGCTGTGGATTTTCCTGCACACGGTCCGCCGGTTATAACGATTTTGGTGATCTGCGGTCTACTGGTCTCGGTCATGGTCAAAACACCTCCGGGTTGTTCATCCTTATTGTACTGCATTCCTGTATAATAGAGAAAAACAAGGAGTGATGATCATGAATTATCCGAAAGTAGAACTGCACTGCCATCTGGACGGCGCGTTCCCCGACAGACTGTTCATTAAATACTGCCGTGAAGACGGACTGATTCCGGAAGGCGTCAGCGATGATGACTGGATGAAGCAGCACGTAATGAGCGGCACCATGTCCCTGTCCGAGTGCATGGGGCTGTTCGCCATACTGACCGGTCTGCTTCAGAGCGCGAAGCGTCTGGAAGAGCTGACCTATGAAGTGCTCAAGGATATGTACGCTTCGGGCACAAAGCTTGTGGAGCTGCGGTTTTCACCCCAGTCCCACGTCAATCCCGGCCTGAGCATGGAAGAAGCTGTGGAAGCAGTCCTGCGCGGCAGGGAAAAGGCACTGGAGGAGTATCCTGATCTGGTATGCGGCATCCTGCTGTGCATGATGAACCTCGGGCTGAATCTCGGCACGACGGTGAACAATACACGTACTGTGGAACTGGCGGCCAAGTACAAGGACAAGGGTGTGGTAGGCATTGACCTGGCGGGCGATGAGACCGCTACACCGATCGAGGACTACGCAGATCAGTTCGCGCTTGCCCGCAGGCTGGGAGTCAAGTACACCATCCATGCCGGAGAAGCCGGACCGGCGGACAATGTCCGCTTTGCGATCGAGCAGAACGGTGGCCGTGTCGGGCATGGCATCCATGCGATCGAAGACGATGCTGTTGTGGATGAACTGGTGCGGAACAATGTGCTGTGTGAAGTGTCCGTGACCTCCAACTACTACTCCCGCTGTGTACCGTCCATCGATGATCACCCTATCCGGAAACTCTGGGACAGAGGCGTTATGATCAACATCAATACGGATGATCCGGGACTGATGGGCATCGATCTCAAGCATGAATACGATCTGATCGCTGAACGATTCGGCTTTACGGAGAAGGAGTTTATTCTGTCCAATCTGTATTCTGCCAGGGCTTCCTTCTGTGAAGGCAAGGAGAAGATCATTGCTGAACTGACACAGGCATTCCATAAGTGCAGGTGATAATGAAAAAGCCCCTTTTTTGCGGAAGGGGCTTTTACTATGCCTGTGCATCAGAACAGCTTCAGTATATCGATCAGAAGTCCGGGTGTATCCTCAGTGCCGATGACATCCCTGCAGCAATCCATCGCGGTCTGCCTGGTGAGATTGTCGGAATGGGCTGCGGAATTCCGGTAATTTTCGCGTACATAGTCAATCCTGCTGAGCAGGGAGTTTTCACCGCTGCTGAACAGTCCGGGCAGCTGGTCCTGGGCTGTGCCCGGGATCAGCGAATGCAGGTACGGAAGCACCAGTTCCTTGATCCGCTGCTTTTCCGTCGCGTTCATCTTATCGCTCTCCGCCAGGACAAACGGCATACTGCCGAGGGTGAAGATGCCGGCTTTGGTGATTCTCCGGCTGACATAGTTGATGTCTTCCTGGGATGTACCGTGCTCTTCCATATAATCCATGAACCCTGTGCAGAAGATCCTCTTCAGCTCCCCTTCCAGCGCTGATGTGGCAGAGATGCATACGCCGCTGAAGTCGAAGGAATCATCATGTATATCTTTGCAGGTCTTCATCAGTACAGCTGCAGAGATCAGGGATGATCTGGATTCCGGCAGCAGACGATCCCAGAGGCTGCCGAACCGATGCGCCAGGATCTGCGACTGCTCGGAAACCAGATCATCCGCACTCATTACATTTTCATTGATGTACTTTGTAATTCTGTCAAAGAACCGGTTCAGCTGTTCTTCCTGATCAAGGTGATTGCCCAGGAGATTCTTCTCCTCCTTCAGCATCCGGCTGAGATCAACGGTCAGGTACCGGTAGACTTTTGCGAGGTCTGTCTGGATATCCCGGGTACGGATGTTGGTATCCATGGTAATGGTTTCCAGACGCTGCAGATGCATCAGGACTTCACTCATACGGTTATCCGTCGCTCTGTCCACTTCTTCCTCAATATAGGATCTTAGCGCTTTGCTGAGGATTGCTTTTGTGATGACCGGTTCGTTTTTCTGCATAAACCAGAACGGATATACAGCGCTCGGCTTTTTACGGCCACGGTTCAATGCAAGCAGATCCGTTCGGATCTTTTTGCACGTTTCTTCTGTAATAAAGTACTCATTGGCGTTTGAAAGGAGCTGTATTGCCTTGCGTGTGTCTCCTTTGACGCCAATGCCGAAGTAATACTCATGAGCCAGAAATGCTTTGGCATCGGGGATTCCCTGCTCTGCAGCAATCTGCAGATAATGCACAGCTTGCTCCTGGTCTGCCTGGACACCATCACCTGTCATATACGCAACACCAAGTGTAAAACCAGCAAATCCTTCACCAAGGTCAGCGGCTTTCTTTATCAGATCTATATACTC
>JAFOIY010000210.1 GCA_017420505.1 Solobacterium sp. | reverse complement strand
TCCGGCGTTTGAAGGCGGGAATATCAGCTGCGGCATGCCGGGCACTGCAGGTGCTGTACAGAAGGCCGTCATGAAGGATACACTGGAGCTGGATGTCATCGGCAGTGCTGCAGTGAAAGGCATCTGCGGCAGCGGACTCATCGATCTCATTGCGGTGCTGGTGGAGCAGGGAGTCATTGATTCCTTCGGCAGGCTGCTGCCTCCCGAGGAAGCGCCTTCCGGCTGGCAGGCGTATCTGGAAGAGGATGAAAACGGCAACGGGCGTTTCCGGATCGCCGGGAATGTATGGCTTACAGCCGGGGATGTGCGGCAGGTACAGCTGGCCAAGGCGGCTGCTGCGGCCGGAATCGAGATCCTGCTGGATACAGCCGGGCTGAAGCCGGAAGAGATCGGTACCGTCCTTCTTGCCGGTGGATTCGGCTGTTCACTGGATCCGTCGAGCGCGGAAGCGATCGGCATGTTTCCGGAAGGTTTTGCCGCAAAGACAAGGACAGTCGGTGATGCCTCTCTCAGCGGTGCAGCGATGACGCTGCTGAAGGAAGACAGCCGTTACAGGCTGCAGGAAATCGTGGATCAATGCCGGTATCTGGAACTGTCGGGACACCCGGCTTTCAACCGGATCTATACAGAACACATGCTGTTCGGTGAGGAGGAAGAATTATGGAACTGAAACTGCCGCTGCTGCTGGACGCCGCAACCGGAACGGAACTGCAGAAACATGGAATGCCTGCAGGTGTCTGTTCCGAACAATGGACACTGGAACACCCGGAAGCCATCGTAGAAATCCAGAAGGGATACATCGAAGCAGGCAGCCGTGCGGTCTATACACCGACCTTCGGCGCCAACCGGGTGAAACTGGAAGCCAATCATATCTTCAATAAAACAACGGAGTACAACAAAAGACTCGCAGCACTGGCCAGGGAAGCCGCCGGTGACAAAGCACTGGTCGCCGGAGATATCGCTCCTACCGGACAGTTTCTTTATCCACTGGGCAATACCACGTTTGAAGAGTTCGTAGAGATCTACACGGAGCAGGCGGCTGCGCTGGAAGAAGCCGGTGTGGACTTCTTTGTCATAGAAACGATGATGACGGTGGCAGAAGCACGGGCAGCGCTGCTGGCGGTGCGCTCCGTCAGTAAAAAACCGGTATTTGTCTCATTCACCTGCGATGAAAACGGAAGAACACTGACCGGCTGCGATGTGACGGCTGTACTGGAGATCATGCAGGGAATGGGTGCCGATGCGTTCGGACTGAACTGCTCCGTCGGACCGGACAAAATGGTCACACAGCTGAAGCGGCTGGGGAAAACAGCGAGAGTACCGCTGATTGCCAAGGCCAATGCCGGTATGCCCCAGCTCATCAACGGGAAGACAGTCTATGACTGTCCACCGGAAGAATACACAGCCTATGTAGAAGAAATGGCAGCGGCAGGTGTCATGATCTTCGGCGGCTGCTGCGGAACGGATGCGTCGCATATCGCAGCGCTGAAGGAGAAGCTGGCTCATGCGGTGCTGAAGAAGCCGAATCCGGAATACGCAGACAAGCTGCCTGCCGCAACGGAGAAGGATGTATTCTACCTGGATCCTTCCGCACGCTGGATGAGTATCCTGCCGTGCACACCGGAGCTGGAGGATACACTGGAGGATGCCCTGGCGGATGAGGGGGATCTGGTCGCCATTGCCATCGGCAGTGAAGAGGAACTGGATACGTTTGCCGACTACCAGTATATGATCACCAAGCCGCTGTGCCTGGTATGCGAAGACGCAGATGTTCTGGAAAAGGCACTGCGCCTGTACCAGGGAAGAGCGCTGTACGAAGGGAATCTGCCGGAAGAAGTACTGAAGCCTCTGAGTGAAAAGTACGGTCTGATCTACTGATGTCCGGGACGGTGGAAACACCGTCCTTTTTGCTATAATGGAAACAGGAAGAAGAGGTATTGATCATGGCAAAGCTTGTGTGCAATTTTTATTCGTACGTTCTTAACAGAGCTGTAGATATCACGGTGGTTCTGCCTTCCGTAACCTGCCCGGAATCACTGGGCATGGCGGATTATCCGCCCTCCCACGTGCTTCCCGGCAGATTCCCCGTACTCTATCTGCTGCATGGCTTCGGCAACAACCATGCGCAGTGGACGGGCTACACCAACATCGAGATGTATGCCGAGGAGAGGCGGATCGCGGTAGTGAACCTGTCGACCGAAAACAAGTCCTATGCCAAAGTGGGCGGGGATGATTTCATGAAGTTCGTATCCGAAGAACTCCCGGAATTCATTCTGAACTACTTCCCGGTTTCGCCGCTGCCGGAAGACACCTATATCGCAGGTCTGTCCATGGGCGGCTACGGTTCCTACCTGCACGCCTTCACTCATCCGGAGAAGTACTGCGCCGTCGGTGCGTTCTCGGCGGGAATTGACATCAATCCGCAGACGCTGGTCTACGGACTGATGAACAATGAACAGAAGATCGATCCCGCCTACGATATCCATGCCCTGGCGAAGAAACTGAAGGAAGACGGGAAGACCTTCCCGAAGATCTACGCCTCCTGCGGAGACCAGGACTTCCTGTATGCAGCAGATAAAGCGTACGCTGAGGAACTGAAGGAACTCGGTGCGGACGTCACCTGGACGGAGACGGCCGGCCACGGGCATGAATGGCGCTTCTGGGACGAGCAGGTAGAGAAGTTCCTGGACTGGATTCCCCGTACCGATGACTATGCAAAGATGGGGAAAAGGTCAGTATGAGATTCCGGATACTGACAGACAAAGAGATTACAGAAGACCGTTTCCGTGAATTCGTGGAACTGGATCATACCACCTGGCCGGAAGGGGATCCTGCCTATCTCTCTACGGAATATCTGCAGTCCCTGTACCCGGACCGTTTTGAAGGACTGTTTCTGGCTGTCGATCCGGATACGGACCGGGTTGCCGGATACTTCAACACGGTTTTCACGGATGAAGAGCACTTCCGCAAGTATATGAACGGATCCTTTACGGATCTGGTACCGGTTGGCAGGACAAAGGGTCAGCCGATGATCCTGTACCTGTATGCAGCAAACCTGTATCCTCAGTACAGGGGAACCTCCTGTATGAAGGAACTAGGGGCTGTGTTCGCAGCGTGGCTGGATGAGCTGGAAGAGAACGGATACTGCTTTGATGATGTATGGTGCGAGACGGTGAGCCGGGACGGTGCGCGTACAGCTTCAAAAGGCTTCGGAATGAAGCCGGTGGATACGGATGAAAACGGATTCGGTCATTGGTACAACGGAGATGCGCTGCGGGCATACCGCCGGAATATGAGGGAACTGGCACTATGAACAACAAGGATGTCATTGAATATGTAAAGAAAGCCTACAGAGAACTGACGAACAACAGCGTGTATCTCCCGCAGGAGAATACAGACGTTGCCGTCCTGGATGAGCCATTGATCGGCTTTGCGGCAGCGGATGATCCTATCTATGAGACATATAAAAAGCCGGAAGTAATCGGGCCGGAGTGGATGGCGCCGCGGGAGTGGATGGAGGACGCGCATACAGTCATTATGCTGTTCTTTCCGCGCGCAGAAGGGATCCGCACCCGCCTGGCAGAGGATCCGGGACCGGTGGTGGAGGCGGCTGAGCTCGGCTTTGCCCAGGCTGGGAAATGTGCCGTAAAGATCACCGCAGCGCTGATTGCCGAGCTGGAAAGCCATGGCATCAAGGTCTGCAGCCCGGGACGGGATCCTCGTTCCGACATGAAGACAACCCCGTTCATGAACGGAGAAGATCAGGACCTGCACTTCTGCCCGACCTGGTCCGACAAGCACGCAGCCTATGCCTGTGGACTCGGGACGTTCGGACTGCACCGGCACATCATTACGGAGAAAGGGTGCTGCGGCACGCTCGCTTCGTCTATCACCGATCACGAATTCGATCCTTCACCCCGTCCCTATACAGGCGTCTGTGACAACTGCATCATGTGCGGTGCCTGCGTTCAGCGCTGTCCGGCAGGAGCGATCACGATGGAGCATTCCCGCAATCTGATGAAGTGCATCCAGTACGGGGATGAACTGGAAAAACTGGGCGGCGGGGAGTGTGCCCGCTGCATGGCAGGGGTGCCCTGTGAACACAGGAATCCTGCCGCGAAGGAAAAAGCGCCGGTCTGATGACCGGTGTTTTATATTGACAGATTGATGTGTTCCAGCGCACCGGTCAAAGGCCGGTACAGCAGAAAGCACAGGATGAAGTTTGCAGCACAGTGGACCAGGTCGTAGGGAATGCCGGCAAT
>JAFOIY010000209.1 GCA_017420505.1 Solobacterium sp. | reverse complement strand
TGAAGTTCTTCTCCCGTTCATCAATGTTTTCACCGATTGTTGTGACCCAGTTCTTTACAAATGCATCATGGATGAATTGTTCTTCTTCACCATGCATCATGGGTGTAGCCAGCCATACTTTCTTCTCAAAAGGTACAATGTTTCTGCTCATACTGCTCTGACTCCTTATAGTCTTTCATTATAACGTTAAACGGCTGTAATTACGATTATTCCGTACCGATCTCTATCACTACAATCTCCGGCGGATTGTTGAACCGGGGCAGCTTTTCCTTGTTTGTTCCCAGCCCGGTTGTGATGATGATCGTCGTTCCGTTCAGATCATACTGTCCGTAGTCATATTCCGGAAACCATCCCTGATCCGGTGCCCACAGACCACCCACCAGCGGCAGGATCACCTGCCCGCCGTGCAGATGCCCGCTCACAACCAGATCTATGTCCCACGGATTACTGCTCAGGAACACAAACGAATCCGGCCGGTGTGCCATCATGATCGTATACCGATCGGTATCCTGATACTCATTCAGAAAACGCGTAATTGCTTCATAATCCTCTTTCCCTGACCGGAACGCATATTCGTACATCCCACCGATGCGGAAATCTCTGCCTTTGATCTCAATATCTGTATATTCCAGCTCCAGCAGAACAGCACCTGTCTGCTGATATTCCTCCAGCAGTCCTATGCCGTTCCTGTGCATATAGTCCTTTTCCTGGTTTCCCAGTGAAACATACACAGGCGCAACCTCTGCCATTCTTCTGATAAAGCTCAGGGCAATATCTGTACTTTCACTGTCATCATTGAGCATATCCCCGGCCAGCAGAATCACATCCGGTTCCTGCTCCTTCACCAGCGCATATACTTCTTCGTTGTCTTCTCCGAAGACCATATCATGCAGATCAGCGATCAACACCCCCCTGACTGTATCCTTGCCCGGTTCACCCAGTGCATAGTGCGTCACTACGGGATTGTGATAGGACCTGTAGATGCCCCACCATATCCCGCCTGTCAGCAAAGCAATCATCAACAGTACAACTGTGATTCTTTTCTTCATACCGCTATTCTACCATCTGAAAAGGCGATTCTTTACTGAATCGCCTCATTCACTGTTTCCTGTTTGTACGTCGGCACCAGTGACTGTACAAACCGGATCGTCTTCGTTTCATCGTTATGGTTTGCCGCATCGATCAACTGGTTGAGATTCACCATGAACTCCCTGCGGTCAAACTGTACCGGCTTGCCTACGTAGATCAGCTTGTTCGCGGTCTTCTCCAGACCTTCCTCGGCCATCAATTTTTCTTCATAGAGCTTCTCTCCCGGCCTGAGTCCGGTGTACTTGATCTCGATGTCGATGTCCGGCTTCAGCCCGGAGAGAGAAATCAGGTTCCTTGCCAGGTCATCGATCTTCACCGGGTCGCCCATATCCAGAACCAGGATCTCGGATCCCTTCCCGATGACGCCGGCTTCCAGCACCAGCGATACCGCTTCCGGGATGGTCATGAAGTAGCGGATGATATCCTTGGAGGTTACCGTCACCGGGCCGCCTTCCGCGATCTGTTTCTGGAACAAGGGGATCACTGATCCGTTACTGCCGAGAACATTGCCGAAACGCACAATCGTATACTCCGTAACGGGATCACTGATCGCGGGGAAGGTCTGTGTGAGTTCTTCCCTGTCACCGTCCGAGTAGAGCACAGGGAGCTCTGCTGCCCGGTTTTCCTTGATCATGGCATCGAATACCTGCACGATCTTCTCGCAGATCCGCTTGGACGCACCCATGATATTCGTCGGATTGACTGCCTTGTCCGTACTGATCAGGATGAACTTGCGGCATCCGTTGATCATCGCTGCATACGCTGTCTTGTACGTACCTATGACATTGTTCTTGATGGCTTCGCAGGGACTGTCTTCCATGAGCGGTACATGCTTGTGTGCCGCCGCATGGTAGACCACATCCGGATGATACTTCCGGAATACTTCATTCAGCCTTCTGCTGTCCCGGACGGAACCGATCATCACAACCAGGTCCATCAGTGGATATTCACGCTTGAGCTCCTGCTGGATCTCGTAGGCACTGTTTTCATAAATGTCAAAGATAACCAGCTGCTTCGGTTCATACTTGGCAATCTGCCGGCAGAGCTCACTGCCGATCGAGCCGCCTCCACCCGTTACTAGCACCGTTTTATCATGTATGAACTCCCGAACGCTGCTCATATCGAGCATCACCGGCTCTCTGCCGAGCAGATCTTCCAAAGATACTGCCCGCAGATTGGAAACTGAAACCTCACCGTTCATGAACTGGTAGATCCCCGGCAGCACCTTCATCGTACAGCCGCTCTGCTTGCATATATTGATGATTTCCGTCAGATCATGACGGGAAGCACTGGGTATCGCTACATAGATGGTATTGATGCTGTATTTGGTGACGTTCTCCAGAATGTCATTCCGTCCGCCGACAATCGGTACGCCGTCAATGAACCTTCCCCACTTATTGGGATTGTCATCGATGATGCATACGACTCTTCCACTCTGCTCCTTCGCTCTGCGCGAGTCACGCAGGATCATCTGCCCAGCGTTCCCCGCACCGATCAGCATAATATTGTTCGTTCCTTCTTCCTTGCTCCTATCCTGGCTCGCCCTGAGGAGAAGAACGAAGCGGTAGGAGAAGCGGGCAGCTACAATCAGCACAAACTGCAGTACAGAGCCCATGATGTAGTAGGAGACCGGCATACGCCTGTACAGGAAGCAGCCCAGAGCCTGTACCAGCATCGCCAGCACCGTGGAAGCCGCAATCCTGATCAGCTCATTGTAGCTGGCAAAACGCCAGATGCTGCGGTAGAGACGCAGCTTTTTGAAAACGATAATGCTGAAGATAATATAGAGGGGGATGAAATGCTTGAATGCTTCCAGATATCCCAGGGGGAT
>JAFOIY010000208.1 GCA_017420505.1 Solobacterium sp. | reverse complement strand
CCGTGGATAACAAAAATGCATGATGTTTTCACACCATGCATTTTTTGATCCGGTATTTCTGAAGGAAGCCTCAGTCGTAGAGGTCGTCCCGCAGACGCTTGTAGTAGAGCTCGTCAACTGTATCAAGCGCCCAGTCCCAGGCCTTCTGTGCCTGCGCGCAGGTATAGCCGGTCAGATACTCACGGGCCGCTTCAAGCCCACCGCATTCCAGGGCAGCCTTGTATCCGGCTTCGACCCCGGCCTGTTCCTTGTCCCAGCCGGCTTCGATGGCATCACGCGCTTCCTTGATGACCGGGGCAGCGAACTTCCAGTTCATGTCACTGATCATCTGTACGGTCAGGAAGCCGAACCATGCCTTGGACGGATCGTACTTGATCTCGGTCTTGTCGACATCGAAGTGCGCCAGCTTGGCGGAATGGACATCCAGGTATTCATAACCCTTCGGCACTCTGGTCAGGGCTACCGGGTACCACGGTGTGTACGGATTGCAGCACGGTCTCGGCATTGCCCGGTACATTCTTGTCAGATAGATATCATCGTTGAATTCGAAGATCGAGCTTTCAACTGTGGCGTTGTTGCATACCGGGCAGAAGCTGTCATAACCCTTGTGCGGGTTGGCTGTGCCGCCGGCAGTCCGGTCGTCTTCCGTGCCTTCAAAGTGGGTTCTCAGGACAGCCTTGACATCTTCCTTGCTGTACTTGCGCTCTGCTTTCTGGGAGAACTGACGGATATTCTCCTTGGTCAGCTCAATCCCCGTCAGCATCCGCCAGGCATTGCGGCCGCGGAACCAGTTGCGCTCCTGCAGCTCGTCTTCCTGATAAACCTTGGCGAAGTCAAAGTCACTGTAATCGCCTTCCACTGCCGGCTTGTACCAGCCCTGCTCAATCGCATGGGTGACAACGTTCTTTGTGTACTTGAAGTTGTCCGGATCATTGAAATCGATCTGGTGGATGGTCAGGTGGTTCGGCATGTAGTAGACTTCATCATCCTTGATTCTTCTGGCTACGCAGTTGAATCCCTTCGGGACCTGGACAGACCACGCTTCGTCCTTGTCGACGATGTGGTAGATCCGGCTGGAGCAGTAACCGTACTTCTCGACCAGTTCCATGGCAACCTCGACACCCTGTCTGGCTGTCTTGGCGCGCTGGGCAACCAGGGTCCGCAGCGCATAGCCCAGGCCATAGGCTTCCCGGTTGTCCTTGTGGGAACCGGTGGCGTCCATGGTCGGCCGGGCAGCGTTGGAGACCAGCGCCACACCGTTTTCATTCATGAAGACATCCGCGAAGGAGATCCCGCCGACGCACTTCACTTCAGACCAGTAGTAAGCATAGGTTTCCGGAACCTGCGGGATGATGGCTTTGCCGTCTTCGAAGACGACCATTTCGCCTTCCTTGTGCTGCATGCGCGGCACCAGATGGGACTGCACCATGCATTCGGTGTCATCCTCATTATGTCCGAGAATGACATGTCCGGTGACGGAAGCGTTCTTACCGATAATAACGGTACTGCAGTTGCCGCGGTCCAGCCCGGCATAGTTGTAATAAATCATGTTCAGCACCTTCCTTTCTGAAGATATATGTTATCTGATTCTATTGTCCTTAATAAGTCATGGGTGTGTCAATTCCAATACTTTTATAGTGATCATAAGAATTAACAGATGCTTCCTTACAGCCGGAATTCCCGGGTGATCTTTTCCAGATCAGCGTCACGCATCAGTCTTCCCTCCGGCGTCTCATAGGGGATCATCTCCGGTACGGACGCATGTGTGTCGGAAGCGAAGACAATGTAGTTGCTGGCATCGGATTCTTCTTCCGGCACACCCTTGGCCGGCACGAGCAGCACATGGCGGAAGACTTTCTGCAGGGTCAGCAGGACATCCTGCAGGAACCAGGATTCCCCGATATCATCATAGCCCGGGACGTTGGCCATGTAGAGGCCGCCGTCCTTCAGCCGGCTGCGGATCAGCTTCGCGCATTCCACTGTAGCCAGCGGGAATGCCGGCATGAAGCCGCTGTAGGCATCGTTGATGATGACATCATACTGTTTTTCCTCATCACGCAGCAGCTGGCGGCCGTCGGCCGTGACCAGGCGCAGCCGGTGGTTATCCTCGGTGTGAAAGGTCTCGATCAGTTCGTCCAGGAAGAACCAGTCACAGGCCCGCCGGACAGCACTTTCATCCGTCTCGGCCACGGTCATGGCAATCTCCGGATAATGGCTGATGAGATATTTCGGATAGGAATACCCGGCCCCGCCGATCATCATGATCTCCCGGATATCCATGTCCAGGGAAAACATGAGGTTCCACTTTTTCATGTACGGGAAAATCAGCTCGTTCCGCAGTTCCGGTTCGAGATAGGTGGCAGAGTGGCACACATCATCCTGCAGGTAATACCGCACCGGGTGACCGTCCTCCACCCCTTCCGCAATACTGATTTCCGGTTTGCTTTCTTCGTTCATACTCTTTTCAGAAAAGGGCACGCATATGGTGCCCTTTTGCTTTATACATCCAGTTTGGAATGCAGGATATCCTTTGTCATGATCGGGTTGGCCTTGCCGCGGGTCGCTTTCATGACCTGGCCGACAAAGTAATCGAACAGACGGTCCCTGCCGTTCCGGTAGCCTTCCACTTCCTTCGGGCTTCTGGCAATGATCTCATCGATGATCTTTTCCAGTTCACCGGCATCGGAAATCTGGGCATTCTCCTTTGAAATGAACGCGGACGGTTCTTTCTTTTCATCCAGAACCTTTGTGAACACTTCCTTGGCCTGCTTGCCGGAAATGGTGCCCTTCTTCATATTGTCATAGATGAACTTGAGCATCTCCGGGGTCAGATAGAAGTCCTTGATCTCCGCTTCGTTCTTGTTCAGCCAGGCAACGATACTGCCGGTTACCCAGTTGCACGCTTCCTTCGGCTCCAT
>JAFOIY010000207.1 GCA_017420505.1 Solobacterium sp. | reverse complement strand
GCAAAAGGAGGATCTGGTGATCCGCAAGGGCAGCAGAATCCACGGAATGACGGTGTTTGACGCCGTGGAAACGCTTGGCCCGGGGGATGTACTGGTGAAGGGCGCCAATGCTGTGCATCTTTCATCCAGGACCTGTGGTGTTCTGATCGGCAATCCGACCGGCGGTACCATGAACGCGGTCAGGCAGGCAAAGGCACAGGGTGCCGAAGTACTGTTTGCGGTCGGTGTTGAAAAGCGGGTGGATGTACCGGCAGAGCAGCTGGCTGTGCGCAGCGAAGGTGCATCCGGGCTGCGCTTCTTCCCGGGAGACGGCAGGCTCATTACGGAACTGGACGCATTCAGCCAGCTGTACGGCATCCAGGCGGAGATTCTCGCAGCCGGCGGAGTTGCCGGTGCCGAAGGCGGCGTATACTTCCTGCTCGAAGGAGAGGAAGAAGCCCTGGCACAATGCTTCAGGGAACTGGAGGAAATCAGGAACACACCTCTGTACGAGGTGTAGGAAGGAGACAGGATATGAACATTCATGAACTGGTTAAGAAACAGGAAAAATATCTGATCGATATACGCAGATATTTCCACAGGCATCCGGAGCTGTCCCTGCAGGAAGAGCAGACCTCGCTGCGCATCCAGCAGGAACTCGCTTCCATGGGCATACCCTATGAAGTGGTAGGCCACAGGAATGTAGTCGGCAGGATTGATTTTGCAAAGCCGGGGAAGACACTGGCAATCCGTGCAGATATCGATGCACTGCCGATGCAGGAGGAGATCGAATCGGATTTCAAGTCCGAAGTGCCGGGTGTGATGCATGCCTGCGGACATGACGTACATGCCGCAACCTTGCTGGCAGCCGCAGCCTGCTTCGCAGAGATGAAGGAGGAACTCTCCGGCACCATCTATCTATGTTTCCAGGTAGCGGAAGAGATCAGCGGCGGCGGACCGCAGGAGATCATAGAGTACCTCAACAGTAAAGGCGGTGTGGACGAAGTCATAGCCAACCATATGACGCCTGCTCTGGATCCCTACACAGCATCTGCCATCAGCGGACCGGCCAACGCTGGCAACTGCCAGTGGCGGATTACCGTACGCGGACGCGGCGGCCACGGTTCCAGACCGGACCTGTCCATCGACCCGATCCGTCCTGCTGCAGAGATTCTGCAGAAGATCGTAACGATTCCTTCCAACTACCACGACCCGTTCCATCCCCTGGTGGTCAGCCCGTGCATGATCCACTCCGGCACAGCGTACAACATCATTCCGGATGAATGCGTCATGGAAGGCAATATCCGTTATTTCCACAAAGGTGAACTGGAAGAAGTACTGGCACAGATGGATACCATCGCCAAAGCGATCGCGTCCGCGTCCGGTGCGGAAGCGAAGACCGAGATGATTGCCGGCTGTGTACCGGTGGAAAACACACCGGAGGTCACAGAAAAGGTATACCGGGTGATGGAAGAAATGGGACTGAAGGTCGTAAAGCCGGAATTCCCTGGCATGGGCTCCGACGACTTCGGCTATTTCACCCAGGCTTATCCCGGATGCTACTTCAACTTCGGTGCATCCTCCGATCGTCCGGAAGCGGCTCATGTACTGCACAATACCAAGCTGTTCTATGACGAAAGGGGATTCCTGCCGATCACAGAGTTCTTTGTCCGCTACGCAGTGGATTTCCTGAAATAGAAAAAAGGGCTGATACAGCCCTTTTTTAGTTTATGAGAAGTATACGTACTGATCTCTCGGTGCAGGATAGTTCTTGATCTTCTGCGCATAGAGAACAAGCGTCTTCGCACCGTTCTCCAGCGGTACACCGCGCAGGGTGCCTTCCACTTCATACCAGTTGCCTTTGGTCAGCTGCTCGATCTTGACACCGGTGACCGTAATGCCGCACAGCGATGTATCGGCTTCGCAGCATACCATCGCCCGCCGTCCGAGAACGAAGGACTGCTTGTATCCACCGGGCAGATTCTCTGCATAGGCACCGCGGACGATGACGGTCTTTTCCTCGTAGTCATCCGGATGCTCACCGGCATCCATGTACCACAGACCGTAGTCATCATCATTGATGTCAATGACGGACGCTTTCTTGTCAAACGGCAGCAGTCCGCCTTTCAGCTCCACCGGCGCACCGAACTCACCTTCGTAGAAGATCTGGGCGACCTTGTTCATGGCTTTAATATTGCCGCGCAGCAGGGAAGCCGACGTATCCGGTGTACAGCGGTTGCAGATGACCACATCCGCCCAGCGGATCTGTTCGAACATGATGGAACGCATGTTCTGAATGTACTGCGCAAATGTGGATGCGTCCACGGTCGTCAGAATCTCCACCAACGGCCAGAAGGGCGGCATGTCCCGCAGAATGGTTTCACTGATCACCTCGGAACCGTTGTATTCGATGAATACCTGGTCCGGATGATAGATTGTATCCAGTTCCTGCATCTTTTCCTTGGTCAGCTGGGTGGAGGCTTCGAAGAACTCTATGAACGCATTGTGCTCGTCCAGGAACTCTTCGGTGTACTCCGTCTCTCCCTGTTCGAAGCACAGGATCAGCGTTCTCCCGACCCCTTTCATGAAATCCTTGTCATTGAGGGTGTCCATGATCAGGGTCGTCTTGCCGCTGTCCAGGAATCCTGCAAACAGATAAACCGGCGCAGCCATTTACTTCACCTTGAACAGTGTCTTCAGCTGCTCTACGTCGATCTTTTCACCGATGACCGTAATCAGACCGGTATAGGCAGGCTTTCCTTCCCGGATATCCGTATCTCCCGGTACCCAGTCAAAGAAGATCCAGCCGCCGTCCACGGACGGTACGATACCCTTGGCACGCACGATGTTCTCTCCCAGACCATCGAGCGCTTCTTCCAGATCTTCCATCGAATACTTGTTGATGGTCTCGATGCCGATGGCGTCAAAGACTTCATCCGCATCGTGTCCATGATGGTGATGGTGGTGATGATGTCCGTGATCATCAGCACCGATGTGGATCCGGTTGCCTTCGCTGAGGCCTTCGTTCGCTTTGGCTTCTGCCTCATCATCGTGGTGATGATGTTCATGATGCTCGTGCTCATGATGGTGCTCATGTTCATGGTGATGCTCGCACTCGCAGTGTTCATGATCGTGTTCATGATCATGGTGATGCTCACACTCGCAGTGATCATGGTCATGATCGCATTCACAATGCTCGTGGTCGTGATCGCACTCGCAATGATCATGGTCATGTTCACATTCGCAGTGCTCATGCTCGTGATGATGCTCGTGCTCTTCTTCCTCTTCGTCCTCGTCTTCCCACTCGCCGAGATCTTCCGGGAAACCATCGGATGAGCCTTCCATCGCTTCAAAGATTGCTTTGCCGCTCAGTTCATCCCACGGTGTAGTAATGATGCGTGCATCAGGGTTCAGTTCCCGGATGATCGCAACGTCTTCCTCCAGCCGCTTTGCGTCCACATTCTGTGTTCTGGACAGAATGACACAGGCTGCTGTTTCAATCTGATCATCGAAGAATTCGCGGAAATTCCTATGATAGATCCGGCAGCGGACAGCGTCGACAACCGTGCTGTAGCTGTTCAGTTCCAGTCCTTCCACTGTCTTGATGATCTTCAGGATATCGGAAAGCTTTCCGACACCGGAAGGCTCGATCAGAATGTGATCGGGATGATAGGTATTGAGGACCATCTGCAGTGCGGCTTCGAAGTCTCCCTTCAGCGTGCAGCAGATGCATCCACTGTTGATTTCATTGATCTCAATGCCGGCTTCCTGCAGGAATCCACCGTCGATGCCGATCTCACCGAACTCGTTCTCTACCAGGACGACTTTCTGTCCGGCAAAAACGTCTTCAATCAGCTTCTGGATCAGTGTTGTTTTTCCTGCTCCGAGGAATCCGGAAATCACGTTTACTTTAGTCATGGTCCGTATGTTCCGCCTTTCCATATTACGCTGTTATTATACAACAAGCGTCAAGAGTCTCCCGGTGATGAAGAGCAGGGTTCATGATAGAATAGAGAAAAAGAGAGGAATGGATCATGAGTTTTCCTGTTGATTTTCTATGGGGCGGTGCAACCGCTGCCAACCAGGTGGAAGGTGCTTGGAATGTAGACGGTAGGGGACCTGCTCTGACCGATGTTACGACGGGCGGTACAGTGGATGCACCGCGCCTGATTACTGCCATTGACAAGGACGGCAGGCATTTCACGCTCACGCGCGGTGAGAAGCTACCGGAAGGTGCACGCTATGCTGTGCTGGATGAATACTACTATCCCAACCACAATGGTGTGGATGAATACCACCGCTATGCAGAGGACATCGCACTGTTCGCTGAGATGGGTTTCCGTACCTACCGGATGTCCATCTCCTGGTCCAGACTGTTCCCGAGGGGAGATGAGAAGGAACCCAACAAGGAAGGTGTAGAGCACTACCGGAAGGTGTTTGAAGAGCTCCGCAAGTACAATATCGAGCCTCTGGTCACCATCTGGCATTTCGATACCCCGCTGTATCTGGAAGAGCACTACGGTGGCTGGAACAACCGTCAGCTGATTGATTTCTACGTTCGCTTTGCGACTACCTGTTTCACAGAGTACAAAGGACTGGTCAAGTACTGGCTGACCTTCAATGAAATCAACAATACCATCATGTTCTTCGGACCCAAACAGGACCGCAGCAATGCCGGCTATACCGCTGCCTACCAGCAGCTGCACTACCAGTTCGTAGCCAGTGCCAAGGCTGTCCAGATCGGCCATGCCATTGACCCGGAGAATATGATCGGCTGTATGATCTGCGGCATTACGAACTATCCTGCTACCTGTGATCCGAAGGATATCCTGGCCAACCGCCACACCTGGGAGAAGAACATCTTCTACTGCGGTGATGTACAGTGCTTCGGTGCCTATCCGACCTATGCGGAACGCCTGTGGAAGGAGCACAACGTAGAGCTGGATATCACGGAAGAAGACCTGGTGGACCTCATGAACGGTACAGTGGACATGTATACATTCTCGTACTATATGTCTTCCCTGGTCACAACCCATAAGGTAAAGGACATGGTTTCCGGCAACTTCTCTTCCGGTGCCCGCAATGAGTATCTGACCTACAGCGACTGGGGCTGGGCACTTGACCCGGACGGTCTGCAGTACTATCTGGAGATGATCTATGACCGCTACCAGATTCCTGTCATGGTGGTGGAAAACGGACTCGGTGCCTATGATACCGTCGAAGAGGATGGATCCATCCACGATGACTACCGCATCGATTACTACCGCAAGCATATAGCGGCCATGGAGAAAGCAATCGACAACGGAGTGGACTGCATCGGTTACACAACGTGGGGATGCATTGATCTGGTTTCCGCCGGCACCGGTGAGCTGCGCAAGCGCTACGGGTTCATCTACGTTGACGTAGATGACGAAGGAAAGGGCACTTACGCAAGAAGCCGCAAGGACAGCTTCTTCTGGTACAGAAACGTCATCGCTACCAACGGAGAGGATTTAGGCTAGTATGAACGGACGGGTGATCAGTGCCTGGTGCCTGGCAATCGGTGCAGTGGGCATGGCAGTATGCGTCATCTTTTTCCAGCCGCGCTACGGGCTGATCAGCATCGGCCTCGGTGCGCTGCTGGCTGTCCTCACCCGTGCTGTTTTCAGAAATTAAGATAGAAAGAAGGATAATGATATGTTGGACCGTAACCGCCTGGACAGAGTATTGACGAACCTCAATCAGATCGGCCTGGACCAGATGATCATCAGCGATCCTCTGG
>JAFOIY010000206.1 GCA_017420505.1 Solobacterium sp. | reverse complement strand
GGTGCGGATGAGGCGGAGTGCTTCGAGGTAGTCCTCCTGGACGTTGTGCTCCATGATGTTGATGCTGGAAGCTGTGTTCTTCCGCTTCTTCTTTTTGTAGACCGGGAGTGTGCCCAGGCATTCGATGTTGGAGAGATTGCGGATGTCCTTGGCGGAGCGGACGGTGCGGAACATGAGCATGTACGCTCCTGTTATCAGCATTCCCAGTACAAAGCCCATCATTGCGCCTTTGAGGGCATTGGAGCGTACGGCAACGGTCCTGCCGCTGTCGTTCGGTACGCCGCTGTCATCCACAATTTCCATGCGGGTGCTGCCGACGACGTACTCGGCGACCTTGGGATAGTTCTCAATGACGGAGAGAAGCTCCTTGTACGCAGTATCGGGATTGCCGGTGGACACGCTGATGGTGAGCAGGTTGGTGCCTTCAATGTTGGTGACCTTGATGGTACCAGGCAGTGAGGTGACACCCATATCCGCCATGATGACATCCTTCAGGACACCGCTGGTCAGGATATACGGGAATACCGTGCCGAGCTGTTCAGCGAATTTGGAGTCAGCGCCGGAGCTTTCGCTGACGGAATAGACAGCGACCGTAGCTTCGGCTTTGTAGACAGGTACGTAGGTATTCCGGACACGGAACCAGTTGAATACACCGAAAACAGCGGTCAGGATCACTACGATGATCCAGGTCCGCTTCAGGGCATTCAGAAAACCGTCAATAAACTGTGTTATATCGAGTTTTTCCAGTTCTGTGTTCGTTGTGCTCATTCTTCGGTATCTGCTTTCTCTATCTCTTCGGTATCGGTACTGACTGCCGGGATTTCATCGGTATACATTTCCACGACCGGTTTTTCTTCTGCCAGTGTTTCCTGTGCCGGTTCTTCTGCGGCAGCGGCGGGTTTCCTTCTTTCTGCGTAGTGTCCGTACTTGCCGTATTTGCTATACTTGCCGTAGCGTCCGTAACGGCCGTAGTTGCCGTATCCGTAGTGGGAGGCGGCTGTGAGGCGGTCGGTGCCCGGGAGGATCCGTACATCATTCAGGATGCAGCCGGACATGTGCGCTCTGCACTTCTTGAGTTCATCGATGGCATCGTTGACATCGGCGGACAGGGTACGGTTATACTGGACGACCAGAATGCTGATGTCCGCGCAGTTGGCGATGGCTTCGGCATCGGCCATGAGGGACATGGGCGGCGTATCCAGGATGATGTATTCAGCCGCATCCCTCAGCTTTTCCATCAGACCGGCGAACGATCCGTCCTTCAGGTACTCTGTGGAATCCTTTTTGCCTGTACCGCACAGGATCATCGGCAGCCGGGTGTTCTTTTCACGGTAGAGGACAGCCGGTGTAAGCGGTGTTTCGCCGCTGAGCAGGTCAGTCAGTTCTGTTCCCTTCTGCACATTCATGCCGAAGATCTTCGCCTGGGAAGGACGGCGCATGTCGCAGTCCACCAGGAGGACCTTCTTGTGCTGGGACTGCATCGTCAGGGCCAGGTTGGCGGCAACCGTGGACTTGCCTTCGTGTTCGGCAACACTGGTAATGACAATGATCTTGGCGTGATGCCGTTCTGCGGACTTGATCACGGAAGCAGCAATCTTCTTGTATTTCTCAACATAGGAGAAGCTCGCGGTCACATCGGACACGAGGACGCTGGCCTTTGCCTTGTCCTTGCGGGTCTTGCGCAGGACTTCGTGTTCGATGGAACCGAGCGCTGTTGCGTCCAGCTTTTCCTTAAGATCCTTCTCGGTTTTGATCGTGTCATGACGGATGGACAGATACGCAAACAGCAGCAATAATCCTACAAATGTATACACAAAACTCCGTTTGGCTCTGCTCAGTGCGTTGTCCACGGTGATGGTGCGCAGCGGTACTTTGGGCTGGGCGAGGACCTCCATAACCATGTTCGTTCCGGTGTACTGCATGAAGTACGGGTAGTTCTTCATGATGGAACGGATGATGCGGTAGGTCTTCTGGGGGGAATCGCTGGTAACCGTCAGGGTCAGGAGGTTGGTCTCCTTGACGACGGCAGCCTCCGCAGTCGCGCTGAAAGTATTCAGCCCGACGTCTTCACAGACCCGCTTCTTCAGGACTTCGCTGTTGAGGATGCTGGTGAAGCTGGAGGCAGCGGATTTGGCAGCGTTCAGGTTGTTGTATGCATACGATGATGTTGTTTTGGACATGATCGCGAACGTAGCGCTGGAGGTGTACAGCTGGGTAGTGTTGGCTCGGGTGACCATGATGGTGATCATCGCCGCCGCAAGCGCACCCGCAATGATGGCCCAGAGACTGCGCAGCAGATCGGAAATGAGGCTGTACGGCTCAATGCGGTCAAAGAAGTCCATGTTTCTCTTCTCGCTCATACTACTCATCCCTCACTACGACATAAAGAATCGAGGGTCCGGTGGGAAGCCAGCGGGACGGGGATTCCATAAGAAACTGCATTTCGTAGACACCCGGTGTATTGTAATCAACGACATTCGGGTTGAACGATACGAGGCTGTAGTCGAACTCTGTTTCATCAAATGAATAGTAATGTCCGCTCTGCCAGACACCGCCGACATAGTTCCAGGGTTCGATTTCTTCACCGACTTTCGTATAGACGATGTACTGCCACAGAGCTGGCAGGTACAGGTTGTATTCCTGCGGTGTCAGGATCCGGACATTCAGTTCGAGCTTCTCGATATCACCCAGGCTGTTTGTGACTTCCAGGGTGATGAGGGAATCCGTTGTGGCAGAGTACAGGGTGGAATACATGACCTTGACCTTGTTGGAGATTTCACCGTCAATGACATCAATCGCCCGGATGAAATCGAAATTGTAGGAAGAACTCTTTTTGAACATGAAAGGTTCGCTGGACACGAATTTCGGAGATGTATAGTCCGTGTAACGTACGGTGCGGCTGCAGGTGCCGACGTTGTTGTGGGAATCGAATGCAGCGTAGTCTACGCGGAATACACCTTCTTCAATGAAGTTGGATTTGCCGGCAACGACCAGGGAATCCGTTACATCGCCGTCCTTGTCATCACGGGCAGTGATGCCCTGAAGGTAATCCTTCTCATCCGCTTCTACGCTGAGCTTCAGCGTATCCCTGTCTGCCGTCATGACAGGCGGCTGATCATCACGGTCGGAGAAGTAGCGTACTTCGCTGACACCAAAAAACCCGGCTGTGACCAGGAATAGTATCAGTATCAGTATGCGGAGTATCTTCATCGTTTCTTGTTCCTACTCTCGTAAGTATAGCATTACAGCG
>JAFOIY010000205.1 GCA_017420505.1 Solobacterium sp. | reverse complement strand
CTCTGCCCCGATGGCATTGTAGGCAATAATGGTTCCGGTCTCCGGTATATTCTCGAGCAGGCTCTTTACCAGTGCTTCCCGGTCATCGTGGACATCCAGGAAGACCTTGTGCTCCTGCCTGCCGTCCTCATGCACGATATCCAGCGCGTATTCGAACAGCAGTACATCATACGGACGCATGCCCTCATACGGAGGAACCGCAAAGCGCTCCCATTCGAAGTCGATGAAGGACAGCGGATACTGCACATCACTCAGCCAGGTACGCAGTGCTTCCCGGTCGGCGAACAGACCGCCGCAGCGGTCCGCCGCAATCTCGGCGTACTGCTGCGCCGTACCTTCAATCTGCAGAGGATCCGCATCCCGGAGGTACTGCCTGCCCTCGTCGAACATCCGGTAGCGGTGCTGGGCACCGGTCAGGTGAATAATGGAATTGTCCGGCAGAGCACCTTCTCCGAAACAATCATCAAAGAAGCGGCACTTGATCCTGCCTGTGCAGGCTCCCCGTCGCACGGCTTCCGGGATCCCGCCTTCCATCAGCCTGTCCATTTCCTCGAGCACCGGCCCATAGTCCGTGCGGCGTTCCCTGAGTACGGTTTCAATATCCCCGGCAGGCCGGTTCTTTTCATTGTAGAAACAATCACTGATCACGAACAGTTCGTCTGTATTCAGTTCCCTGCCGCGGATATAATCTCCGTTCAGATGGATGATGCGGATCCCGTTGATGGTGATGCCGCACCCTTCCAGCACCCAGAGCACCGCGGTGTAGAACGTTGTACTGAGCGTCCGGGGCACCAGTCCGACCAGCAGAAAGTAAACATCCCAGCCGGATGCACTGCGGTGCAGGAACGGTACCTTGATGCGCAGTCCATGATACTCGAATCTGGCCTTGACAAGCCACTCCTCATGTTCCAGCGCCTCCAGGGCTCTGCCGGGCTCATCACCCCGCTTTCCCATGAAGCACTCCGCAACACCGAGCTTTTCCATAGCCAGATCCGTGATCTTTTCATCCATGCGGAGGAACTGCCGGAACGGAGCCTTGCCCTGGTCCTGGTCCAGCCGGAACAGCCGCGGACAGCGCAGATACCGTGTCAGATCAGAGATGTGCCAAACCCTTTGTTCAGACATCCAGCTTCTCCAGATACTCTGCCAGCAGGCTCTGGCCGCTCACCCGGGTATAGCGCACCCGGCAGAACGTGCCCGGCTCGAGTGCTTCCTCGCTCCGGAAGCGTACCCAGCCGTCCACCGCGTCCGGTGCGAACATAGCGCTTCTGCCGAGATACATTCCGGTCAGCGGCTCGATCTCTTCCACCAGCACTTCCGCTTCTTCACCGATCAGACGGACTCTGTCCTCCTTCACGATCTCATCCTGCAGATCCATGATTTCATTCAGCCGGCGTTTCTTCTCCTCTTCCGGTACATCATCCTCCATCGCAAAGCTCGCTGTCCCCTCTTCCGGAGAGTAGGTAAACGCACCGAGATGGTCCCAGCGTACTTTCCGCATCAGTTCCAGGTTCTCTTCATGCTGGGCGAGCGTCTCTCCCGGGAAGCCGCAGATCAGCGTTGTACGCAGCACAGGATGCGCAAAAGCCGCCCGGATGGCACTGGTCCTGTCCAGGATCTCTGCAGCATTGGAGCGCCTGTGCATGGCCTTCAGGACGTCATCGCAGCCATGCTGGACAGGGATATCGAAGTACGGCAGGATGTGCCGGGAATGCTGTATGGTTTCGATCAGATCATCGGGTATTTCATCCGGATACATGTACAGGATGCGGATCCAGTGGAATCCGTCTATCGCATCCAGCTTCTTCAGCAGTTCCGAAAGATGCAGCTGACGGTCCGTATCATATCCGTACCGTGAGGTATCCTGGGCAATCAGGGTCAGTTCCTTCACGCCCTGGGCTGCCAGTTCCTGCGCTTCCTTGACCAGCCGGTCCATCGGTACCGAGACCAGCGGACCGCGGATGAGCGGAATGGCACAGTAGGCACAGCGGTTGTCACAGCCCTCCGCAATGCGCAGATAGGCCATCCACGGCTTGCCTGAAAGGATCCTCGGCGCTTTCCCGTAGGTGTTGTGCACCGGAATGCCCAGTGTCTCACCGATGATGGAACCCAGCTGTCCGTATTCATCTATGGAAACAAAACGGTCCACTTCCGGGATTTCCGCTTCCAGCTCCGGCTTGTAGCGCTTGGCCAGGCATCCCATCACGATCACCTTGTCCACACCGTGTTCCTTCCATTCCAGTACGTCAAAGATGGTCCGGATGGCTTCCTCCTTCGCGCTCTGGATGAACCCGCAGGTGTTTATGATGACTGCCTCCGCTTCCTGCGGATCCTGGACGATCTCCTGTCCGCTTTCCCTGAGCAGTCCCAGCAGATACTCCGTATCCACCAGATTCTTCGCACAGCCCAATGATATAACCCCGATCTTCATACCGTTTCCTCTTTCCCGCCTACCATTCTAACAGAAAAAGAGGTGTTAGTTACACCTCTCTCAGTCTGCCAGGGAACCGAACGGATCCCAGGGATCCAGCACCTTCGGCTCTTCCTTGATCACATCCCGCAGCTCATCGCTCAGATAGCTCTTGTGAACGACTGCTTCAAAGACATACTTGTCGAACCAGGAATCCGTGCAGATGTAGTAGCCTTCGTTCGCGGTCTTGTCACCCCAGGAATTCTCGATCTTCCAGCGGGTCGGCTTCCCGTCCACCAGATTGACGCCTGTGAACACCATGGCATGGTTCATCGCGCTCTGGCGGGTATCCAGCATCTCTGCCTTGGTCATGTCCAGCTTTACATCAAAGGTATCTTCAAAGGAATACTGCGCATCATCCCACAGACCGCTGTCCCGGTCGCCGTCCTTGCCGCAGTCGCAGCCGAACCAGACGATCCTGCCGTCCTTCAGCTGGCGCAGGATGAGTTCCTTGAAGTCTTCCAGCGGCAGGTTCAGGAAGGAGACCGGATTGCCGTCGACGACATTGCCCAGATACTTCACGGTATACATTCTGTAGAAAGGCTTGTCCGCGGTCGGACCATTGATGATGCCGACGTAATCATCCAGATCATCCGCCAGGTATTCATGGTAGAAATCCAGCGGTGTGACATCCCGGTAGGCATGGTATGCACCGTCCTTATCGGTGAACTCAAAGGTGAACTTCTGCGGCGGTACACCGAAACAGCTGCACAGCAGTCCGTAGAGCTCCTTCAGCGCTGCCTGCTTGTCCTCCGCGATCTTTTCTTCTTCACCGGCTGCCCGGCGGGCTTTGGTCTCGGCCGCGAACCTTCTCAGCCGCTGGTTGATGATGCCGTTCATAGTCCGCGTATGCGAGGACTGGTACGTCTCAGGCATGGCTGTCTTCGGGCAGATGCCGTATTTCTTGATCAGGGAAACCAGCATGTCCCACTGGCCGCCGTCGCCGACAGCCGTCTCCAGCAGCCACCGTACAACCGGGTCATTGTAGTCCGTGGCCGCTTCCGCGCTAAGGGCTTCCAGGCAGTAATTGATCTTTTCCAGTTTGTCATAGAACGCGACGTAGTTCTGGGACAGTTCGAATTTCTCGATGCTGTATTTCTTCGCGATCATCTCCCGCATGACGTTCAGCGACGAGAAGATCCAGCAGCGTCCCGATGCCATCTGGTTGGTTGCCGGCATGGTTTTGATGTTGATGGAGAACAGGTCGGGATTGTCCGCTTCCGCTTCGAAAACCCGCGCGATCTGATTGATGTCATTCTTCATGGCTGCGTGGCGCACTACCCTTGCCTTCGGATCCGCAAGGTACGTCTGACGCATCTGTTCCAGTTCTTCCAATGTGATGGGATTCATGATTTTCCTCCGTTTTCTGTGTCCACTGTACAACTTTCATCCATGAGCTTCAAGCCGTCAAGGATGTCCCTTTCCTCTGCGCTGAGAGTGTATTTCTCCAGCAAATCCGGTCTTCGCTCTTCTGTGCGCTTCAGGGACTCTGCAAGCCTCCAGTGCCGGATGGCTTCATGGTTTCCCGACAGCAGTACCCCAGGCACATCCCTGCCGTTGAAGCTGCGGGGTGAAGTATACTGCGGATACTCCAGCAGTCCGTTCTCAAAGCTCTCTTCTTCTGTACTTTCTTCCCGTATGGTTCCCAGCAGTCTCGCGATGGAATCAATGATGACGTGCGCAGCGGGTTCTCCCCCGCTCAGGATGTAGTCTCCGATGCTGATTTCTTCATCCACATCGGTTTCGATCCTGGCATCAAAGCCTTCATAATGTCCGCACAGCAGAATCAGGTGATCCAGTCCGGCAAAGCGGTGCGCAGTCTTCTGGTTGTACGGAGCACCCGCTGCCGACAGCAGGACCTTCCTGCCTGCACCGGCCTTTTCCAGCGCCGCAAGCGCTACAGGATAGCGGATGACCATGCCGGAGCCGGGTCCGTAGACAGAGTCATCGATATGCCGGAACGAGCCGTCTGCACATCCCTTCATATCCATGACATTCACTTCCAGAATGCCGCGCCGGACCGCCCGCTGCACCAGCGCATGCTCCGCAAGCCAGCCGAACATTTCCGGGACAATCGTCAGTATACTGATCTTCATGCCTGCTTCCTTTCCACCGCCATAGCCCGGGAATAGCCCATGCACCGGCGGAACATCTCCATGGTGACAGGACCGCCCAGGCTCAGCAGTTCATAGTCCACACCGTACAGCCAGCAGCGGATGCCGGTATCACGGAATCCGGCCCGCAGATAGAATTCCTTCCTGCGCAGCCGTTCCGGGTATTCCTCGCTGCATTCTTCGATATCGACTACCATCGGTCTGTCTCCGTACTCCCTTGCAAGCATCGCCAGGATTGCCGAGCCCAGCCCTTCATCCTGCCGTTCCTTCACCACTGCCAGATAGGCCAGACAGACCAGTTCCTCCGAAAGGAAAACGACAGTGAACCCCACTGTCTTCCCCTCTTCTTCGCAGACCAGGATCCGGCAGTCCTTTCCGTTCTTTCTCAGGAGGAAGGAAAAGGGAATCCGTTCCTCGGCGGGAAAGAGTTCTTTGTAGAGATGCCGGACCGTTTCCTTGTCCTGATCGGTATAATCCCTCAGTTCCAGCATCTCTTTACTTCACCTTGATCCGTACATAGTATGTATCGCCGGTCACACCGTCTTCCCGTACATCCATATAGCCGAGGATGTACTCCTTCTGCTTCGGTGCACGGTATGCCAGCTTCAGGGTACCGCTCTCCTCAGTAGAGAGGCGGATTTCCTGTTCTTCCGCAGGATACAGTACATCAGTGCCCTCACCGGTATACAGCCAGAAATCCGTATCGAATACCGTGATCGGCTGCGGGAATGTATCCGTTACCAGGATCTCGGTATACAGTGTTTCCGCGTCATATTCCGCTGATTCCACACAGAAGGACAAATACTCCGTCTGTACTGTTTCCCCCGCTTCTGCGGCTTCTATTTCAGGATACAGGTCCTCTCCTGCTGTACATCCCAGCAGAAGAACGGACAATGCAATCATCATCTTCTTCATATCAGCAGATTCAGCTTTCCGGGCAGAACGCCCACTTCTATATCACTGGAAGCACCGGCTACTTCCCCGTCTGTATGCACCCAGAGCGGTACATCGCACTGGATGCGGAACGACGTGCTTCTCTTTTCATGAACACCCTTGTAGCGCAGATGCTTGCCGGTGTAGGTGTGCGGTACGATCCGGAAGAAGTCAAAGCTGTTCAGGCCATCCGCTGCGCAGAGATCCAGCCGGCCGTCATCCGCTGCTGCATGCGGGCAGAACATGACGCCGCCGCCTTCAAACCGATGGTTCATCGCTACCGCAAAGAGGCAGCGGTCATAGACCGATACCGTACCCTCGCTGTCCGTGATCCGTACCGGGTATTTCTTCGCTTTGAAGATCAGTTCCGTACCCTTCATCAGATAGATCAGTTTTCCCAGGCGCAGACGGTTCAGGAAGCCCTTCAGAGCGGAATGCTCCGCCAGCCAGCAGATCTCCGCGTCATAGCCGATCCCGCAGCTGACATTGAACATCCGTACTTCCTGCGAAGGAACAGCCTCTTCTTCCACAGTGTCTGCCTTGGTGTAGAAACGCACCAGTCCGACATCCGTCGTACGCACCGTCTCTCCCTTCAGCATGACCGCCAGGGATTCTTCCAGACCGGGGACAGCCAGATCCTTGGCCAGATCATTGCCGGATCCGCAGGGTATGAATCCCATCCTCAGGTGCTCATAGTCCCGGATCCCGTTCACGGCTTCATTGAAGGTACCGTCACCCCCGAGCACGATCACATTCACTTCCTTGCCCGGTATATTCAGTTCCTGCACGATCTCTGCTATGCCGCGGTCCGGCCGGGAGAAATGCACTTCATAGAGGGTATTCTTCTGCTGCAGGAGCTTTTCCGTCTTTTCCCAGATCTTCCCTGCTTCCCCGCCGGCCCCGGCAGGATTGACCACAAAGTGAAACTGCGTCATTTCCGTTCCTTCCCGTAATTCTTCTTTCCGATGGAATCAAACCAGTTCCTCAGGCGCTGTTCATAGGCAACCGAGGACAGGTCATAGAATGTCATATGCTTGATTCTGTCCGGCAGATACTGCTGGTCGACATAGTGGTCCGGCCAGTCGTGAGGGTATTTGTAATCTATGCCCCTTCCCAGGGCACTGGCACCGTTGTAGTGAGCGTCCCGCAGCCAGGCAGGCACCGGCAGATTCCCGGAACGCTGTACTTCCTGCATGGCCTTCTCAATGCCTGCCGAAGCCGCGTTCGACTTCGGTGCACTGGCGATATAGGCTGCGGCCTGTGCCAGAATCAGCTGTCCTTCGGGCATGCCCACCCGCTCTACCGCGAGCGATGCACTGACGGCGATCTGGAGCGCCCGGGGATCCGCGTTTCCGCAGTCTTCGCTGGCCTGGATCATCATCCGCCTGGCAATGAAACGGGGATCCTCCCCGGCACTGAGCATTCTGGCCAGCCAGTACAGTGCCGCGTCAGGATCCGATCCACGCAGGGATTTAATGAACGCAGAAATGATATCGTAGTGCTGGTCTCCGTCCTTATCATAGTGGATGGACCGCTTCTGGATGCACTCCTGCACCACTTCCATATCCACGTCAATGTATCCGTCATCGCTCCTCGGTGTGGTCAGTACAGCCAGTTCCAGGGCATTGAGGGCAGCGCGGGCGTCTCCGTCCGCCGCATGGGCGAGCCAGGCGAGCGCTTCCTCCTGGATGCGCACCATCTCACCGGCGATGCCGCGGACAGGGTCCTCCGCTGCCCGCTGAAGCAGTTCCAGCAGATCTTCTGCCGTAAGCGGCTGCAGTTCAAAGACAGTGGAGCGGGACAGCAGCGCCCGGTTGACCTCAAAGTACGGATTCTCCGTTGTCGCACCGATCAGGGTGAGTACATCCGCCTCCACGAACGGGAGAAGATAGTCCTGCTGGGCTTTGTTGAAGCGGTGGATTTCATCAATGAACAGAATGGTCTTCCTGCCGTTGGCCTTCCGCTCGTATTTCGCGTCATCCACGACCTTCTCCATCTCCTTCTTGCCGGAATCCGCCGCGTTCAGCTGCCGGAACAGTGCACTGGTGGTATTGGCAATCACATTGGCCAGCGTTGTCTTACCGCTGCCGGGCGGACCGTAGAAAATCAATGAACGCAGACGGTCGGCTTCAATCATCCGCCGCAGCAGCCTTCCCTCACCGATCAGGTCCTTCTGGCCGACAACTTCTTCCAGTGTCTGCGGACGCATGCGGTAGGCCAGCGGTTCCTTGACGGATTCTTCTCTTTCCAGATCAAACAGACTCATAAACCCTCCGTAAAAAAGGAAGATGAAACATCTTCCTTTATTCTATCGGAATTTCCGGTTTCTGTATTCAGGAGATTCTCGGTTTGCAGAGAATATCAATGACCTTGGTCTCAAACAGATTGTTGGAATGGCCGGGGATCAGGGTAATGGCGTAGTCTGCACCGTGTCCGCAGCCGCCGACCGCAACGATCTCTTCCCCGTAGGGTACGGCACCGTTGTCCATAGCCATCAGGGAAATCTCTACACCGACCTTCATGCCCTGTCCGAGCATCTTGAGGGTATCCGCCATCAGGATGGCCGGCGTCCAGCCGCCGCCGAAGTGATTGACAATGCCTCTCTCGGCACCGGACAGCGCATGGGTCGCGGTAATCACCCGCACACCTTCATCCTCGAGTTCCCGGCGCTTTGCCGGATCCATCTCACACTGACCGGGACCGAGATCCCCGTAGCAGTGCGTGACGATCGTGAACTTTGCGTCGACACCGGCATCGGTGAATGTTTTCCGGAAGATATCGATGGTATAGCCGGTCTTGGATGCCATGACGACATTGTGGATGTAGGGATGTTCCTTGACATAGTCACAGACGATCCGGGCAACTTCCTCTGTGTTCTGCCACCCGTTCTTTTCGAAGATTCTCATACTGTCCTCCGCTTACTTGAAATTGTATTCGGTCATAATGGGATCCCGGTGCTCCAGGACATCCTGCGCATACTCATAGTAGGAGAAGCCCAGGTAGGATCCGGCGATGTTCCAGGCATCCACACCGTGCTGCATGAGGTATCTTGCGGCATTGTAGGAGCGCTGGGAAGTACGGCAGTGCAGATAAACCGGACGGTCCGTAGGGATTTCGTCCAGACGGGTACGGAGCTGGCTCAGAGGAATGTTCACAGCGGTCTTCAGATGCCCCGCAGCGAACTCACCCGGTTCACGTACATCCACGATGTACGCACCGGATTCCACCAGTTCCCGGATGCGGCGCATCGGTACCTGCTTCACATAGCCGTGCAGGACGTTCAGGCCGACCATGGCTGCCAGATTGACCGCATCCTTGGCAGTACCCACTACCGGAGCGTAGCACAGTTCCACATCCCGCAGATCCTCCAGATCACCATCCATGTGAATGATCGCCGAAACAACGTCCACCCGCCGGTCGGCTGCTTCACCGCCGACTGCCTGTGCGCCGAGGATCCGGCCTGTAGGCACTTCGAACAGCAGCTTCATGTGGATCGGGCGGGATCCCGGCATCAATCCAACTTTGTCGGAAGGAATCACGTACGCGGTATCGTAGTGGATGCCGCAGGCTTCCGCCGTCTTCTCGTTGAGTCCGGTGGAAGCCGCATAGGTATCGAACAGCCGGATGACCGAGGAGCCGATGAATCCCCGGTTGCGGGTTGCCAGGCCGCAGATATGGTCCGCAGCAGCCCTGGCTTCCATCTGGGCAGGTCCGGCGAGGCTGAGCAGTGTGTACTTTCCGCTGAGGCGGTTGTAGATCTCTACTGCATCACCTACGGCGTAGATGGAGGGGTCGCTGGTCTGATAGAAGGTGTTGACCTTGATGCCGCCGCGCTCTCCGAGATCCAGTCCGGCTTTCTTTGCCAGTGCAGCCAGCGGCCGTACACCGATGGCCATCACCACAGCGCCAGCCGGGATTTCCGTGCCGTCCGCCAGCCTGACAAAACCGTCGCCGATCTCTGTCAGGGCAGTATGAAGGCGGAGGTCGATGCCATGATCCAGCATTTCTTTATGCAGGATCTGTACCAGGTCGAAGTCCAGCGGTGCCATGATCTGGTCCGCGGCTTCGATCAGATGCACCTTCAGACCGGCTTCACACAGGTTCTCGGCAATCTCGCAGCCGATGAAGCCGCCGCCGATGACCGCGGTTTCCTTGATGTCGTTCTCCTTCAGATACGTATCCAGCTTGACGATGTCCACGACATTGCGTATGCCGAATACATTGTCCCGGTCAATGCCCTTGATGGACTTCGGCATCACCGGCTCCGCGCCCGGGGACAGAACGAGTACGTCATAGACCTCTTCGTAGGTCTTCCCCTCATTGGCGACGGTAACCGTCTTCTTCTCCCGGTTGATCTCCGTGACTTCGCTTTCCGTACGTACGTCGATGTTGTAGCGGGTACGGAACGCTTCCGGCGTCATCATGATCAGGCGCTTGCTTTCCGGTACAATCCTGCTCAGGAAGTACGGCAGGCAGCAGTTTGAAAAGGAAACGTGGGGTCCCTTCTCGAAAACCGTTATCTCCGCGGTTTCATCCAGTCGTCTGATCCGTGCCGCAACAGACGCGCCGCCGGCTACACCGCCGACCACCAGTATTCTTTTTCCCATATTATGTTTGTCCTCTCTGTTGATTCCATTGTAGAGCATTTCCGGCGGAAACGGGAAGAAAAGCCGCCGGAAGGCGGCTGTGATCACTGGATATCCAGTGCCAGGCCTGTTGCGGTCTCCGCTACAGGCAGTTCGTTCATCATCCTGTGCCTTGCCTGCAGACAGACGCAGTGGCAGGGATACAATGTACCCTGGGTGTGTGCATTCAGGTACTGTACGGTCTGGCGCAGACGTGTATCATCCTTCAGCAGATGGAAGCCGCCGAGGATGCCGGTGATGGGTCTGCCGGGAAACAGGGCTTCTGTATAGGAAAGAATGTTGCAGATACCGCTGTGCGAGCAGCCGGTAATGATGAACAGTCCCTTCTCTCCTTCGTAGACCATTGCGGTATCATCCGCAAGATCATCCGTCAGCCAGAGATTGTCCCTTCTGTACCTGCCGATGCCGATCCCGTTCTCAAAAGGAACCGTCCGGGGAATCTCTCCCAGCCAGGTGATGTGATCGGACAGCCTGACGGGGCTCCGTGAAGGCTGCCAGTCCACACGTCTCTTCAGCTCTTCCATGCTGAATGGTGCCCCGATCTCCAGCCCCTCGTTCTCCTTCGGCAGGAACGCATCCGGATGGGATACCAGGCGTACATTGTGCAGGTCATAGGCTTCCCAGAAATGACGCAGACCGCCGGTATGATCATTATGTCCGTGCGATACCGCGATATCCGTCAGTGCGTTCAGATCAATGCCCATCAATTCCGCATTGTGCATGAAGATTTCCGAATAGCCGGTATCGAACAGAATCCTATTATCACCGTCCTCTATGTACAGGCATAAAGCCGGTTCACCCCAGTAGTACTGATCGATGTAGGTGTTGTTGTCCACTACGACCGTTAGCTTCATATATACTCTCCTGTCTGCTGGTTCCATCGTAGCAGAAAAGCCCGGTCTGTGAAATCGGAGAAACAGTGCTAAAAACGTATACGCATTTGCTGAAAAATACCGATGAAAAGCTGATGGAAATCATCGATAATTTCAAAAATCAGGAGTGAATTGGGTGCCGGAGATAAAGAAAACCGCATATTTATGCGGTTTTTGAAGATAAGTGCGGATGACAGGACTTGAACCTGCACGAGTCGCCTCATATGAACCTGAATCATACGTGTCTGCCAATTTCACCACATCCGCGTGCTTTGTAATTATAGCAGATACGTTTGATTTGTAAACAGGTATTTTACTGCTCCGTGTATTTTCTTCCTTTCAGGATGAAGGAAGCCAGTTCTTCCCGGCAGCCTGCGTACGCAGATACCGGAAGGCAGGACTCTGTGCTCCGGCCGACTTTGCTGCTGTACTGCGCAGCGTACTGCAGCGCATCCTCTCTGCGCAGTCCGCAGTTCACCGCAATGCAGTAGGCTGCCATAAGAGCGTCCGTTGTCCCGGTCCTGTCCACCGTTGTACGGTAGAGCGGCTGCACTTCCAGCATCTCCTCTTCCCGGATCATCTTTACACCGTGATGGTTCTGCTGGAACAGGACTTCCCTGCCGGTCATGGCGGATATGTTCTTCAGGATGATTCCCGCATTCTTGTCCGCCGGGAGTTCATACATGGCATCGTTGTCCGTGTACACGACAGGCGAGAAGGAAAGCAGGATCCGTATCCCTTCTTCCGGTTCAGCCAGTCTGCCCAGTCCCAGAGACAGATGCAGCTTTCCGGCAAAGGCCTCCGCTGCAGCGAACAGGATGCCGGAATCATCGTAGACCAGTGCTTCCTCGCTCAGAATCAGCCCTTCGTAGTCATCCGGATCGATCCATCCGAACAGGTCCTCACTGTATACACATTCTGCACCGGGGACGATCATGGATCTCGTTCTGCCCTGCTGATCGATCACAGTGTAGGAGCTTCCGTGGATTTCTTCTGTCAGGTCTTCGAATACGATGCCGCGCTTCTGCGCTTCCAGAAGCACCGCATCGGCACTGATCCCCGTACCGACCGGAGAGATCAGATCATAGTCCATATTCAGGGACTGAAAGGCATTGGCTGTGTTCCAGCCGCTGCCGGCGATTCTGTTCCATGTACGCAGCGGACGGAGCTCTTCCCCGTCTTTGGGCAGTTTCTCCGTCAGTACTGCAGTGTCCTTTCTTGCCGGACCGGCAATCAGATATTTTCTCATATGACAATAATAAATGCTTGCAAAGAAAAATACTATCTGCTACTATATGAAAGCACTTGTTAGTGTGCTTATGCGCCGATAGCTCAACTGGATAGAGCATTTGACTACGAATCAAAAGGTTACGGGTTCAACTCCTGTTCGGCGCGCCATTTCGGGATGTAGCACAGCTTGGTAGTGCACTTGATTTGGGATCAAGGGGTCGCAGGTTCAAATCCTGTCATCCCGACCATTCCTATGGCGAGGTAGCTTAGTTGGCTAGAGCAATCGGTTCATACCCGGTAGGTCGTGGGTTCGACTCCCACTCTCGCTACCATTTTCCCGAATCAGATGCAGCGGAGGTCCGGACCCTTAGCTCAGTTGGTCAGAGCTGTCGGCTCATAACCGATTGGTCGGGGGTTCGAGTCCCTCAGGGTCCACCATTACGGAGGAATACCCAAGCGGTTGAAGGGACCGGTCTTGAAAACCGGCAGGTCGGTTACGCCGGCGCCAGGGTTCGAATCCCTGTTCCTCCGCCATCCCGTCATTATTATCGCGAGGTAGAGCAGTCTGGTAGCTCGTCGGGCCCATAACCCGGAGGTCGTTGGTTCAAATCCTTCCCTCGCAACCATTGGTCCTGTAGCTCAGTCGGTAGAGCACGGCACTGAAAATGCCGGTGTCGGCAGTTCAATTCTGCCTGGGACCACCATAAAAACCAGGAAGCGGTTCCTGGTTTTTTTTATTGTCTACAGCAGTTCTTCCAGCGAAGGGATGGACTGTGCCGCACCGGCTTTCTGCACCGTCATGGAGCTCGCCCTCGCAGCCATAGCCATCGCTTCCTGCGGCGTCTTTCCCAGCAGCTTCATCGCCAGGAAATAGCCGGTGAACGTATCGCCTGCAGCCGTCGTATCCACAGCTATGACCGGGAAGGCATCCTGATGGAAGAATTCCTCACCAGAGCTGTACCAGGCACCGTCCGTACCGGCCGTCAGGATGAGTTCCTTGCCGGGATACTTCCTGCGGAGATCCTCAATGATCATGGACGGATCATCAGAGTCCGATTCTGCCAGAGCCCGGCCTTCCACCTCATTGACGATGAAGGTATCAACGCACTCCAGCGGATAGCTGAAGACCTTCTCGTTCATCGGCGCGGTATTGAATACGATCTTCATATCTTTGCTGTGTGCCTTGTTCAGAAGGTATGCCATACCGGAGATCTCATTCTGCACCAGCAGGACATCCCCGGCACCGAAGTGCTCCAGAACCCGGTCGATGAGTTCCTTCCCGATTTCCTGGTTCGCACCGCCGTAGAGAATGATCCGGTTCTCCCCTTCACAGGTCTCAATGATCGCATGCCCGGTAACGGAATGCTCACTGGTCTCCAGCCAGTCCGTATGTACACCGTAGCTCTCCAGGTATGTACGGAAGACCTCACCGTCCGCGCCGATCCTGCCGGCATGGTAGGTCTCTGCCCCGGCTTTGGCCAGCGCAATGGACTGGTTCAGGCCTTTGCCGCCCAGATTGCGCATGTAGGACAGTGAGGACTGTGTCTCCTTCGGTTCGGTAAAGTGCGGCATATTGTATACATGATCGATGTTCAATGATCCGAAATTCAGTACTTTCATAATCCTGTCTCCCTGCTCTAATAGTAACTGTCCGAATGTACTGCACGCAAGAAAAAGCAGGTCACTTCTGTACCTGCCTCACTCTGTATTTACTGCCGTCATAGACAATGACCGAGCATCCGTCCGCTGCTTCATCAAATGCCGCGTTCTCCCAGTACTGGTCCAGAATATAGTCCACACCGTACTGTTCGATGTACTCACAGGTCCGTTCGTAGTGGGGATTCCCTTCTTCCCGCCAGGAGAAGTGCCGCCGGGCAATGTTGAAGAAGTCTTCATCCACGCTTACGAACCACTCATTGCGCGGCGTAAAGATCTGGTACGCATCCGGCATATACACCAGGGTGGATCCGCTGTGCGACAGCAGTACGGTCTGCCCTTCCTTCGGATTCTCCCTGTCCAGGGCAATCAGTGCCTGCAGGGCATTGTATTCATCAGGCTCTACTTTATGGTACGGGTCTTCCTGCTTCCCGTCCCGGATGTAGATCCAGTACTGTCCCTTGTACAGGGACGGATACCAGGAACCGAGATTGCCCAGCAGCACTGCTGTACAGAGCACGGCCTTCATCCCCCAGCGCCCGGCAGTATATTCCTTCACCCGGTCATAGACCAGTGTAAAGAAGACCGCTTCCGTCAGTGGATTGAACAGCGTCAGGAAATTGCGGTAGAACACATGACCGGTCATGGTGGCTTCCAGCATGACAATGCACAGAGGATTCAGGAAGAAGATCATCAGGAGGACTGCCAGATCCTTCAGGTATCCTTCCCCTTCCGTCCGGTCCGTCTTCTTCAGCAGCAGGAAATATCCGCCCCAGCGGCAGAGATTCAGCAGATTCTCCAGCCATCCCGCATGCAGGAACAGGAAGTCGCGGGTCATATCAATGCCTGTGAAATCATCCAGGTAGGTAGCGTAGGTAACCAGTACATTCTTTCCCAGGTATGTGATGATGGCAGAACCGATCACAAAGATCAGCGGGACCAGGATGAAGAAGATCAGTGTACAGTGGTCACCGAAGAACATGTCCACGGTCTCAACAACCTTCTTTACTGCCGGCTGTCTGCGCAGTACCAGGTACAGCGCATACACCAGCAGAACCAGGCCGGCCAGCTTCCCATGGTTTGCGATCAGGAAAGTGCAGGCATAGAGGACCATGGGAATGATGAAGGTCGTCATGTCATACAATGCATTCTCCCGGCGGATACGGAAGAGATGCGCTGCCAGTGCGTAGAGCACGGCGAAACCCATGAACAGATAGGAGCTGGAGCAGGCAAGGCCGGCTGCGAGGATGAACGGAATGAGGTATTTCAGCTTTTCCTGTCCGTCATCCAGCCAGACCATGATCACCCGGATCATAACCATAATGAACAGATTCCGGAATGTATTGCCGTAGAAGGCAAAGGAAATATCCCAGTAGGCAAAGTTGGAATAATAGAGCAGGAAAACCAGCAGGAGGATCTTGAACCCATAATCCTTGAACCGGAGCCTGTCCACGGTATCAATGATCACCATCGTGGACAGAACATTGTATATGATGCCCAGCAGCCAGATACTGATGGTCATGACCGGAATCTGGTAGGCCGCGTGCCCCAGCCAGTACGGCAGATCCGTCAGCCAGCACAGGAAGGATCCGAAGTGGTAGAAACCCTGGTAGGAGTACAGCACCAGCCATTCCGAGCCGCGCAGACCGTTGGTGATGTCATACAGGTTCAGATGATCAGCATTGATATTCATTGCGATGTAGTTCAGATAGGCTGAACTGTCCGCAAAGTTCATATCCACGGAGCACTGTCGGAGCACCAGGAAGAACAGGACTGCTGTGATGAGCACTGCAGCGCTCTGCGGGCGCAGCAGTCCTTTCAGCACATCCTTGATCCTCAGCAATGTTGCGCCTGCCGCAAAGCACAGTACCAGTGCAGAGGGAAGAATAATCCACAGGAAGGACAGATGAAGGATCTGGGCCGGGTAATACAGCATCTGCAGTGTGCCGAGCATCAGGGCGAAGCCGTATGGTGCGCTGAATCCCTTCTTCTGCAGCTTCAAACGGTCCAGGAACCAGGTTCCCAGACCTTCGCTCAACAGCAGAATCAGTACAGTACAGAGCAGGATCCGCTTCATCCAGCACCCTCCGTTCCAAGCATAAAGCAAATGCAGTATACCACAGACTCCGGGGATTTGTTCCTTAATCCCGCCGCAGGATCCTGCACAGATGAAAAAGCTGCAGCTTTACAGCCG
The DNA here is from genome assembly GCA_017420505.1 of Solobacterium sp. Classification (GTDB taxonomy): domain Bacteria; phylum Bacillota_I; class Bacilli_A; order Erysipelotrichales; family Erysipelotrichaceae; genus Bulleidia. The sequence goes on along the minus strand of JAFOIY010000205.1, from coordinate 8,553 downwards.
CAGCTTCAGAATCAGTCTTCCAGTGCCCTGCACTGTTCCAGCAGGGAGATGATCGGCAGGTGCTGAGGGCAGGCTGCTTCGCACTGTCCGCAGGCGATGCAGTCACTGGCTCTTCCCCTTCCTGTCGTTACAATGGTGTATTCCCTCTTTGTACGGAATTCCGGACTGCCTTTCTTCCGGTTCTCTACAGTAAAGATCTCCGGAATCGGAATGTTCATCGGGCATCCCTTTGTACAGTAGTGGCAGGCGGTGCAGGCAATGGACTGGTCTCCGTTCAGCGCTTCCTGCGCCTTCCGGATGACTGCCTGTTCCGCTTCATCCAGCGGACGGAAGTCCTTCATAACGCTCAGATTGTCCTTCATCTGCTCTGTGCTGCTCATGCCGCTCAGGACAACGAAGATATTGTCCAGGCTGGCAACGAACCGCAGTGCCCATCCTGCATAGGAAGTGCCGCCCGCTTCATCCAGGACCGCTTTTACCGTATCAATCGGATCCGCCAGGATACCGCCCTTCACCGGCTCCATGACGATGACCGGTTTGTTGTACTTCCGGCAGATCTCCAGGTTCTTTCTGGATGCGACACCGGGATTCTCCATATCAGCGTAGTTGATCTGCAGCTGTACGAACTCAGCGTCCGGATGAGCCTGCAGGAGTTCTTCCAGCAGTTCAGGATCCGCATGGAACGAGAAACCGTAGTGCTTGATTTTCCCCTGTTCCTTGAGCTCCTTTACATAGTCCCACAGTCCGAATTCATCGTATTTCCGGTAGTTGGCCCTCTGGAAGGCATGCAGCAGATAGTAGTCGAAATAACCCGCGCCGGAACGCTCGAGGCTGGTCTCGAATTCCTTCTTCACGGTTTCCGCGTCGGTTGCGTCCGCTGCAGCGATCATCTTGGATGCCAGGGTAAAGCTCTCCCTGGGATACCGTTCCACCAATGCCTGACGGATGGCTTCTTCCGAGCCGGGATAAGCGAATGCGGTATCGAAGTAGGTACCGCCGGCCTCCAGGAAGAGGTCCACCATTTCCTTGGTCTGTTCCACATCAATCGTCGTCCCGTCTGCCAGGCGAGGGAGACGCATAAGTCCGAAACCGAGCTTCAGCCCGGGATGATCCGCTTGATTCAACATACAGATACCTCCTACCATCCTTCAGGATGTCTGTATTTATCATAACAGAAAAAACAGGATCCGCCTGTACCGCAGAACCTGTTTGCCGGTGTCTCTTTACCCTCTTCGGCGGACAAGGCCGGCCAATCGGTGGATTCCGCTTCTGTGCAGTGTTTCCCGCAGCTTCCACATCTTTCTCTGCCGTTCACTGTAGACAGCGCCTGCATTCGTCCGGTTGCGCCGGAACGCTGACTCATAGGGCTGATCAAAGATGTGGAACAGGAAAGCCCGCAGCCGATCCTGAATCCCTTCCGGTACGCCTTCCCGGAAAACAGGACTGTGCATCATTTCCAGATACAGATCCTCGTTCCGGTCGATCTTCTTTACCGCTTCCACAACTTCTTCCAAACTGCTGTACCGATGGCAGTTTACAAAGCTTCTTTCGTCAAATTCCTCGGCAATGCCGGGATTGCCCCAGTAGATGGGGATTGCGGAAGAAGCATAGGCATCGATGATCTTTTCGGTTGTATAGCCCGGATAGGAGGAATTTTCACAGGCAATAACGAACCTGGATTCCCGCTGGAACGCTTTCTTATCCTTGACAGGACCGCCGGTATTGTTGCGGAACCGTCCGCCGGATTGTACCGGTCTATATTCGTTCAGTGCCTCAAACAACCGCTCACGGTAGCCGTCCGCATGCCCGTTGGATACGACAAAGCTGCAGAAGCTCTTCTTTTCCGCCAGATCCTTGGATGTGAACTGTCTGCTCTCTTCCGCTTCCCTGATCTCTACGTCCCTTGCGGCGTAGATCGGATAGCGGCAGTACCGGTCACCGAAGGACAGATCATCAAAACCGATCGCGTAATCATACAGATTGAAATCCGGACAGATCGCTTCATCTGTCGAGAAGATCCGGATGCCATTGTATTTCCAGTACTCCTGTGCTTTCTTTCCCGGTGCGATGTACGGACCGCAGAAAACATAGTCCGGGTTCTCTGATAGTACCGGGCTGTATTTCTCTCTGAGGACGTTCATGATGTGGTTGTGTTCCTTGTCATGCCCTTCATAAAAATCCACGAAGTTCACCTTTACCGTTCTCATGATTACCGCCCCCTCCTCGTTTTAAACTCTTTCCAGCCTTTCAGCAGTATGTAGAGCATCCTGTACATACGGTGCCGGAACAAAGTGCTGCAGAGATCCAGCTTACGGCTGCCTGTCCGGTATCCCCTCAGATGCCTGTTGTAGAAGGTGCTCTCCCGCAGGGATGCACAGTGACTGCGGTATGTACTGTACGGTTCATCGGTTGTCTGCGGCACCTGGATGACATAGGCAAAGAAGCTGTCAAACACATGAATGCCCGGTCCTTCCGCAAACAGATCCGGATACCGGCCGGCGATCTCTTCAAAGACCCTCAGTACCGTCGTATCCCTTCCGGCATAATCATCCGCCGTGGGATTCTGGGTTACACTCCGGGGATTGATCCGGTAATGGTACAGAACAGACGGTACCAGTACAGCGGACTGCGCTGCGGAAAAGAGCCGGAAAGCCAGATCTGTATCCTCCGCAGACCGCTGGTTAGCCGGACGGGATCCTTCCAGGTTCTCAAAGAGCCTGTGCCTGAAGACCGTTCTGCACAGTGTAAATCCATAGGAATGCTGTACGAAGACAGTGTTGAGGATACTGCGGCTTCCGTTCAGCACTTCCTTCTGCTCAATATCATCCGTACGGAAGGAAACCCTTTGTTCATCACCGCAGCGGTCCCAGTTGAACACCACAGCGTCCACAGTGCCCTCTGCCAGACAATCGGACACTTTCTCCAGCATTGTGTGCTCCAGATAATCATCGCTGTCAAGGAATACGATGTATTCCCCTGCCGCTTCGGCTATCCCTGCCATCCGGGCATTATAGGTGCCTGAATGAGGCATCGGAAAAACCCGGATCCTGCTGTCTGACGATGCATACTGCTGTGCAGCAGCCAGACTGTGGTCCGTGGATCCATCATCAACCAGAATCAGTTCCCAGTCCTGGCATGTCTGCTGGATGACGGATCGGATCGCTTCTTCCAGATATCTCTCTGTGTTGTAGAAAGGACACACGACAGAGAAACGGACGCTCTTGTTCATCCTCAGTCTCCTTCATAGCAGTGAAGCCTGCTCTGATTCTATAGTACAGAAAAAAGAGCGTATGATGGACGATTTATTGAAAAGCGAAGGAAAAGCCGCTGATCCACGCGGCTTTGCCCTCTCCTGACTACTGTCCGGCTTCCTCCGGTTCCTGCTTGTTCACCTCTTCGAACAGTTCTTCATTCATCAGAAAGGCAACGTCCGCCTCTGACATGATCTGGAACAGTCCAAGCTGTTCGTCATAATCCATGACTTCATAGATATGCCCCGGCTGGTAGACAATCGTATCTTCCCCGATATACCGTACATAATCACCGATCTTCATACTCTTTTCCCTCTCTTTTCCACCGTAGTTGTACAACGGAACAGGAGCAGAAAAACGTACCGGAACACAGGAAACAGACAGAGAAAGCAGAAATGAAAAACCGCACAGGATGCGGTTATGATTCCGAGTGGGGACGATGGGACTTGAACCCACACGGTGTTTCCACCAACGGATTTTAAGTCCGTTGCGTCTTCCGGTTCCGCCACATCCCCATGATACAAAAAAATGGAGGTACCTACCGGGATCGAACCGGTGATCACGGAGTTGCAGTCCGTTGCCTTACCGCTTGGCTAAGGTACCATCCTCGTCTTCAGTATTATAGTGTTTGCAGGCTATCTATGTCAACCGAAAACGTTACCACATGGTCAGGAACAGATCAAACAGACGGGTAAGATCTTCCCGTTTCTCCAGCTCCTCTACGGTCTCTGCAGCCTGGGCAACATTGTCGGTAATGATACCGTCAATGTCCCTCAGCATGAATGTACGCTGCTTTTCCGCTTCGTTCACCGTCCATACCAGCACCTGCTTTCCCTGTTCATGGACTGCACTGATCACACTGTACGTGGCTGCTTCTTCCTCCAGCCCGATGTAATCGCAGTTCAGGGAGGAAATATCACCGAAGGACATGAATGTCAGATAGCCTGTACGGATTTCCGGCCAGGTGCTTTCTATGTAGTCAATCAGATCGTATTTCAGGGAGATCAGTACTGCCTGGTCTTCCATGTTCATTTCCTTCAGAATCCGGACAGCGTCCTCCGCCATCCTGCGGTCCGCTGTATTGCCCTTCAGTTCGATGAACAGGATTACCTTTCCCCTGCTGGCTTCCAGCATCTCTTCCAGTGTAGGAACAGGCTCTCCGTTTACATCAAGAGACCGGACTTCTTCCAGTGTCATCTCTTCCGGCTTCCGGTTTACACCGGCGGTCCTGGCAAAGGTACCATCATGGTTCAGTATGTAGTATCCATCCGCTGTCCGCTGGATATCGATCTCACTTCCCCAGGCACCCAGTTCCCAGGCGGCCTCCATACCGCTCACGGTATTCTCTGCCCCTTCATTGCCGCCTCCGCGGTGGGCAACGATTTTTACATCGGTGCTCTGAGGAACGAAATCATCAAAGTATTTGTTGATGAACCAGGCTGTACCCACTGCCGCAGCCATGATCAGCACCCACGCCGTGAGCAGCACGGGATGCCGCTTTCTGCTGCGCTGCGGCCACTGTTTCCTTTCCCCTTCCTTGTAGCTGTAATAAAGCTGGGTGATCTTCAGCAGCTGAAAAGGGACGCTCAGGAACGCGTACAATCCGGAAGCCGCCAGCATCAGGAACGCTGCGAGGATAAACCAGAAGCGCATGTTCTGTTCTGTATCCGCCAGCAGCAGCCCCAGTACGACTGGTGATGCGCCGAACAGCAGTACCAGGATCCCGGACACCACAAAGAACCCGATGGTGAACAGGAAGTTCTCCTTGATATAGTTCTTCCAGTACTGCCGGATCAGAGCAGTGGACTGCTTCCGGGCATCCCGCACGGACATTCCATCCAGCAGTACTCCGTGCAGGCAGAAAACATTCATGAACCCCACCAGCAGGAACAGAGTCAGTGCGGCTGTATAGAGCAGATTGTACACTGGTGTTGTCTGGATCACAGAGGAGATGAACGTAGGGATGTAGAATTTCTCCGTCAGGGAGATGGACAGGCTGAATCCGATCACCGGAGCGATCAATGCAATATACAGCACGATGATGAAGCCGTCCGGGGAGAAGAGCGCTTTGCTGCGGCGGACACTGTCACGGATGGTCTCCCTGACCCGTACGGTGCCTTCATTGACCAGTCTGCCGCACAGCAGGATTTTGGTATTCAGGTCGAATATCACGTAGACAAGAAGTACAAGAAAAGACAGGACAATCAAAAGAAGGCCCTGCCAGGTTACAAACAGGAACCGCAGGTCACCGCTGGTCAGTGCGGTACGCCCTGTAGAGCGGAGCAGTGTGGACATCACCTGCTTCATGATTCCCAGCAGAACGAACATGAAAGTCTTGGACACCAGCTGGTAGCGGATAATGTCCGGTACTGCCTGTCTGTACGGCTTTATTCCTGCAGATCTGTTCTTCTCTTTTTCCAAGAGTACTATCTCCTGAATCTGTTTCTGGTGTTCCTCTGAGCCAGTTCTGCCTGTTCCTGCAGATGGTCTGTCATTTCCTTCAGCTTTTCTTCACTGAGCTGACCGCTTTCCGCCATCCGTCCCATCATGCCCATGGCTTTCCGGGTCTTTTCAAACTGGCTGAGCAGCCGGTTGACATCCGTTACGGTCGTACCGGACCCTTTGGCAATTCTTCTCTTCATCGTGGAACGGATCCGGTCCGGATTTTCCCGTTCCTCCTTTGTCATGGACTGGATGATTGCCTTGGTCTTCTTCGTTGCACTGCTGGTATCTGCTTCGTTGATTATATCGGAGTACTGGGACATACCGGGAATCATCTTCATAAGACCGCCCAGCGGACCCAGACGCTCAATCTGTTCCATCTGCTCCAGCATATCGTTGAGATCAAACTTTCCGGACATCATCTTCTTCGCTGCCCGCTCGGCAGACTCCATGTCCATCTTCTCCTGAGCGCGTTCCACCAGTGTTACCACATCACCCATGCCCAGAATCCGGTCTGCCATACGCTCCGGATAGAACATGTCCATGTCTTCGATCTTTTCGCCTTCACCGACGAATTTGATGGGAACCTGGGTAATCCTGCGTACGGACAGCACACCGCCGCCGCGGGAATCACCGTCGAACTTCGTTACGACAAGGCCTGTCAGAGGCAGCCGTTCCTTGAAGGAGCGGGCAACATTGACGATATCCTGGCCGGTCATGGCATCCACTGTCAGCAGGATCTCATCCGCCTGCACCAGGGCATTGATGTCCTCCAGTTCCTGCATCAGTTCTTCATCGATATGCAGACGTCCTGCGGTATCGATCAGAACTGTATCATACCCGTGCTCTGCAGCGTAGGCCATGCCCTGTCTGACCGTCTCCAGGGCACCGGTCTCTGTACCCAGTGAAAAGACTTCTGTATCGATCTGCTCTCCCAGCGTCTTCAGCTGATCGATTGCCGCGGGACGGATCACGTCCGCCGCAATCATCATCGGGTTCCTGCCCGACTTTACCTTTGCCAGCCTGGCAATCTTCGCTGCACTGGTTGTTTTACCGGTACCCTGCAGACCGACCATCATAATGGTTGTAATGCCGTTTTCTTTATAGTTGATCTGCGCCTGTGCTTCACCCAGCAGTTCCGTAATCTCATCATGGACAATCTTGACGAGCATCTCTCCCGGTTCCACACTGTTGAGGACATCCGCGCCTCTCGCTTTTTCCCGGACTTCGTTCAGGAATTCCTTGACGATCCGGTAATTGACATCCGCTTCCAGAAGCGCAAGACGCACTTCCTTGAGCATATCCTCCATATTGCTGTCGGTAAGCTTTCCCTTGCCGACCATATTCCGCAGTGAATGTGTCAAACGATCACTCAATGTATCAAACGCCATATTCCGTCTCCTGTATCAACCATGCTATTGTAACACAACCGAAGAAAAAGGCACCATAGTGCCCCTTTCTAGAGGTTCCTGTTCACTCTGCCGTCCAGGAACTTCACTTGTTCCGCAATGATTTCACAGTTGTAGTAATCACGGTCATTGCGGTTGTAGAGATCGGAACGGAGCCGTCCGCGGATGGCTACCAGGCTGCCTTCATGGCAGATGGCAGCGCATTCGTCCGCAATCCCTTTCCACAGGGTGATCTTGAACAGGTCGCTGGAAAGTGAACCGTCTTCATTGCGGAAGTTCCTGTCTGCTTCCACGATCATATGCGCCACTGAGTTTCCTTTCGCTGTTGTGCTCACTTCCGGCTTCTCCTTGACCTTTCCTACCAGTACAAATACGTTCATCATCTTTGATTCTTCCTTTCGTGCGCTCATTATCACAGAGGCAGCGGAAAGGCGCAAAAGCAGATATCTGCGGAAAATGGAAAGAAAAAGCAGATATGGACGCAGATATCCGCCGGTTCCGGCAATCTTCTGCAGATTCACTGCTTTTTTCCACAGATTTTCCCTGTTTCCAACAAAAAGAAGAGCAGATTACTGCTCTTCTTCCGGCTTAATGAATACTTCTCTGGGTTTGCTGCCCTGCTGCGGGCCGATTACACCCTTGCTTTCAAGAACGTCGATCATCCTCGCAGCCCGGTTGTAGCCGATGCCGAAGGCCCGCTGCAGCAGTGAGGTGGAGGCCTTCTGCTTCTCAATGACGTATTTCTTTACTTCTTCGTACATCGGATCTTCATCGGCTTCCATGACCGCTGTGCCGCTATTGCCCTCCACACCCGAGAGCATGATGAACGCATCGTCGAACATCGGTACCGCCTGTGCAGCTACGTACTCGGTGATCCGCTTGACTTCATCGTCCGTTACATAGGCGCCCTGCACACGCAGCGCAGCCGATTCACCGATCGGCAGATAGAGCATATCACCGTTGCCGAGCAGCCGCTCCGCACCGACGTGGTCCAGAATGGTGCGGGAATCAATGCCGCTGGATACGCTGAACGCGATCCTGGACGGGATATTCGCCTTGATGATGCCGGTGATGACGTCCGTACTCGGCCGCTGGGTAGCAACAATCAGATGAATGCCGGCCGCTCTGGCCAGCTGGGTAATCCGCTGGATGGAACCTTCCACTTCCTTGCCGGCAACCATCATCAGATCCGCAAGCTCATCAATGATGACCACGATGTACGGCATCTTCTTTTCCTTCGGCTGCTCCGGTGTCTTGTCTGCGTTGATGGAACCATCCTCGACCTTTTCATTGTAGCCCTGGATGTTCCGCACTCCGGTACGGGAGAAGATATTGTAGCGCTCTTCCATGATCCGGACGATGACCTTCAGGGCATTGTTCGCCTGCTGAGGATCATTGATGACCGGTCCGATCAAGTGCGGGATATTCTTGAACGGTGTGAACTCCACCTT
>JAFOIY010000024.1 GCA_017420505.1 Solobacterium sp. | reverse complement strand
TCTGCTAACATACTGCGGATATCCCGTCACGGCCGATGAGGCGCAGATCCCGTTCTTTGACCGTGTGTTTGCCGACATCGGCGATGATCAGAGCGTAGCCGCGTCCCTTTCCAGTTTCAGCGCGCATGTGCGCAAGCTCTCGGAGGTCATCCGTGAAGCGACATCGAAGAGCCTGGCTCTCCTGGATGAAATCGGTTCCGGTACAGACCCGAAGGAAGGCGAAAGCCTGGCCATAGCGATCATGAATGAACTGCGGCAGAGGAAGACCATGACGGTCGCTACGACGCACTACAGCCGTCTGAAGAGCTACGGAAAGCGTCATGAGGACATTCTTGTCGCTTCCGTTCAGTTCGATATGGATGAACTGAGGCCGACCTATCGTTTCATCGAAGGTATTGCCGGACGCTCCAATGCGCTGGAAGTCGCTGCGCGCTGGGGTCTGCCGTCCAGCATCATTAGCTACGCACGCTTCCTGCGCAATCAAGCACAGACAGAAGAAGATGAACTGATCGAACGCCTCGAACAGCAGCTCAATGAGAACTATGAAAAAGAACGTCTGCTGAATGAAAAGCTGGCCGAGATCGAAGAAAAGGAAAAGCAGCTGGTGCATAAGGAACATCTGCTTGACTATGAGAAGGAAACCCTGCAGGAGAAGACACGGCAGGAAGCCGATGCCTGGCTGAATTCTGTACGCGAAGAAGCAGAAGCCATCCTGACAGAGATGCGCAGAAAACAGGAGAGCGGGAAATACCACGAAGTACTGGAAGAGCGCAAAAAGCTGCCGGTGATCAAAGAGGAAGACACAGAGCATGAAGACGGTGAGTATGCAGTCGGGGATGTTGTAGAACTGTATGGTTCCACAACGCCCGCGACGGTACGGGAAGTACGCAAGAAGGATCTTGTCATTGAACTGAACGGCAGGCAGATGCGTGTAAAGCCGTCCCAGGTTCACCACAGTCTGAAGAAGCTGCCGGGCAAGCAGCGGGCAGCCTCCCTGAATGTAGCAGGCAGCTCGATGTTCGATACCATGCCGCTTGAGTGCAATCTGATCGGTATGCGTGTAGATGAAGCTATGGATACCATGGCTGCCTATATGGATGAAGCCAAGATCCACGGCCTCAATACGTTCCGCATCATTCACGGAGACGGTACGGGCGCACTGCGCAAGGCGGTGCACAAAGCCCTGGCTGCCGACCGTTCCGTCGAAAGCTACCATCTCGGTATGCCTAAGGAAGGCGGAACAGGCGCAACCATCGTAGTAATGAAATAGTATGGAAAAAGACTACATCAAAGCGAAACTGGCTTCGCTGCCGAATGAACCGGGCAGCTACCAGATGAAAAACAAGGACGGAGAAATCATCTACGTCGGCAAGGCCAAGAATCTGCACAATCGTGTCAACCAGTACTTCACCGGTGCTCACGACTACAAGACGACCAAGATGGTCAGCCTGATCGATGACTTTGATTTCATCGTGACCCGTACGGAAAAGGAAGCTCTGGTACTGGAGATCAATCTGATCAAGAAGTACCGTCCGAAGTACAATATCCAGTTTATGGATGATAGTACCTATCCGTACATCAAGCTCTCGAAGGAAGACTATCCGCGCATCATGGTAGCCAGAAACATCAAAAAGGACCGCAATGCCCGTTATTTCGGTCCTTTTCCCGATGTCTACGCAGCCAGAACAACCCAGAAGCTTCTGCAGCAGCTCTACCCGTTCCGCAGATGTGCAAAGCTGCCTACCAAAGTATGCTTGTACTACCATCTCGGCCAGTGCCTCGGCCCCTGCGAACATGAAGTGGATCCTGCGGTATATGACCGTATGGTATCTGCCGCAGCCCGCTTCCTGAACGGGGATACCCGTGAAGTGGTGCAGAATCTGACTGTAAAGATGCAGGATGCGGCTGAGAACCTGGAATTCGAGAAGGCTGCGGAATACCGCACCTTGATTGACAGCATCAATAAAGTCATTGACAGACAGATCATTGAGAAGGGATCCCGGGAAAACCTTGACGTATTCGCGTGGTATGAAGACAAAGGATATCTGGCCGTTGCCGGATTCCTGGTCAGAGGCGGTGCCGTACTGAACAAAGAATTCCGTCTTGAACCGCTGTACGGTGATGGGGAGGATGAGTTCATATCCTTCCTGCTGCAGTACTATCAGGAACATCCCGCTGCCGGTACGCTTGTCCTGCCGCAGGATACCGATACCGAAGTGCTCACAGAACTGCTGGAACTGCGGATTGTACAGCCGCAGAAAGGCTACCGCAAACAACTGATCGATCTCTGCATGCAGAATGCCAGAAAACAGCTGGAACAGAAATTCGATACGGTGGAAAGGCAGGACAGTGTGACACAGGAAGCGGTGGATGAACTGAGCCGGCTGGCAGGCAAACGCATGTCGCGCGTGGAACTGTTTGATAACTCACATACAAGCGGTACATTTACAGTAGCGTCCTGTGTTGTGTATGACGAAGGGGAGCCGAACCGCAAGGAATACCGGCTGTATCGTCTGCATACCGCCAATTCCGATCTGGATTCCATGAAGGAGGTCATCTACCGCCGGTATTTCCGTCTGCTGAAGGACGGCGGCAGAATGCCCGATGCTGTACTCGTGGACGGCGGTATGCTGCAGATCGACGCAGCGGCGGAAATCATTGACTCACTGGGGCTGAATGACACGATCAGTGTACTGGGCCTGGTCAAGGACAGTCATCACAATACCAACGCCCTCATGAACCGGGAACATGACACCTATGATATCGACAAGGACTCCGGACTGTTCTTTCTGCTTGCGCGTATGCAGGATGAAGTGCACAGGACAGCCATAAGCTATCACCGGAAACTGCGAGCCAAAGCACAGACCAAATCCATCCTGGATGAAGTGGAAGGCATCGGGCCGAAGCGGAGGAAGCTGCTGCTGAAGACCTTCGGCAGCTTTACCAGACTGAAGAATGCAACGGAGGAGGAAATCGCTTCCGTCGTGCCGGTGCAGACTGCACACAAAGTCTATGAAGCGCTGCACAGTGAGGAATGATATAATACATGCATATGAATACGGAATTGCTCAGTGAAGGAAAACGCAGAATCTGGACGAGGGTATTCCTTGGATTCCTTGTCCTGTTTTCAGGTGTATGCATGTTCATCATGAACCTGCACTATGATACCTTGACCCGCTATCCGTACCAGGACAGACGAAGCCGGGAAATGATCAGGAAGTATCTCAATAAAGAAGAGATTGAATACTTGATCGAATATTCCATTGCGCCTAATGTATTCATGTCCTTCATTGCGGAGGAAGGGTTCAATATCTACCACGCAGCGGAGTACAAGCAGCTCAGTGAATTTGCCTGGGACCAGCCGCCGGGACTGATTGTAAGGATGGTGGAGGAGACCCGCGATGTGATGGATACGGAGACACTGATCCGCTATCTGAACCATTATACCTATGATGAACTGTCCGCCTGGCTGACAGGCAAAGATCCTTACGCAGAAGGAACAGAGCTGGTCGACAATGCCGGCAATCCGGAATGCTATACCGGCAATGGTTTCACTGTTTCGATGCGTCAGCCTGCGGGGCTGCTGGAAGCAGATCCGGCACTGACCATTGGTACAGTATATGTCAGCCCGATGCTGCAGGAGCCTCTGGCTGCTCTGTGCGATGCAGCGGAATCCGCTTTCCCGGAAGGAAATGGATGCGGCTTCATGAAGATCTACCGCGGCTATGTGTCGTATGATGAGCAGACAGCGCTCTATGAAGAAGGAAAAACCGCCATTCTTCCCGGACAGGATGATCACCAGCTGGGCTATGCGGTCGATCTGTGTGTCGAAGGACTAGATGATGCGTTCTTTGTACGGACGGAACAAGCGGAATGGCTGAAGGAGAATGCGTACCGGTACGGCTTTCTGCTCAGCAGGGATACGGAGCCGTTCCATCTTCGCTATGCAGGTAAGGAACT
>JAFOIY010000204.1 GCA_017420505.1 Solobacterium sp. | reverse complement strand
TACTCAGCCGGACACCGTAGTCGATGACAACAACCTTGTGGCTTCTGCCGGGCACCGGGTAGGTGCTGCGGGTGGAAACGGTACGGACAGGATGTTCTTTCTGTGTGCCGGCTTTCAGGGTTTCCACCAGTGCGGGGATTTCGTCTGCTGTGCTGCAGAAACCGGCACGCATGGTGCCTTTTTCCCGCAGACGGCGCACGATGGCACGGGTATCGACACCCTGGATGGCCGGAATGTCCATCCGCTTCAGATAGCTCTCCAGGGTTTCTTCGCTGCGGAAGTTGGAGGGCTTGTCCGCTGCTGTGCGGACGATGAGTCCGGAGAGAGCAGGGTGCAGGCTCTCATTGTCTTCCCGGTTGATGCCGTAGGCACCGATGAGCGGGTAGGTCATGACGACCATCATACCGGCATTGGCACTGTCGGTGATGATTTCCTGATATCCGGTCATGCTGGTATTGAAGATCAGATCACCGGTGCGGAAATGATCCGAACCCAGTGCTTCTCCCTGGTAGAATGATCCGTCTTCCAGTACAAGATACCGTTCCATTCATTCTCCTTTCCAGACGGCAACACCGTCTACAATGGTTTCTTTGACGGCTGCGTGGACCGTCCAGCCATCAAACGGGGTATTCCTGCCCTTGGACAGGAACTGTGAGGCATCGATCCGGGTTTCGTGTTCCAGATCCACCAGGATCAGGTCACTGTGCCAGCCCGGTTCGATCTGTCCGCGCTTCTCCAGACCGAAGCGCTTTGCCGGCTTTCCGCTCATCCAGTCAACAAGCTGAGCCAGTGTCCAGCGCTTCTGCCAGTAAACGAATTCTGTATAGAGCAGCGGGAAGGAAGTCTCGAGCGAGACGATGCCGAAGGCAGCCTCGGCCATCGGCTTTTCCTTGTCCGCAAGGGTATGCGGTGCATGATCGTTGGCGATGAAGTCCAGTGTACCGTCCTCCAGCGCTTCAATGAGCGACATACGGTCCTCATGGGTGCGCAGGGGCGGGTTCATCTTCCAGTTGGTGCCGCGTACATCGGTATTCTCCAGCAGGAGATGATGCGCAGCGACTTCGGCTGTGACATCGGCGCCCTGTGCTTTGATGGAGCGCAGCGCTTCTACACTCTCCTTGGCAGAGATGTGGCAGCCGTGGTAGCGGGCTCCGGTTTCCAGAGCCAGCTGCAGGTCTCTGCTCAGCTGTGCGCTTTCACAGGCATTGGGAATGCCTGCCCAACCGTGTTCTTCTGCGTAGGGGGCTTCCTGTACGGAGGAGCCGGGTTTGCGGTAGTCCATGTCCTCGGTGTGGCAGGCGATCAGGACATCGTTCTCCTTTGCACGGAGGAGTGCCTGGCGCATTACGTCTTCGTCTGCGACACCGACCCCGTCATCACTGAACCAGCGGATGCCGAGTTCCTTCAGTGCGGTATAGTCCGTTACGGTTCTGCCCTTTTCACCGCAGGTGATCGTTCCGTAGGGATGTACGTGGACAATCCCGTCACGGGCGATCAGCTGCAGGTACTCCTTTACCGTTTCCGGATTGTCCGGGAACGGGTTCAGGTTCGGCATGGGGAAGACCGTAGTAAAGCCGCCGTGAGCAGCCGCAGCTGTTCCTGTCGCGATGGTTTCCTTCTGCTCATAGCCGGGCTCGCGGAAGTGTACATGCACATCCACCAGACCGGGCAGTACGGTAAGTCCTGCTGCGTCGATCTCTTCCGCATCGGTATCTATGTGCTCCTCTACAGCGAGGATCTGTTCTTCATCGAAGAGAACATCACAGGAAACAAGTTCTCCGTGATAGAGTACCGATCCGTTCCGGATCACGCGCTTCATGCGTTCTCCTTTGTGAACGGAGCGAAGCCGAAGGCTCTCTTCAGTACAGCTTTCCGTACCAGGACACCGTTCTGGATCTGTTTGAAGTAGCGGCTCTTCGGGGCTTCCACCAGATCCGTGTCAAACTCGACACCGCGGTTGATGGGTCCCGGATGCATGATGATGGCGGTATCCTTCATTCTGGCGTAGCGTGTCTTGTTCAGGCCGTAGCGTTCCAGGTACTCTTCATCGCTCATATCCACAGCGGATCCTCTTTCCTTCTGGATCCGGAGCATCATGACAACATCCGCGTCTTCAATGACATCGTCCAGCTCCACCGGTGTGAAGCCTTCCCGGCGCCAGATCTCCGGTCCGGCAAAGCGGACTTCGGCACCCATCTTTTCCAGGGCTTCCTTGTCGGATGCAGCAACCCGGCTGTGCAGGATATCGCCGCAGATGACAACCTTCAGGCCTTCCAGGGTACCGAACTCCTGGTACATCGTGAGCAGGTCCAGCAGGCACTGTGTGGGATGGTCACCCTGGCCGTCTCCGGCATTCAGGATGGGGATGTTGATGTTTTCCAGTTCTTTGTAGTAGGCGTCCTGGGAGTGGCGGATGACTACGGCGTCATAGCCGATGGACTCCAGCACTTTGACGGTGTCGTAGAGGGTTTCGCCTTTGGTGATGGAACTCTTGCCTACATCGATATCTGCAGGCTTGCAGCCGAGCTGCAGCTCTGCGCTTTCAAAGGAATAATGTGTTCTCGTCGATGCTTCGAAAAAAAGATTGGCAACCAGAGCCTTGGAACAAGGCAGCTGCCAATCTTTGAATTCTGTACCGAACAGCAAAGCATCATCGAGGATCTGGAGAATATCCTCCTTGGTCAGATCTTTCATACTGAGAAGAGAATACCGGTTCATAGAGTCCTCCTTTACTTTTTCAAAAAAAGGGTCTCACCCAAAGGGTGGAAATCCTTCTTATCATCGGTATTTTAACACACGGAAAACAGAGCGCAATACCTGAATTCATGAAAGTGTTTTCATGGTTTCAGCTGTCCTGGACCGCGGTAACCGTAATGGTCTGATAGGGTACATTGATCCCTTCCTGAAGGAAGGCCTGGACGATGTTTTCCCGAAGATTGCTGCAGACAACATAGTTTTCGTCAATGGTGGCTGTCCAGACGGTGAACTTCAGCAGAAGTCCGTTGTCGGTCACTTTGCTGGTGTAGATCCGGACATCCTTGTTCAGCACGGCGTCCTCCTTGGCAAGGAGACCGTGGATGATGGAACGGGCTTTCTCCAGATCGGTATCGTAGCCGACCTGGAATTCCAGATAATTGCCTACCCGGTCCAGATAGTTCGTATTGACGATCACGGAAGAGTCCACCAGGCTGTTGGGGACAATGCAGGTCTGGCCGTCATACTGCTGGATGACAACATGGCGGATGGTGATGTCCTTGATGATGCCTTCAGCGACGATGGAACCGCCGGATACAATGCGCACTTTGTGGCCGATCTCTACGGGATGGGTAATGGAGAGGGAGAAGCCGGCAATGATATTGCCAAGGGTCTGCTGGGCCGCAAAGGTAACAATGGCAATGATCAAAGTACTGCTCTGCAGCAGCATCGTGCTGAATTCCTTGGTCAGGGTGATCATGTTCAGTACGGTGTAGACACCGATGATGATAATGATGAAGTTGACCGTACTGTGCAGGAATTTCAGCGGGAGGCGGGTATTGTCCTTCAGGATGCGCCTGAAGAAGGAATTGGATACGATCAGGAGCACACAGGTGACCAGGACCGCAATGATGATTCCGATAAGATTCTCCATATGCATTATGCTTTCAGGCTTTCTGCGATGAATGCGGCGACGTCTTCCGCCAGTTCCATACGGACGTTCTCAAAGCCGTGTCCGCTGCAGTATTCCTTTTTCCGGCGCAGCGCATCGGAAGGGCGTGCGGACAGGGCTTCCCAGAAAACACGGTCCTGATCGCTGTAGGAAGCCACTTCGTCCAGAGAACCGGTCAGCAGGCAGATATCGGTATCCCTCAGGGCATCCGCGGCCTGAACGAATTCATATTCAGGATGGTCGAATATATCCTTGGCCATCGCCTCTACACCGTCTGTATGCATGACCAGTCCGATCGACAGCAGTTCATAGAGCAGTTCTTTCTTTCCTGAGCGTGCAGGGAGGGTGGGATCATACGGAGCAAACAGGATCAGGCCTTTGATGCCGCTGTGGTTTTTTGCGGTATTGATGACCGTATTGCCGCCCATGGAATGACCGATGAAGTAGATATGATCCGGATCGGTACGGTATGCCTGGGTAAAGGCATCGGAGCGGATATAGTCCAGGACGGCTGCGGCGTCTTCAATGCAGTGGGAGACAAGGTACTTTCCATCGCTTCCCCAGGCACCGCGGTGATAGACGGTCATAACGACACAGCCGCACCGGCGCAGTGCCAGGATGACATCATCCATGTGCGTCGTGCCCGGGAAGCCGTGGAAGAAGACGACAACAGGACGCGGGCCTTCGAAGACAGAAGCCGGATAGTAGAGTGTACCGTAGACGTGGCAGCCGTCCACCAGCAGATCCAGCTGATCATTGGCAGCGTCTTCGGTATTCGGTGCGTCCTTGAACAGGTATTCGGGATAAAAGGTTTTCATTGTGCTCCTCCGTTATTCCACAATGCTGAGATTGAAGGTATCGCCCTTCAGGGACATGCAGAGATCGGTATTCAGCATCAGCGTATTGGGCTCTGCATACTCGAAGATGATGGTTTCCACACCCTGCCCGGCAAAGCCCTGCAGTTCTTTGTTGTCCGTTGCGTCACAGACGATATAGCCGCCTGCGGTCTCCGTCCAGGTGCCTCTGTAGTGTGCCATTCCGGCATAGACGTTCTCCGTGAACACGAAGGTGCCGTCCTTGTTCAGCTCCAGGGTAGGAAGGAAGGCTTCCGGTGTTCCTTCGATTGGGGTGTGGGTGAAGATTTTGTGCACCGTCCAGGTATCCAGACCTTCCGGGAGTTCTCCGCTGGTGGTGAAGACATCACCGGTCATGGAACCCTGCAGGTCCACCATCAGGACCAGGGTATCATTGTCAATGATCCGCATCTCCATGTTGTAGACTTCTTCTCCGTTCCAGTCGTAGAACTTGTTGGTGAAGTTGCTGAACATCAGCACGTCGCCTTCCTGGCCGTAGGTACCGACGATCTGCTCCGCGCCCATGCCGACAACGTCGACAAACAGGAAGCTTCCATCGTCATACAGATCGATGTAGGACGGATCCAGACCGTGGCTGGTCGTGTTGTAGTACTTGTTATGGCCGTCGGTGATGGTGAAATCCTTCTTCCATTCGACGGTACCGTGCGGTTCATTGTTGGTTTTTCCGGAACCGTCCGTGACGGGTTTCGTGGTGGTGAATACATCGTCGGACTTCGATCCGGCGATCATCGTCTTCAGAACGATGGTGTCTTCATCCTGGATCTCGAAGAGGACCTTCTCATAGTTCCCTACACCGGTCTTTTCTACATTGAGGGTAATCACATTCTCACTGATGGACCAGGTACCGGACATTTCGTAGTATCCGTCGTAGAAGTCGTCCGTCAGTACAAAGCTGCCGTCCTTGCCGAACCAGACCCGGGCATGGTCCAGATTGTCGTATTCATCTACAGTGTTGTAGAACGTCTTGCCGGCAAGATCCCAGGTTTCTTTCTGCTCCGGTTCATTGCCTCCCGTACAGGCAATCATGAACAAAGAGGTGAGAACGGGAATGATACGTTTCCATTTTCCAGACATATACATACCTCCTGTGGTGTGTCAGTTATCATCTTGTCTTGTATGAATCAGAGATCGTTCTTCAGGATGGAGAAACCGATCTGTTCTGCATTGACCAGACCGTAGTTGATGCCTACAGCTACGGCTGTCTTCTCTTCCCGGTTCATGCCGAGCCAGGCGCTGAAGGCGCCGGCGGAACCTGTATGCCAGCTGATCGGGGCATCCTTCTCAAGGCGCCAGGCAAGGCCGCTGTCTGCGTTCTTTTCACAGGGTCCGTGGACGCTGTGGCAGAGGTCCAGGTAGGGCCGGGAGCCGTCCAGGTTGATGGCCGCGAAGTCCAGCAGGTCCTCCATGGTTGCGTTCAGGGCGCCGGCAGGAGCGATTACGTCTTCCTTTTCCCACTGCCAGCATCTGCAGGGCTGGTCTTTGCGGTCATAGCCCTTCAGATCCACATTGCCCAGGAGAGTGTTCTTCAGTCCGAGGTCATTCTCTATATAATGCGTCAGGCTGTCCCAGAAGCCTTCTCCGTTCACCTGTCCTACGATATAGCCCAGAATACTCATGCCGATGTTGGAGTATACGAATTGATACTCTTTGTCCTGCAGGACCGTATCCCGTATGATCTTCAGCATGCCTTCTTCCGTGGGATATCCCCGGAACGGATTGGTGTGGAAGAGACCGCCTTCCTTGTTCATCTTCAGAAAGAAGGGGATGGTTGTCCAGAAGGTATAGGGCTGCGTTGTATAGCCGGATGTGTGGGTTGCCAGCTTCTCCAGGGAAGGGTAATACCGCTCCGGCAGTCCGGATATGTACTGGTTGATGGGCACATTGAGATCCAGCTTCCCTTCGCTGATATACTTCGCCAGCAGAGAAGCAGTGAACGGCTTGCAGATGGAACCGACAGGATAGACGAGCACTTCATCGCTTTCCTTCCTGTCCGGTCCCCAGTGGATGATTTCCTTCTGTCCGTCCTTCAGGACACCGATGGTCAGTTCAATATGCTTTCTGTTTTTATACAGGCTGTCGATCTCTTTCTGAGTACTGGTGGAGAAATGCATTGCCGGTACCTCCTGATCCTGACTTTATTATACAAAAACAGAGTCATTCCTGACTCTGTGAGTTGGCTATCCCTTTACGATGTGCTTCCGGATGTAACGGACAGCCCGCTTGGTGAAGTGTACGGCATGCAGCGTGCCGTAGGCTGCAGCGCTGTGTACTCTGCCGGTTTTTCTTCCTTTAATGAGCCGGTTCAAACGGTATACTTCCAGCTTGTAGCGCGGTCTGCGGGTATTTCCGCTGCCCCAGTGGATCATCCAGCTGTCCGTGATCAGGCCGCGTTCCGGGTGATATACGTCCCTGTAGGCGATGCTCTGCTCCGATATATCTGCTTTGAAATACGTATTGTGGGGGTAGAAGCAGATGTCCAGCGTCCGGTTTCCGGCTGTATGGAGGTCGTGCGCAGCTAAGGACAACGCAAAGACGGGTTCATCGCAGGGATCGGTGAACTGGCGGAACCGGTAGTCATAGTAGTGCTCATGAACATAGTCCACGGTATTCATGAATTCCGTCAGTTCCGGGCATTTCCGTACGTAGTAGACACCGCCGATGAATTCCGGAATAATGTGGATCCTGTCCTTGAACTCTCCCATATCTTCCGGTTTGAACCAGCCGTAGGCATAATCTACAGGAAGATCCTCTCCGAATACGGAGAAGTAAGAGCCGCCGGCAAATGAATCCCAGAAATCATTCAGATCCCGGTAGGCAAGGCAGTCTGCGTCGATGAAGATGGTCTCGTCGAACGGTGTGTACAGGGGGAAGCGCAGTTTGTCCAGATAGGAACGGTAGGGGTGCTCCATGATGATTACCTGGTCAAACTGTGCTGTATACTCGTTCTCCCTGTCACAGAGCAGCGCAAACGGCACAGGGTCTTTGGAAAAGGCCCGGTAGGAAAGGAGAAGATTGTACGCGATCCTGTAATACTGCTCATCACCGGTCGCAATTGTTATGAATCCTTTTGACATTGTTTTTCTCCTTATACAAAGAAAGGGAAACACAGCGTTTCCCTAGATGCAGTGGAGCCGAAGAGACTCGAACTCTCTACCTCATCGCTGCCAGCGATGCGCTCTCCCAGGTGAGCTACGACCCCGTAGTGTATAAAGAATCATAACACGGGAACAGAAATAGGGGAAGAGGAAAAACAGAAAGGGAGATCTGCTTAACTGACACGGTTTCAGCCAGCCAGGACCCGGCCGTTGCGCAGGCAATCAAGAAACACGCCTACGGCAATGGATTCAGGTTTTCTGGTGATCAGCACACGCTTGCATACAAAGCCTTCATAAAAACAGAGTTCATGAGTATTGTTGTATAAGGCGCGGCCAGGATAATTCTGCAGTACGATTCCGATTCCCATCTCTTTGTGCACCATCCACTGTATTTTGTTATAGTCCGACGCTTCATAGCTGATGTTCGGTTTGAATCCGTAATCGGCACATATCTTTTTGAAGAGATGATTGACTTTGGAATCCTGGTTCTCAATGATGATCTTTTCGTTCTTGATGTCCTGAAAGGATATTTCTCCTTTGCTGTACAGGGGATGCCCTTCGTAGACCAATGCACAGTAGCTGATGGCTCTGACGGGATAAACGTTCATCAGTTCTGTATTGACAGGCAGCAAAGTGATCCCGATATCGGCTTTCCCGTCTTCAACGTCCTGATCGATAAGCAGATCGTTTTTCTCGCAGATCTCTACTCTGACTGCCGGATGGTATTTACTGTAATCCAGCAGATAGTCCAGCCGTTCCGGCTCCAGTGTATAAGGGGGAACAACTACTGTCAGTTTTCCTTCCTTTTTGTCTGTCTCCTTTGTGAAAAGGTGCTGCATGGTCATGAGCTGATCATACAGGCTTTGCGCGGATTCCAAAAAAACATGTCCGTTTTCCGTCAGTGAGACGCCTTTGGATGATCTGCTGAGAAGCTCTGTGCCCAGTTCTTCTTCCAGGCTTTTTATGGACTTGCTTAACCCTTGGGGAGTCATAAACAGCTTCTTGGCCGCTTTGGTAAAGCTGCCGGAATGATATGATCCGGCACTGCATAAATATGCATTGCTGAGCGATATGCTACAATGGAACATGTACGGAGGACAGGATCCATGGCAGTACAGCAGCAGGAACAGCAGAACAACAGCCTTTGGTGGGATGACGAAGAGGAAGAACCGGTACGCACGGAATATCATGCAAAGAAGACCGTTGCCAGAAAGCCGGAGCAGCGGAAGAAAAAGAGCCCGGTCGGGAAGATCCTTGCAGGTGCTGCGGCCATTGCGGTGGCACTGACCGGGATGGTGTTCTACAACCGTACTCCTGCTTTTGCGGATACCGCTGCACCGGAAGGGTACCTTCCTCTGGAAGAATATCTGTACCTGAATGAGAACGGTGATCCGGAAGGCAGTCTGATGAACCCGTTCTACGAAGGGGGCTGGGTCTACTACGGCGAGGATGAAGTCTATACAACTACGAAGGGCATCACCGTCGGCAGTACCTGGGATGAATTCGTCAAAGCCTACGGCGAGTATACAGCTTACAGCATCAGCGTACTGCCGGAAGAAGACATTCCGTATGACGAAAGGCCTGACAATTACTACGATGAGCATTACTTCGACTATATGAAAGTCGAAGACTTCGACAGAGAGTATATACAGACCGGAAAAGTGGACCTGAGCACCAATACGGTCTACGTGGAGTTCACGGTATATGTATACGGCCGGCATGCGGCCTATACCGAAAAGCAGTATGAGCAGGTACTGGATCTGCACTACTCCAACAATATGCCGGACGGCAGTATCTTCGATCCGAAACTGCAGCACTACTGCCTGGATTTCAGCTTCTTGCCCAAGGAGTCCTTCTGGAACGAACTCCCGGAGGACGGTACACTCTACTACATCAGCTATGACCACTATGCGTATTGAGGAGGACCCTATGGAACTGGAATTTACGAACAGACTGCCCGATCCGGAACAGTACAACAGCCTGCGCCTGCGCTCAGGCATGGGCGGCAGGAAAAGCGAACAGCGTATCATACGGGCACTGGAAGGCTCTTCCTTTGTCTGCTCCGTATGGGACGGTGATCGCTTGATCGGTATGGGAAGAGTCATAGACGACGGAGGTATCTGCTTCAGCGTCAACGATATTATGGTGGACAAGGAATACCAGCGCCGCGGGATTGCGGACAGGATCATGACGGAGATCGATCATTACCTGGATGCTCACGCGGATGAAGAATGCTTTGTAACCCTGATCGCCAAGATTCCGGCGGATCATATCTACCTGCGGCACCGCTTTGAATACATCGATCCTGAGCGCCGCTACGGCATGATCCGCCACCAGGATGACCGGCCGGCAAAGAAATATTCACCCATCTGATGCAGAAAACCGGAAATATCCGGTTTTTTGTATTTCTCTGTTGACATATATATCGGCATGCGATATATTGTGATTGCGATATATCGAGAGACGATATAACGGATAACGATAGAGGTGATTCTATGTATGAGAATATAGCATTGACGGAGACGACATTCTACATTCTGCTGGCACTGTACCGTCCGAACCA
The DNA here is from genome assembly GCA_017420505.1 of Solobacterium sp. GTDB lineage: Bacteria > Bacillota_I > Bacilli_A > Erysipelotrichales > Erysipelotrichaceae > Bulleidia. Next base: position 13,682 of record JAFOIY010000204.1, on the reverse strand, counting down.
TGGATACGGAATCATGCTGAAGGCAGAAGAGATGTCGCACGGAAGGGTCCGCCTTGCAGCGGGAACGCTGTATGGTGCGCTGAACAGCCTGGTGGACAAGAAATGGATCGAGCAACTGCCGGTGGAAAGCGGCAGCCGGAAGAAGGAATATCAGCTGACCGATCTCGGTCTGGATATTCTGGCAAATGAAATCGAACGGCTCAGGGAGCTGGTGGAGAACGGGGATGCCGTTCTGGAAGGAGAAAGATGATCATGGAGAAGAAGACAGTATGGAAATGGTTCTTTGTCTGGGACTTTGACAAGGAAGAAGACTGGCTGAATGAAATGGCGGATGAAGGCTGGGTACTGTGCGGTGTCGGCTTCTGCAGCTATACCTTCGAACGCTGCGCGCCGGAGGAGTATACTGTGAGGCTGGAGATGAAGAAACCGGATGATGGCTACATCAGCTTCATGGAAGAAACCGGTGCGGAATACATCGGCAGGGTGGTCCAGTGGATCTATTTCCGGAAAAGGAATGAATACGGTCCGTTTGACCTCTTCTCCGATATGGACTCCCGGATCGAGCATCTGGACCGGATCGGGCTCTCGCTGCGGATCATCGGCATTGCCAACCTGCTGATCGGACTGGTCAATTCAATCAACAGGCAAAGCATCGGCTGGATCAATCTGCTGTGCGCAACGCTGCTGATGTACGGACTGGGCAGAATCCGCGGCAAGCAGGAAGCGCTGGAGAGAGAACGTACACTGCGGGAATAAGGCAAAGAAAAAAGGTGCAGTTCACACGAACCGCACCTTTTTCAGTGGAGATTACTCTTTGGGCAGGATAATTTCATCCAGGATTTCACATGCACTGGCTACCAGAGCCGGGCAGTTCTTCGTCAGACCTTCGGTCATAATCTTCTTCGCTTCCTCCGGTACAGCGAAGCTGTAGCCGCCTAGCAGGTCCTTACAGATGAGGGAACCATGCTTGGCTTCGAACTTCTTCTCGAATTCCGTCAGCTTGGCGACGAGGATTGCATTCTGTTCTGCGGAATACGGCTGGTTATAGCCGTAGACGGCACCGATCGCCATGATTGCGCCGCTGACGCAGCCGCAGATGTCACCGTGGAAGCAGCCGCCGCCCAGACCGCCGGATACCTTCAGCAACAGATCCTTGTCCAACCCGAGCACTTCGCATGCATGCATGACAACAGCCTGGGAACAGTGGAAACCCTGGCCTGCCAGGACTTCCTTTGCACGCTCAACCGTCATTTTTTCTGCCATTATTATGTACCTCCTGCTGCAGAATACCCGGCATGGTATCCTGCAGACTCTCCTTTCCTATATTATAGCCGGAAACGAGGAGGTTGTCAGCCATCCGTACGGAAGCGCTTCCGGTAGCTGCTGTAGTAGAGGATAAAGACAACAGCCGCAAAGATCCACGTTGCAGGATAGCAGGCTGTAATGGCTTCTATGGTACCGCCGAGGCGCGGGGCAACGAGATAGATCCAGACAAAACGCATGGCACAGATGGTGACCAGGGTGATGGCCATCGGGGCGAGGGCCTCTCCGGATCCCCGGATGGCGCCGGAAAGGATCTCTATGAACGCGTACATGAAATAGAACGGTGCGCAGACACGCAGGACAGAAGTGCCGATTTCAATGACATGCGGTTCTTCCGCAAACCAGGCAATCATCGTAGGAGAAAACACATACATCAGTATACTGAGCACCAGTGTGATGGATACACTCATCAGAATGCCTGTCCGGATGCTTTCCTTTACTCTGCCGTACTTTGCGGCCCCGTAGTTCTGACCGACAAAGGTAGTGACGGACATACCGAAGGCACCCTGGATCATGAAGATGACATTGTCGATCTTGCCGAACGCTACCCAGGCTGCGGTAAAAGCAGCACCGAAGCTGTTGACGGCCGACTGGATGATCATGTTCGACAGTGTGTAGGCCATGGAAGTCCCGCCGGCCGGCAGACCGATCCGGATGATTTCCTTCAGGACAGGAAGATCGATGCCGAGATGATGGATGCTCACCCGGTAGATATCGTCTGTACGCATCAGTGCGTTGGCAACCAGGAAGGAAGATACCGCAACGGAAGCTGCTGTAGCGATGGCCACACCGGCTACGCTCATCTGCAGGACCAGTACAAACAGCAGGTCCAGGAAGATGTTCAGGATGCAGGTAAGGATCAGATAGTTGCGGGGACGCTTGGAATCCCCGATCGCCCGCAGGATCGCACCTCCGAGATTGTAGATGGTAAAGAACAGCAGACTGCCGAAGATAATGCGCAGGTAGAGTACCGATAGATCCAGGATTTCCGGATCCATCTTGATCAGCCTGAGCAGAGGACGGGCAGCGAACTGGCCGAGAACGGACATTACAGTGCCGAGAATCAGTGCCATGGTGATCAGTGTATGTACGGCTTTGGAGAGCTTCTCTTCATTCTGGGCACCGTAATACTGGGAAATGATGACGGTACCGCCGGCTCCGACACCCATGAAGAACCCGATGAGCAGACCGATGGCAATGCCGGATCCACCGACAGCCGCCAGGGCAGTGGCACCGACAAAACGGCCGACAATGATACTGTCGACAGTGTTGTAGAGGGTCTGGAATACCGAACCGATCAGCAGCGGGAAGAAATAGGCCAGCAGCTGGCGGGGGATATTGCCTTCCGTGATCCGGTTTACTTTACTGTGTTCTGTCATACAGATTCAGTATACACAATACAGACTGTACGGGAAAAGCAGGGAACAGAAAACGGCTGCTGGATGCAGCCGTTGATTCTGAGTAAATACGGATATTAGATTCCTGCGAACTTCTCGGCGTCCACCGGTGTGTTCAGTGTTTCCGGCATGCTCAGCAGCAGCGGAATACGGATCACGAGTTCACATAAGATGTAGATGATGAATACCCACTTGCCGCCGATGCCGTCATAGATGATGCCGCTGAGGGCTGCCATGGCTGCACTGAAGATCGAAGAGAACATGCCTACCGCACCGATCCATCTGCCCATGATCCTGTGCGGAACGAGTTCGTTCTGGATGGACGCGGAAACCGTTGCACCGATTTCCTGGAAACCGGCGAGCATACCGACAATGAGAAGCACGGACATCGTCTTTGTTGTAATGAGCAGACCGAGTCCGAGCAGATACATAACGATCGTAAACAGAAGCACCGGCTTGCGTCCGTATTTATCGCTGATGACACCGATGACGTATCCGCACAGAACGGAAGTCAGCGCAGTTGCGGTGACCATACCGGCCAGTGTTGCGGCATCCGCGGCTTTTGCTTCCGCAGCGAAAACCTGAACATAGGGAATGACCATCGCCATCGGCATTGCGTTGACAGCGGAGATCAGCAGCCACTTGCGGCAGTTCTTGTCTGCCTTCAGGATCGCAATACCATCCTGCAGGACGGAATTGTTCTTGCGTACATGGCCGCCCCAGCTGCGGAACGAAAGCTTGAAGATGATGATCAGCAGTGATGTGACCGTAAAGAACAGAGCGATGAAGAACAGCGGACGGATGGTGTTGGGATCCGTCGGTGTTCCGGTGACACCCATCAGATTGACCAGGATCCAGCCCGAGATCATCGGACCGATCATACCGAGCACACCCGCCGCAAGCGATTCACAGACAAGCATGCCCTTGGCACGGTCGCAGTTGGCCAGGCAGTTGCCGCAGATCGTTGCGCAGCTCTGTCCGCCCAGACGCTGTCCCATAGCATGCAGGAACAGACCCAGCGCGGCGACCTGCCATACCTTCGCGGATGCCAGCGCCAGATAGCCGCCGACCAGGACGAGAATACCGAAGATGTATACCTTTTTCGGACCGTTGCGGTCAATGATGGAGCCGATCGTCGGGGCGAGAATACCGCCCATGACCATACCGAGCGAGTTGATGAGGCCGTACTGTGTCTTGGTCGCTCCCAGCAGAACGATGTAAAGCGTCAGATACGGCAGAATCATTTTGTAGCCCAGACGTTCCAGCGATGTACGGACGACGGTGATCCGCCAGTCCAGCTGCTGTGCTTTCCAGAACGCCGGGATATTGAATACAGAGTTGTTGTTTGCATTTTGAGCTGTCATTTGTCTATCCCCCGAAGTAACACCATACTATCTTAACACTATCATGGTTCATTCAGTAAACAATAAAGTGCTGTTTTATAATGAATATATGGAATATACAGTATTGGGAAACTCGGATCTGAAGGTTTCACGTCTTTGCCTGGGCTGCATGTCGTTCGGAGAACCCGGACGGGGCGAGTACCGGTGGACACTGGGTTATGAGGATTCCGAGAGGATCATACGGAAAGCGTATGAGCAGGGTATCAATTTCTTTGATACGTCCAACAATTATTCGGACGGTACATCGGAAGAGTTCCTCGGGAAAGCTTTGAAAGGGCTGAAGCGGGAAGAGATTGTCATTGCGACAAAGTGCTATTTCAACGAAGGGCGCCTGTCTCCGGAAGCCATACACCGGGAAATCACCGGTTCCCTGGAACGTCTGGGTACAGGCTACATTGATCTGCTGGTGCTGCACCGTTTTGACTACGGTACACCGGTGGAAGAGACGCTGCGTGCGTTGAACGAAGAAGTGCAGGCAGGACGGATCCGTTGCTACGGTGCCAGTGCGATGTACGGCTATCAGTTCGCGGAGTACTGCTGGAAGGCGAAGATGCTCGGATACCGGCCGTTCACGACCCTGCAGAACCATTATTCTTTGGTTTACCGGGAGGACGAACGCGATCTGATTCCTGTCGCTGAACAGTTCGGGGTTTCCCGTACCCCGTTCGCCCCGTTCGCAGCCGGGAGGCTGGCCAGAAAGAACTGGTCGGCGGAAACGGAGCGGTACGGGATGGACAGCCGGGAAGGCACCCGCTATGACCGTACGGAAGAAGCCGATAGAATCATTGCCGGACGGGTGTGGGAACTGGCACAGAAGTACAATTGTTCGATGGTCAGCGTCTGCCTGGCCTGGGAATTCGCAAAGGGTGCGGCGTCGCCGATCATCGGCATTACCAAGGAGAAGTATCTGATGGATGCGCTGGGATGCTTTGAGGTCTCTCTGAGCAAGGAAGACATCCAGTATCTGGAAGAATGCTACGTGCCGCATCCGGTTGTGTGCAATCGTTGAGGAAGAAGCTATGTCATGGATTGAACTGTTCGGTTATCTTGGTTCGTTTCTGGTGCTTGTATCGTTTCTGATGACTTCAGTGTTCAAGCTGAGGGTGGTCAATACGGTCGGCAGTGTGATCTTTGCGGTATACGCGCTGATCATCCGTTCCTATCCTACAGCGCTGATGAACATCTGCCTTGTCGGCATCAATCTGCGCTTTCTGTGGAAGATGATGCATACCCGCAGGGACTTCGAGATTGTACGCGTGAAGCCGGATGATCTGTATCTTCAGCATTTCCTGGAGGTACATGCGCCGGATATCCAGGCCTGTTTCCCCGGTATCTCCCTGGATCTGTCTGCGGCGGATGATATCCGCTTCATCCAGTGCGAACAGCGTCCGGCAGCGGTATTTGCCGCAAGGACGGAGAACGGTACGATGGAGATCCTGCTGGACTACTCCGTACCGGAATTCCGCGATTTCTCGGTCGGTGTGTTCCTTCAGGAACAATTGCCCGGGGAAGGCATCCATACACTGGTATACCGGGGTCCTGTGGAGCACCACAAGGAATACCTGGCAAAGATGGGATATGAAAAGGACGGCGACCGGTATGTCTGCCGTCTGCAGCGATCATGAGACTGTTCCTGGCTGTTCTCCCGGATGAACAGGCACGGGACGCGCTTGTGGAAGTGCAGAACCGGATGTGGGAGGCCGGACTGCGGGGAAACTACGATATCCGGGACAATCTGCACATTACACTGGCCTATATCGGGGAATATCCGGATCCGGACGGGATCCTGGATCTGCTGGAAGAGATACAGAGGGACCGGTTTGTTCTGGCACTGCAGGGCATTGGTGTCTTCCGCAAGCTGTACTGGTGCGGTGTCAAAGAGAACGATGCTCTGCAGGCACTGACTGCGGATATCCGGCACAGACTCTCCGATGCCGGGATCCCGTTCGACCGGAAGAAGTTCGTACCGCACATCACCCTTCTGAGGAAAGCCTGGAGCGAAGCAGGAGACCCCTATCCGGAGATCGATGTACCGGAGGTATCCTGGGAAGCCGGCAGGATTTCCCTGATGAAATCCGAAAGAATGAAGCAGGGTATGGTCTACACAGAGATCGGCAGTATACCTCTTATATAAAACAAGGGCTGAGTATTCAGCCCTTGATCCATTCCAGTGCAATGCCCAGCACTTCCCGCAGTACGGATGACGGCAGCAGCCACCAGGTGGTCTTTGCCGGAAGCGCCGTGCAGGCATAGCCCTGTTTCCGGGCAATCAGACAGGCCCGGTAGATATGGAATCCGTTCGATACCACGATGATCTCTTCCGGGAGATCATTTTCCTTCAGTACCGTACGGGTGAAAGCCAGATTTTCGTAGGTGGTGGAAGCACGGTCTTCTTCATGGATCCGCTCTTCTTCAATGCCGTGGGATACCAGCCACTCTGCCATGCACCGGGCTTCCGGCATGATCTCGTCCCCGCCCTGTCCGCCGCTGACGACGACATGCGCATCCGGATGGTCCTTCAGCCAGGCATAAGCCCGCTGCAGCCGGTACAGAAGGGAAAGGCTGGGACGGTCTCCTTCCAGACCGCAGCCGAGAACGACAACCGTCTGAGGCTTCTCTTCCTGAGGCGCATTGCGGTATTCCCTGTATATGCAGAAGCAGGCAATCGCAGTAACACAGAAGAATACAGCATAGCCGGCCTGTACGGCTCTGCATGCGTAACGGATACTCCCGGCACGCAGCTTTTCCTCGAACAGACAACCGAGCAGGAGGACCAGGGACAGAAAGGTGCCTGCCAGACTGCCGGCATTGAATATGCCCGCAAAGAAAGGCAGAGCGAACATTGCGGTTCCCAGAATACCGATCAGGATGCCGAAGAGTCTGAACATAGCTGTATTATACAATCCCTACACAGAAAACAGTATGACCGTCGCTGCTGCAACAAAGAACTGGCACAGGACATTGGAAATCTCAATGACCCAGTGTACCTTCGGGTTCTTCAGATCCGCTTTGATCCCGATGCCGCACAGCATCACGAACAGAACGATCGCCAGCGCGTACAGCACGACCGGCAGAGCAGCGTGCTTCTGCAGGGACAGCGTGATCAGGGAGAAGTACAGCAGCAGATATCCGGCTGCCCCGGTAAGGACAGCGATGGTATTGATTTTCCGGCTGCGGGAATAGATTCCCGCCAGCGCAGCCAGGATGACCGCTGTCAGCAGGATCAGCACGGCCGGCTGCAGATTCAGTACGGTCCTGATCATCATCAGGCCGGACAGCAGAATCCCGGTGTTGACGCAGAATACCAGGCTGACCGGCATCCGGAAGCGGACGATGCCCAGCCCGACCAGTACTTTGCCGGTAGGAATGATCAGGCCGAAGAAGATGGAGATGACGGCACCGGCCAGCAGGATCCGGCTGTACGGTGGATTCATCACAGGATAGAGACTGCGGATGATGGTGATCATCGTAATGCTGTAGAACACTGGATTGACATAGTCCAGCAATCCGAGCGGTACGGAAAACCGGTTGAACCGTTCTTTCTGTACCCGTGTTTCTGTTTTCATAGAGTTCCTCCGTCAAAACTGCAGGACCTGCAGCGCTGTGGTCACAACAATTATGGCATTGATGGAAAGGAAATGCACGGTTCTGCTATGATATATAGGTAAAGGAAAAAGCGATGAACGATAAAAAGAGAACACCGGTGGAAGAAGAGGAAGAAACCCTGTTCTTCGGCCTGTACAAGAAGAAAAAGGAAAGCTATTCCTGGGACCTGAGCACGGATATTGTGATCATCATTGTATGCCTGTGCTTTGCGGCAAGGATGATCTATGATTCTGTACGGTTCTTCCGTACCTACGGACTGAATCCGTTGAATATCGTCATGGCTTCCGCGTTCTTCATATTCGGTCTGCTGGGCATTCGGGCTGCCTACAGCCGGCTCATGCATGCTGTACGGCTGACCCGAAGGCACAGGGAAGAGAAGAAACAATAGGTCTGAACACAGGTTCAGACCTTTTTCTTCCTACCGTTCTCCTACAACACGGTACTTCATCCATTCCCCGCTCCGGTACCGCCATACAAAGCAGATGATGCGCACCACCCAGTCCGCAAACATCGCGTACCAGACACCGATGACACCCATGCCGAGGCGTATGCCGAGGATATAGCCGCCCAGCAGCCGCATGATAAACATCGACAGAATCCCGACATGCATGGTAAACCGGGCATCGCCGGCTGCCCGCAGGGCATTCGGCAGAACAAACGCCGCGGAGTGCAGTACCGTCGCCACAACACAGTCGATGGTTATGATGCGCCTTACCAGTACAGCCGCCTCAGGAGTGAGTGTATACAGCTTCAGACTGATGGGCAGGGTGAGGTAGAGGATCAGGTTGGCAATGCCGGTCATGATGGCAGCGGACATCACCAGACGCCGTGTATAGTACTTCGCTTCGTTGTAGTCATTGGCGCCCACACAGCGTCCGATGACCGTGATGACCGCCATGCCCATCGCACTGTCCGCGATGTAGGCGATCGTACCCAGGCTGTTCGCTACACCGTTGGCAGCGATCTGGGACGTGCCGAATGTAGCGACAATGCTGGCAACGAGGACTTTTCCGAACTGGAAGAGTCCGTTTTCTATTCCGTTGGGGACAGCGATGGAAAGGATCTTCCGGATGACATCCGTACGCACTGTAAGGATGTTCTTCTTCATCAGTACGATTTCGTTCTGCGGACTGAAGCATCTGCGGATGATGATCCAGGCAGCGACTGCCCGGGAGATCAGCGTAGGCAGGGCAACCCCGGCAACGCCGATGCGCAGGATGAAGATGCCGATGTAGTTTCCGGCCAGGTTGATGATGTTCATCAGGATGCTGACACGCATGGTCACATTGGTCATGTTCATGGAGCGGTGCAGGGCAGCGCCGCTGTTGTAGATGCCCAGGAAGGGAAAGGAGAACGCTGTAATCACAAAATAGATGATGCAGGCCTGCATGACTTCGGGAGAAATGGAGGGATAGAGCAGATGCAGGATCTGCCGGTGGAGAACCAGCACCAGTCCCATGAAGACCGCCGGCACCAGCGAGGAGATCAGCACCAGCTGTCCTGCCGCAAGGTTGCTGTAGGAACGATTGCCGGAACCGATGTACTGGGTCACAATGACGGCGCCTCCCGTTGTCAGGGCACCCATGACCACAATGACCAGAAAGTTGATCTCATTGACCAGGGAGACGCCGGATATGGCGGCTTCGCCGACGGAAGAGACCATCATGGTGTCCAGGATACCGACGAGGATGCCCAGGATCTGTTCGATGAGCAGGGGGAAGACCAGGCTTCGCAGCTGTTCATCGGAATAGCTTCTGACTGCGTTCATGAATCCATTGTAGAGAGGGAAATGACCGGCTGCCAAGAGAAGGAAGAAGAAAATCACCCTGTATGAACAGGGTGATCTTCAGAGAATGTAAGAATCAATCAGTGCTTGATGCCTTTTTCCAGGACGGTGGCTACATACTTCAGCGTTGCTTTGACGCCCATGTCGAGAACATCCTCGTCCACATCGAACTTCGAATTGTGATGGGCAGCACCGGTTCCCTTGGCAGGGTTGTTGATGCCGAGGTGAGCAAATACACCCGGGCTCATAGACAGATATCTGCCGAAGGATTCACTGGCGTACCAGGGCTGGGACTTCACAACTGCGCCTGCACCGAGGACTTCCGGAAGCGCTGCTTCCGCCAGAGCTGCATAGTACGGGTCATTGACGACAGGACCGCCGAACATCATGAACCGCGGGCCGAATTCAACATGACCGTTGTGCATGGCTGCGGTATTCTCCGCTACGGTCTTCAGGATGTTGAAGGCCTTCTTTCCTTCTTCTACGTTGAACAGACGGCAGGATCCGATGACATGCGCTGTATCCGGGATGACATTGGATACTTCGCCGCCCTGGATCGAAGTAATGCCGAGGGTAACGGTCTCGTTCGCGTCGATCTGGTTCGCCCAGGCAACAGCCAGGTTGTTCAGATAGTTGGCTGCCATGAAGACCGGGTTGGCGGACTGGTCAGGACGGGATCCATGGCCGCCCTTGCCGACGAAGGTGATGTCGACACCGATGCCGCCGGCCATACGCGGTCCTTCCTGGACGCAGATGGTTCCGCTGGGCAGATCCGCCCATACATGGATGCCCCAGAAGGTATCGATCTGCTTGGTCTTCAGAACCTTTTCCATTCCCGGCCATCCGGTACCGTTCTCTTCACCGTCTTCGAACGCAAGATAGATGATGCCGTCGAACTTGTCCATGTTGGCGGAGAGGATCTTTGCGGCACCCAGCAGCATCGCTGTATGCGCGTCATGTCCGCAGCCATGGCAGGTCTTGTCCGGGGTGTCGGACATAACGATGCGCTTCTGCGACAGGTTGCACTCGTCCTCCGGCATCGGCAGGGCATCGAAGTCAGCCCGCAGCCCGATATGAGGACCCGGGCGTCCGCTGTCAAGTGTAGCGAAGCAGCCGTGGGTCTCGACCGGCTCCCACGGGATGCCCATAGCATCCAGCTGTTCCCGGATGAACGCACCGGCTCTGACACAGTTGGGTGCTACTTCAGCGCGCTTGTGCATTTCCCGGCGCATTTCGATGACATAGTCATGTACTTCCGCAGCCGCCTGCTGTATGAATTCATTGGTAAACATAATGCATACTCCTTTCAATGGAATAAAAATCCGGAGAGAAAGCTCTCTCCGGATTGTGTGTAAAGATCAGAATGCGCCTGTGTAGCCGGTCATTGTCAGGAAGACCATGATTACGGCCGCAATCAGCAGCATCACCAGTACCCTCGGGAAGGCCCACTTGAACCACTTCGGGTAGTCGATGCCGCACATTGCCAGGGAACCGACGGTCCAGCCCAGAACAGGTGATATGATGTTCGTGAAGCCGTCACCGAACTGATAAGCCTGGACGATGAGTTCCGGATGCATTTCGAGAACTTCGCCGATCGGCTTGATGATCGGAACGAGGATCGCCGCCTTGGAGGAAGCGGACGGAATGATCGGGTTGATCAGAGCGATAACCAGCATCATACCGACAGAGGAAATCCACCTCGGCAGGTTCATCAGAGGACGTGTAATGACATAGACGATTGTGTGCAGAACGTTGCCGTAGCCCAGAACCAGGGAAACGGAACGAGCCATACCGATAACGAAGCCGACGAATGCCATACCGGCAAGACCCTTCGTGAAGGATGCGCCCATCTGGTCCCAGCTCATGCCGTTGATCAGACCGATGATCGTAGCGATGACCATGAAGACAAAGCACTGCATTTCAAACAGAGAGTAGCCGAAGATCGCTGTACCCTTCATACCGTACCAGACGATGAACAGATACTGGCCGACGAAGAGGATCAGCGTGCAGATCATTCTCCAGTCGATGACGACATCTGTCGTCATGACGCCTGTATCTTCCACTTCAGCTGTCGGATCGAATCCATTGCCGAACAGCGGGGACTTTGTCGGATCAGCCTTGATCTTCTTTGCGTACTGCAGCGTCATGAGCAGACCGGCGATCATCATGATGTTCATGATGACGAAACGTGTACCGAAGCCTGCGTACGGACGGGTATCCATCAGAACCTGTACAGTGAACATCTTGTTCGGACCTGTACCGAAGCCGATCAGGGTTGCGAAGGTTGTAACCATCATCGCAACGAAGCCGTCCATCTTCATCTTCTTAGCAAACGCAACACCTACCGGAACAATCGCGATCAGTGCGTCGGATCCACCGAAACCGCCGAGGTAAACCATCAAGCAGAACAGGATGGAAATAAGCAGTGTATCGCCCTGGCCCTGCAGTTTGACGATTGCCCAGTCGAGCAGTTTGTCAAATGTCTTGGTATCAAGGAAGATCTGGATTGTAGCACCACCGACCATGACGATGAACGCAATCGTCGCGGAACCTGTCAGACCAGGGAAGATCTGCAGCAGCGCTTTGATCGGGTTGACCGGGGTCTGATAGCCCAGGTAGCTGAACTGGTCACCGAGAATTGCGCCTGTCTCTGCGTCTGTACCGAACTGACCTGCAGGAATGATGTAGGTCGCGACGGAGCAGATCAGAAGCAGGATGATCATGAGCCACAGCATGTGCGGCATCTTGAAGCCTTTTTTCTTTTTCGGCTCTGACATGAGTTGAAATCTCCTTTCTTTCTCCTCTTTCAACTATTATCCCTCATACCGGCAAATGCCGGGTATTACCTGTTTATGGGACTAATTATAACGTGTTTTGTATGTGGATGAATCATCAGGACTGCAGATAATACTGCAGTTGATGGATTCCGGCCGTCTTTGTTTTCAGACTTTTCAGCAGTCTTCCTTCTTGATGCCGAACAGTGCTTCGAGGTCCGCCCAGTTGTTCTCTGCCTTCAGGATTTCCGGATAGGTCATGTGCGGCTTCTTCGAGTTGTCGATATCGCTCTTCAGGAATTCAATGGCGTAGGTAGCTGCGCCGGCAGCGCCCTTGACCAGTACGTCTTCATCAATGTCGAAGTACCGGTTGTGGTGGGCAGCACCGACACCCTTGGCATCATTCTTCATACCGATGAAGCAGAAGACGCCGGACCAGAGCTTCAGATAGCGGGAATAGCTTTCGGAAGCCATCCACGGCTCTGCATCATCGATGACACAGTCACCGAGCTCTTCCTTCAGCACCTTTCTGGCGAACCGGGCGCATTCCGGATCGTTGACAACCGGGAATCCCGGCAGAGAGAAGCGGTTGTACTTGACGGTGCAGCCGTAGGCATCGGCCGTATCTTCAATCAGCTTCTTCAGTTCATCATGGAATACCATGCCTGCGCCGTCACGGTCAAAGGTTCTCATTGTACCGGCAAAGGTGCAGTCATCCGGAATGACATTGCCCTGCAGACCGCTCTGCAGCTTTCCTACAGAGTAGGTCAGTGTTTTGTAAGGATCGATCTTGCGCAGACGGATGCCTTCCAGACCCTGGTAGATTGCGGCAAAAGCATCAATCGGTGAAACGGACTGGTCCGGACGTGAGCCGTGGCCGCCTCTGCCCTGCAGTGTCACATCGAAGCCCATGGCACCGGCCATCATGTTGGTATCATTGATGGCAACCTTGCCGGATTCCAGTGTGGACAGCAGATGGATGCCCCAGCAGCTGTCTACGGTGATGTTGTTGTTGGTCATGTACTGGAAGATGTACTTGACGTTGCCGGTGACTTCCTCACCGCGTTCGAAGCAGAGATAGACGGTTCCTTCGATGTCATCTTTGCGTTCAAGCAGGATCTTTGCGGCACCCAGCAGCATGCCCATGTGTCCGTCGTGTCCGCAGGCATGCATGACACCATCGTTCTTTGACTTTACGGTTCTGGGTACATCGAACAGAACGGTATCCGTTTCCTGGACAGGCAGGGCATCTACGTCTGCTCTGAGCAATACTTTCCTGCCGTTGTCCTTTTCTGCCGGACCTTTGATGGTGGCGAGAATACCACCGCGAGGAATGACCACATGATCAATGCCCATTCCTGTTAGTTCTTCGGAAAGACGTTCAATGGTAGCG
>JAFOIY010000203.1 GCA_017420505.1 Solobacterium sp. | reverse complement strand
GGGTACCGGAACGATTTCCGCCAGGTACTAGCCAAGGATATGGACTTTGAAACCTTCAGTGAAGATATGGACCGGGTAACGGACAATTCCCGTACCCTGATCAATGAAGAAGATCCCTATCAGGGAATCCGGATCGGCAGACTGGAAAAGGTATCCTGGAAGGATTATCCCGGAAAGGCAGCAGCGGCAGTATATATGGGCGGCTGCAACCTGAAGTGCCCATGGTGCAGCCAGCGGGATCTGGTATTCATGCCGGAAAGCCATGAGACCATCAGCCCGCAGGAAGTGCTGGACTATCTGGCAAAAAGGAAAGGTCTGCTGGACGGGGTATGCATTACCGGCGGGGAACCGCTCCTGCAGGATGGACTGCTGGAATTCATCAAGGAAATCAAAGCCCTCGGCTACCAGGTCAAGCTGGATACGAACGGCTATGATCCGGATAAACTGAAGGATCTGCTGGATTCCGGTCTGGTGGACTATGTCGCCATGGATGTGAAGAACACACCGCAGTGCTATGCCGAGACTGCAGGGCTGCAGGACAATGCCTTCCGCTATGAAAACATTGTAAGATCGCTTGGGATCCTGAAACAGAGCGGTGTGGAGTATGAACTGCGTACTACGGTGGTGAAGGAATTCCACAATCCGGAGAAGCTCAAGGAACTCGCTCAGCAGATCCATTGGGCAAAGCGGTACGTACTGCAGCAGTTCGAACCGGGAGAAAACACGATCCAGCCGGGTTTCCACGCCTTCTCCGCAGAAGAACTGAAGGCTGTGCAGGAAGAGATCAGAACCATCATTCCGGATACAGAACTGCGGGGAATCGTCGAATAATAGTCGAATTCTGCCGGGAATGAAGTATAATGAACGTAATATACAATGAAAAGGTCTGCAGAAAGATTCAGACCAGGGGTAAAGAAAGATGAAAACAACAAAACTGTTCCTTGCAGGGCTGCTCACGGCCGCAATGATCGGCTGCAGCTCCAAGCCTGAACCGGCACCGGAGCCGACACAGGAAACCACACCGGAGCCGACACAGGAAACCACACCGGCACCCTCACAGCCGGCAGCGACAGAACCGACATGGACCGATGGTCTGGCAGAGGGCTATCTCGGTACAGTCATGCCGACAGCCTGGTTCGAATTCACAGTCAATGATGCAAAGCTCGTCAAGGAATATGAAGGCCACGCTGCTCCGGAAGGCTATGACATTCTGGTTACGGACGTAACCCTGAAGAATACCTACGGCCAGACGATTCCGATGTACAATTCCGACTTCCAGGCACAGTGGTTCGATGATGCGGATGATGCGTACGCGCTTCCGTTCTTCGTCCGGATCGAAGGCCAGGAGATTGAAGAGGAGTACGGCCTGGGCATCAACGAAAAGGCATCTGCTATCTATGCGTTCGAAGTACCGGAAGGCAACCATGACTTTTCGCTTTCCTTCCAGGAGTACTATGCCAACGGTGACTACGGAGACCTGTTCTTCGTCTACTTCACAATCAAGTAAGCGGAAAGCTCCGGAAACGGAGCTTTTTCATAGGAGGTCGGTAATGAAACGGTTCAGAGCGGATGAAACGGAACAGATGGCGGAAATCCTCCGGAATGACGGTGTGATCAGTGTGCCGACAGATACGGTATACGGAGTGTGCGCAAGGATGGACCATGAGAAAGCGCAGGAGCGCCTGCGTGAGGTCAAGCAGCGCCCTGCGGATAAGGCGTTTCCCATCATGTGCGCATCACGCGCACAGATCGGAACGGTGGCCGTAGTGGATGAGCGTGCCGGGAAGCTGATCGATGGACTGATGCCGGGACCGGTGACGCTGATCCTGCGTAAAAGAGAAGATGTACCGGCGTTCGTGAACGGCGGTATGGATACGCTGGCTGTGCGTATGGCACCGAGTGAAGCGGTACGCAGGCTGATTGAAGCCGTCGGCGTTCCGCTGTATATGACCAGTGCCAACCGGTCAGGGGAAAAGACCGGTACCTGTCTGGATGAGATCGAACTTGCCTGTCCTCTGCTGGACGGTATGATGGAAGGGGAAACGCTCCTCGGTGCGGCAAGTACGATCATTGACTGTACGCAGCCGGAAATAAAAATCCTGCGGGCAGGGCCTGCAGGCATGGATGATATCCACAGGGTATTAGAAGAGGATGGAAGAGAAGCGGTCCAGTGAGGCCGTTTCTTTTTTTATGTATTCCGCCCGGCGGCTGTAATAGTCATCCGACAGGAGCCGGCGGTAGGTTTCATACAGGGAGGCAACGCTGAGTTCGCTTTCTTCGATCTGCAGACCGGCACAGTTGCGCAGCGCACAGGAAGCGATCCAGCCGCGGCACCAGCTGCCGTCGCTGATGACGATCTGCGGAATGCCTCTGGTCAGGCATTCATAGTAGATCATACGATTGCCGTCGTGGATGACGATGTTCCGCTCCTTCAGCGTATTCATCTTCATTGTCGGGGAATAGTCCACATTTCCGGCGGAAGGGTAGTCCTGTGAGAGATGAGCGAAGACCGGGTAGGGCGCTCCGTAGAAAGTATCCTGGATGAGACGGTGAAGCTTTCCTGCGCCGATGGCGCTGGAAGGCAGAAGAACAGCGATGCCGTTCTGATCGGTTTCCACCGTGTCATGCAGGAATGACCCGCCGATCCGTACCGCTTCGATTTCTTCCGGCAGCGGATCCGCAGAAAGCGGACCGAACACAACGCGCTTCTCCGCATATTCGTTCAGGTCCTTCAGGGACAGAATCTGCTCCAGACCGTTGCCGCTGAGCACCCGGTTGAGATCCTGCAGGTACTGCGGCCTGACTGCGTGCTTGCGGTACATGGCGCCGGTTATGATGGTCCGGTACGGTATACGGTGTACTCTGGCACAGACCGAGGCAGTGGTCCTGCCGGCATCGATGATGAGTTCCGGACGGAATTCATCGATTGCCCGGTTCAGTGCCTGGATGTCCTTCTGCAGGAATCCCCGGCGTATGTATTTGTTTTCATACAGATCCTCTTCCCAGGTCCTGCCGGCTTCCTTTTCACGATAAAAGGGCCCGGTAAGTACGGGAGCGGGGTATTTCTTTGATTTGTAGAGATGTTTGTCACTGCCGTAGACAGCGCATACACTGCCGTAAGCGGCTGCTGTCTCCAGCAGTGCCCGGAAGGGCTGGATATACCAGGTATCATTGTGCAGGGGATAGCCTTCGACAAACAGAATTCTCATAGTATAAGTATAGCGTTTTTGTTGAAAAGACTCCATCTTTCCGATAACATAGTTTAGAGAAAAAGGAGAATATGGACAATGCTGGAAGTACTGAATCATCCTTTGATTACGCATAAACTCACACTGATGCGCCGCAAGGAATGCAACACCAAGGATTTCCGTGAGAACCTGGATGAAATCGCTGAACTGATGGCCTATGAAGTATGCCGGGATCTGCCGGTAAGGGCAGTGGATATCGAAACACCGATGTCCCCGACAACGGGATTCGAACTGAGCAAGGAAGTGGTCATTGTACCGATCCTGAGAGCAGGCATCGGTCTGCTGGACGGTATCCGCCGTCTGGTGCCGACAGCCAAGGTAGGCTTCATCGGTATGTACCGTGATGAAGAGACGCTGGAACCGCATGAGTACTTTGCCAAGTTTCCGAAGAATCTGTACGATGCGGTCGTTTTGTTCGTGTATACGATTCTGGCAACAGGCGGAAGCGCGATCGATGCGATCAACATGATCAAGGAACGCGGTGCGAAGACCATCAAGCTGATCTGCCTGGTCGGTGCGCCGGAAGGTGTCAAAGCAATGCAGAAAGCACATCCGGATGTAGATATCTACCTGGCTGCGCTGGATGATCATCTCAACGAGATCGGCTATATCGTGCCGGGTCTGGGAGATGCCGGAGACAGAATCTTCGGAACGAAGTAAGTGGGCCTTACACAGTTTCTGCTGCGTGCGGCGGTCTACGCTGTATGCTTCTGTGCATCCTTCTACAGCATGGGTGCACTGGACTATGAAAAGTGCCTCCGTCAGAACCATGTATATCAGGCTCGTCTGCTGTACGTTCTGCTGGCGATGGCCCTTGGATACCTTTCGGGTTCCTTCATTATCAGCTTTATCTATCGTATATAAGAGCCTTCGGGCTCTTTTTGTGTTATAAATACATCATGAAGAAGGTGTTGCTGGCAGCGGTCCTGTTCCTGGCAGGGTGCGGTGCGGGAAACAAACAGGATACGCAGGCTTCCCTGCAGGCGGGCATAGACGAAGAAGCGCATACCATCGTACTGGACGAGGATACGTATTTTTCTACCATGGTGATGGTACTGGCTTTCCGGACAAGTATGAAGGCTATGAAGTATCCATCTTCGGCTCTGTGGACCGGATCCGCTACCATGAAGATGACGGTTTCTTTGTCGGCAGAACGGTTGTAACGTGCTGTCTGGAGGATGCGGAGTTCATGGGGCTGGTCTGTCTGTGCGATGATGCGGCGGACTACAGCCACGGTGACTGGGTGAATGTATACGGTACGCTGCACAGTTCAGGCAATGTCAGGGAACTGGTGGATACGACGGTCATGCGGGCAGAGGCACCGAAGGAAATCTATCTGTATCCGGCAGAAAATTAGTGCTTGCATTATTCAAAACGACAGAGTATATTATTTGTGCGTGCCTCAATAGCTCAGTCGGCAGAGCGAGCGGCTGTTAACCGCTAGGTCACAGGTTCGAGCCCTGTTTGAGGCGCCATTTATATCAAAATAAGCTGATTGGTTGATTCCAATCAGCTTTTTTGTCGTTTAGGCACACACGTGTGTGCCTGCAAGAGGAGGTAAGAAATGTGTAAGACTTATGCAGAAGTTGCCATGGAAGTGATTCGTGAAGATTGGGAATTCCGTAAATCACAGCACAATCCATCATTCAATCAGGAGAAGATTGCATCCCTTATGGGTATTTCACGATCTCAGTTGGCCAAAGCGTTCGGAGAAAACAAGAATCCTACGATTTCATTTCTTTGTGGCTATGCAACCGCTGTAGGCCGCCCAATTGATGAGCTATTACATACGATCGGACTCAGGGCTGTAGAAGAACAGCGAATGATGCTAAACAGTGGCCAAATGATGCCAAGAGCAAAAATGAATCCGGTGAGTATCTGAAAAAAAGAGGATTGAACAAGTGCGTTAGTTTACCAGGCTATCAACGTTTCCGGACGAATCCTGCTGTGCAGCGATTTATCTGCCGTGATATATTATGTATATACTTGTCGACAAGTATACAAGAAGAAACAAAAGGTGTGACGAACATGGTC
>JAFOIY010000202.1 GCA_017420505.1 Solobacterium sp. | reverse complement strand
TGATACGGAGTCTTCATCCCGGACATCTTCCCGGAGTGTATAAAAGAAGCTGGAATTCAGTTTCATAGTGTGGTCTCCTTCCGACCACAATTATAGCATCTTCGTTTATTTTTACAGACGAACTATGCTATACTTTTCAAAATATACAGGAGGATGGCATGGCAAAATACTATACAGAACCGTCTCATACATTCAGCGAGTACCTGCTGATACCCGGATTTACCTCTGAGAGGAACATTCCTTCCGCAGTTTCACTGAAGACACCGCTTGTCCGGTTCAGAAAAGGGGAGAAGCCGGCGATCAGTCTGAATATCCCGATGGTCAGTGCCATCATGCAGTCGGTCTCCGGTGATCGTCTGGCCATTGCGCTGGCCAAGGAAGGCGGCATGTCCTTCATCTACGGTGCCCAGAGCATCGAAGATGAAGCCGCAATGGTCGCCAGGGTAAAGAATTATAAAGCCGGATTCGTTGTCAGTGATTCCAACCTGACACCGGACATGACGCTGAGCGATGTTCTGAATCTGCTGCAGAAGACAGGGCATTCCACCATGCCGGTTACGGAGAACGGTGAACCCAACGGCAGGCTGCTCGGTCTGGTTACGTCCCGTGACTACCGGGTCAGCCGGATGGATCCGGATATTACGGTAGCGGAATTCATGACACCGAGGGAGAAGCTGGTAGTAGGCAATGCGGCTGATTCGCTCAGTACCTGCAATGATCTGATCTGGGACCATAAACTGAATACCCTGCCGGTGGTCGATGACGATGACAATCTTCAGTATCTGGTATTCCGCAAGGACTACGATTCCCATAAGGAGAACCCGGACGAACTGCTCGATGAAGAGAAGCGGTTCATGGTCGGTGCCGGCATCAA
Source organism: Solobacterium sp. (assembly GCA_017420505.1). Taxonomy (GTDB): domain Bacteria; phylum Bacillota_I; class Bacilli_A; order Erysipelotrichales; family Erysipelotrichaceae; genus Bulleidia. Next base: position 8,147 of record JAFOIY010000202.1, on the reverse strand, counting down.
TTCCAGGGATTATGAGCAGAGAGTTCCTGCGCTGATTGAAGCAGGCGCGGACTGCCTGTGCCTGGATTCCAGCGATGGATACAGTGTATGGCAGGGCAATGCCATCAAGTGGATCCGTGAGAAGTACGGAGATGCGGTAAAGATCGGTGCGGGAAACGTTGTGGATGAGGAAGGCTTCAACTATCTGGCGGACTGCGGTGCGGACTTCATCAAGGTCGGTATCGGCGGTGGATCCATCTGCATCACCCGTGAGACAAAGGGAATCGGCCGCGGACAGGCGACGGCGGTCATTGAAGTTGCCAAGGCACGGGATGCGTATTACAAAAAGCACGGTGTGTACATTCCGATCTGTTCCGACGGCGGTATTGTCTACGACTATCACATCGTTCTGGCTTTGGCGATGGGTGCGGACTTTGTCATGCAGGGCAGATACTTCGCACGGTTCGAAGAAGCTCCCGGACAGAAGGTCATGGTCAATGGTTCCTACATGAAGGAATACTGGGGAGAAGGCTCCAACCGGGCAAGGAACTGGCAGCGCTATGATATGGGCGGTTCCAGCAAGCTGTCCTTTGAAGAGGGCGTGGACTCCTATGTACCGTATGCGGGCTATCTGAAGGACAACGTGGCGATGACGACCATGAAGATCCGCTCCACGATGTGCAACTGCGGTGTTCTGTCGATTCCGGAGCTGCAGGAGAACGCGAAGCTGACACTTGTCTCTGCGACATCCATCGTGGAAGGCGGTGCGCATGACGTTGTGCTGAAGCAGAAGGACACAGAGTACAGCAGCTGATTGTCCGGTGATTGTTTGCAGAGGACTTCACAGTATGTGAGGTCCTTTTTTATGCGATCGGTATTATGTTTATTGATGGAAAATGTATATAATTGTACTATGTACCGGCAGCTGCTGGGCTCAGAGGTTTTACTATACAGAAAGCATTGTTGGATAAACTGAAGGAAGCGCTTGTTTCCGTTCTTCCGGTCATGGGAATCGTTCTTCTGTTTTCCTTTACCTCGCTGGCCCGTCTGGAGACGCATGAACGGATTGTCTTCGTCGTGTGCGCGTTTTTCCTGGTCATCGGTACCGGTCTGTTCAATCTGGGGGCTGATCTGGCCATGTCACCGATCGGTAAATATGTCGGTGTCGGCCTGACCAAGTCCAAACGTATGGGGATTCTGGTTATCACCTGTTTTCTGATGGGTGTGATGATTACCGTTGCGGAACCGGATCTGTCGGTGCTGGCAGGGCAGATCAGTGCGGTGGTCAAGCCGACGATGCTGATCTTTACGGTCGGCATCGGTGTCGGTCTGTTTCTGGTTCTTGCGGTCATCCGGATCATCATGAAGACGGATCTGACGGCGATGCTGCTGTTTTTCTACATGATTCTGTTTGCCTGTTCTGCTCTGCTGCTGACGGCCGGAAAGCAGTCCTTCCTGCCGATGGCCTATGACTCCGGCGGTGTAACGACGGGACCGATTACGGTGCCGTTCATCATGGCGCTGGGCATCGGCATCGCTCAGACCTTCGGAGGACGCAATGCAGGGCAGAACAGCTTCGGACTGATCTCCTTATGCTCTGTCGGTCCGATCCTGGCCGTACTGGCACTCAGTCTGGCAGCAGGAAACGGGGAGATTGTTTATCCGGTTCCGGACTATACCATGATGCAGGGACTGGGCAGTCCGTTCTGGCATCTTCTGGGCGAGACGGCGTTTGATGTCGCAAAGTCCGTTCTGCTGGTATTTGCTTTCTTCTGTGTACTGCAGCATTTCATCCTTCATCTGCCGCTGCAGAAGATCGTCCAGATCATTTTCGGACTGGTCTTTGCGTTTGTCGGACTGGTAATCTTCCTGGTGTCGGTATCCATCGGCTTCATGCCGGTAGGCTACCGTATGGGATGGCTGATGGGCAGCAGTTACGCAAAGGTTCTGCCGGTATTTGCGTTCATACTCGGTATGACAGCGGTCATGGCTGAACCGGCAGTGCATGTGCTGAACCAGCAGGTGGAAGAGATTACGGAAGGGGCTGTAACCAGAAGGCAGATGATGGCAGCGCTGGCCATCGGTGTCGGCGTATCCGTTGCACTGTCCATTCTGCGTCTCTTCTTCGGCTTTTCACTGCTGTACTACCTGGTTCCGGGCTATCTGCTGTCACTGGGTCTGTCCTTCTTCGTGCCGAAGCTGTATACCGCGATTGCCTTTGATTCCGGCGGTGTAGCCAGCGGTCCGCTGACAAGCAGCTTCATTCTGCCGCTGGCAATCGGTGCCTGTGTAGCGGTCCGCGGTGCAGGAGATGTCCTGGACTTTGCGTTCGGTGTAGTCGCCCTGGTTGCGATGACACCGCTGATTACCATCCAGGCGCTGGGCTTCCGTTCGATCCTCAGCAGCTTCATGCGGGAACGCACCGCAGCACGCAGGATCATGTCTTCGGACGACCGGCAGATCATCTATTTCAGATAGGGCAGGGAATGGTATATGGCTGATACAAACAGAACAGAAATGATAGCACCGAAGAAGCTGATGCTGCTGGTAACGGTGGTCAAAAAAGGAAAGGGTACGTTCTTTGCGGATTTCCTGAAGAACTATCAATCCAACCTGCAGGTAAGCGTGGTCGGCATCGGTACGGCCGAGAACAATCTTGTGGAGTTCCTCGGACTGAAGGAAAACAAGCGCTCTGTCATATTCAGCATTGTGCGGGAGGACCTGCTGAAGCAGATCCTGGAAGCACTGGAAGAGCGTTTCTATACGGTGGATGAAGGGGCCGGCATTGCGTTTGCGGTTCCGCTGTCCAGTGTGATCGGGAAGCTGAGCTATGGTTTCCTGAGCAATGATCAGAGAATGATCCAGGAGAACTAATCGTATGAGCATACAGTATGAAGCAGTATTCTGTGTAGTAAATGAGGGCTTTTCGGAGACCGTCATGTACGCGGCCCGCAAAGCCGGTGCTTACGGAGCAACAATCATAAAAGGGCATGGTTCATCCGGACGGGAAGCACAGGAAATGTTCCACATTGAGATCCAGCCGCAGAAGGAGATTGTCATGATGGTCGTTCCGGCAGACATCAAGGATGCGGTGCTGAAGGAGGTCTACAATGCGGCAGGCCTCGACAGCAAGGGACAGGGTCTCGCTTTTTCCCTGCCGGTGACCGGTACAGTCGGACTGAGTGATTTTGAAGAGGACAAGGAAGAAAAGCCGGAAGAATAGCAGCAGAATAACGAGGGTTTTGAGCACCCGGATATACAGATACAGGACACAGCAATGACAGAACGGGAAGAAATCAGGAAAAAGGCGAATCATCACTTCAGGATCAAGATCTGGGTCAATGTTTTTCTGACGGTTCTCGGGGCTTTCCTGATCTTTCTGTTCCTGCGTACGATGCAGCATCAGGCAGCTCTGAAGAGGCAGGAAGAGACCAGCCAGCAGGCCCTGAATGAAGCGGTCAGCGTACTGCAGACCAACCAGGAAGATCTGGATGAACTGGTACGCATCTACCATGACGGCAACCAGGATATGGTTAATGACCTGTATCAACTGATGATCAGCGGCCTGTTCGATTCCCTTACGACCGCTGATGTTGAAACACGTTCAGCAGCCATGACGGAAATGGTGGAGCGTTCCGGGGTTGATTACTTTTTCCTGATGGATTCCAATGCCAAGGTTATCATGGCACCGACAGGGGATCTTGTGGGCATGGACCTGGTCTACAGAGGTCTGCTGACCCAGGAAAACGCTATGAGCCTGATCCGCGGTACACGCAGGGAAGACGGTACGGTTGAACCGGCGCTGGAGAACAACCGCTATGGATACTACTACTGGTATTCCTATCCGTTCAGTTTCAACGACCGGAAGTTCGTCTTCGTTCTCGGTGCGGACGCCAGCATGCTCGATGTGCAGACCGGTTCCCTCAAGGATGTATCCGCAGTCCTCAGTCATGCGGCAGTCGGCAGCAACGGATTCATGTTCGCTGTGGACAAGAAGAGCACCTCATTCCTGTATTACGAGAATGACGGTGTCAGCCTGACCGGGAAGAACGCCCTGGAAGCGGGGCTTTCCATGGAAGCGCTGAATGATGGGTATTCCGGGATCCAGACCATCGAAGGAGTACGCTATCATTGTGTTTCACGCACCTACGGGGACAATACGGTCATCTGCGCAGTAGCGGATACGGACAATGTCTTTGCGGATGACCGCTATGCTGTGTTCTGGTCGGTTTCCTGCTTCATCATGGTCATGGTGCTGTGCTTGGCATATGCAGTGATTGTACGCAATGATTTTGTGCGCAATGCGGTGCAGACAGAGAAGATCTACCTCGGCCGGGACAAAGACAATTCCTTGATCTTCGACCGTTCCGTCTTCCGCAAAGTCACACCGTTGATGCTGGCAGGCGTATTCATGATCTATGGACTGACATTCTATACCCAGACACTGCTGGAGATTTCCAAAGGAATAGAGAATTCGGCATTGGCACTGGAAGAGGTAACTGCCAGGTACCAGGAAAGCCAGGTCAACCGGGAAGTCATAAAGAACTACTACAATCATCTGTTCCTTTCCAAGGCCAGGCTGATTGCCTATCTGATGGAAGAAGATCCTTCCGCGCTCAATGAGCCGACGGAAAGGTACTATTCGGTATATGAAAATGGAAGCCGGGTGTTCCTGGAGGATGACGAAGGAAATCTTCTGCGCTCGGTCGGCATGAGCAGAAAGCTGCAGGAACTGTGCGACGCCAACCATCTGGAAACCCTGTATATCTTCGATGAAGACGGCAGGACAATCGCAACCAATACAGAGAACTGGTACTTCGCCATCAGCCACAAAGAAAGGGATCAGTCCTACGATTTCCTCCAGGTACTGGACGGACGGAAGGATTCTCTGGTACAGGATGCGATGGTCAGCGATGTCGGTGAAACAGCACAGTATGTCGGTGTAGAGTTCAACTACTATACAACCCCGGATGAAGAGGGGAATACGGTCTACGTTTCCCGGTTTGCGTATGAAGAGGATACAGCCGGAGCGGTGACACCGCACCGGTCACTGCTGCAGATCGGACTGCGCGGCGATCTGTCCGCCCGGATCTTTGCGTCCACGGAGACCGGCAGCATTCTTTCTTCGGACATGCTCAGCGGTGGATTCATCGTTCTGTTCGACGGAGACGAGAACAATACTTGCCTGTACTCGCCGAATGAAGGCAGCATCGGCAGGACAGCTGCGGATCTGGGCGTGAGCCCGAAGGCATTTACCGGCCTGGATTACTATGGCTTTACAAGGGTGAACGGGATATCCTATTTCCAGTATTTCCGCTATATTGACGGCTACTTTATCGGTACCGCCATTCCCCGTTCCAACATGTACCAGCTCAGATCGACGCTGTCGCTGATCACATCACTGGTCAGCCTGCTGCTGATCCTGATCCTGTCCGGAACGGTTACGCTGGCCACCAAGGAAGAGGAGTATCTCTTTGAAACCATGTCTGAGGATGAGGACGGACTGGACAATCCGATCTTCAGCATCATCCTGCCGTCCGGCCGCCATGCTTCTACGGTGAAGGCGTCTTCACGCTGGGACAACAAATACATCCCATGGTCTGACCGCAGTCCTGAGCAGAAACTGCTGATGATGTTCAGTGTTGTCGGCGGTATTCTGGTGTTCTATGTAGCGGTATCCGTTCTGGGTGTCAATCATTTCTACAGTGAGAATTCCATCATCCACTACATCCTGAGCAATGATTGGGACAGAGGGCTCAATATCTTTGCGTTCTCCCAGTGTGTCATGGTACTGGTATTCACAGCGATCTTCATTACCCTGTTCCGCATCCCGGTACGGATCATGTCGCAGCTTCTCGGTGCGAGAGGAGAGACCATCGGGCATCTGCTGCTGTCGGTCGTCAAGTACGGCGGAGCAATCGGGGCAATCTTCTACTGCATGTATCTGGCAGGCATGGATTCCGTGAACCTGCTGGCCAGTGCCGGTGTCCTGTCCCTGGTCATCGGTCTCGGTGCACAGAGTCTGATCAAGGATATCATTGCCGGTATCTTCATCGTATTCGAGGGTGAATTCCGTGTCGGCGATATCGTAACGATCCATAACTACCGTGGTACGGTCATGGACATCGGTCTGCGTACCACCAAGATCATGGCGCATGATGGAAACATCAAGATCTTCAACAACAGTGATATCTCCGGTGTTCTGAACATGACGAAGGAGACGTCCGTTGCCTACATAAAGATCAGCATTGAATACGGCCAGGATATTGACTATGTCGAAGCAGTACTGAAGAAAGAACTCCCGCTGCTGAAGGACAAGAATCCGAAGATCCTGGAAGAGCCGAGCTGTCTGGGTGTCGCGGATCTGGGAGAGAGCGGTGTCAACATCGCGGTCATCGCAAGGTGTACGGAGAACGATGTACGCAGCGTGAACCGTTTCCTCAACAAGGAAGTCCTGCAGATCTTCTACCGGAACGGCATCAATGTACCGTTCCCGAATGTCACGGTATCCGAACTCAATACGAGGGGCAGGAAGACCATGGCGGACTTCACGGACAGCAGCGAAGAAACAGAGCAGTATTGATCAAAGGACGGGAAACCGTCCTTTTCTGTGGCATAATGAACAGGGGGTGATCGGGTATGAAATGTCCATCATGCGGCGGTACACTGCATTTCGATATCGGCAGACAGTGCCTGGTATGCGTCAACTGTGCGAACACCTATGATGCGGATGAGTACAGCGTAGAAAACGGTGCGGATGCATCGTCCTGGGGAGAAGCGCGCATGTACCGCTGCCGCAGCTGCGGTGCAGAGCTGCTGAGCATGAATGACGAAGCGGTCTCTTACTGCATGTACTGTGGATCCGAGGCGGTGCTGGAAGAGGAAATCTCCGGGATGAATGAACCGAAGCGCATCATACCTTTCCGGATTGACAAGAAGGAATGCCGTTCGATTTACCGCAAAGCACTGGAGAAGAAGTGGTACATACCGTCGGAATTCAAGGAAGAGGAGTTCATCGAACGCTTCCGGCCTTTCTATATTCCGTACTGGATGTACAGCGTGAAGTTCAGGGAAGATCCGTTTACGGTCAAAGGATACCGGGACTATACCCGCGGCGGCTATGACTACCATGAGGAGTATGACATCCTCACGGAAATCAAGCAGAAAGGGCTCTACGGTGTACCGTATGATGCCTCCAGGAACTTTGATGATCTGATTGCGGAAGATATCGCACCGTTCAGGAAAAAAGATCTGATTCCGTTCCGCAGCGGCTATCTGGCCGGTATGTATGCCGACAGACCGAATGTCAGTCCTGAACTGTACCGGAAGGAAGTGATGGACAAGGCTGAGGAGGAAGCGCTCAGCGATATCCGCAAGGGCCTGAATATGACCAGTCTGAAACTGCCTTCCGGAAAGAAGCTGAGCAAGCTGCTGGATGCCCGCTATGATGGCGCTGAAGCAGTATATCTCCCTGTATGGTTCCTGACCTGGCGGAAGGGGGATCGTGTGGCCTATGCCGTAGTCAACGGACAGACCGGGAAGATACACATCGATCTGCCGACGGATCAGCGGGTATTCCTGCGCAATACCGTACTGGCAGCGATTCTGCTGTTCGTTCTTCTGAGCCGGTTTGTATCCGTGACTTCCCGGTTTGTACTGTGGTTTTCCGCATTGCTGGTGTATCTTGCCGGAAGAAGATACCGGAAGGAACTCAAGGAAATCCGTGACCGGGAGAACCATGTGTTCGATAAAGGCTATCTGCTGAGTGACGAAGATGAGCTCAGCATGTCGGAAAAGGCAAGAAGCAGGACGCGCATGCTCAGCAGTATTCCATTGTTCCGGACGATTGCCGGTGCGTTGACTACCATTGTCATCAGCTTTGCGGTGCTGTTCGGCCTTGCCGGTCTTGTCAGTGATGAACTGATGACCTATGAAGGTGCGCAGGCACTGACATTCCTGATCTTGATCGCGGAAACGGTCCTGTTTGTACGCTCTGTACTGATTGCCCGGCACCTGCGCAGAAAACGCAGTATTCTGGTCATGATCCTGGCGCTGGCGGCTGTAGTATACAGCTTCGTGGTTGCCTGGCAGGAACCGGTTTATGACTGGTGGTACTATGCCGGTAGTCTGGTATGCCTGGCGGCAGCCTCCATTATGTGTCTGGATCT
>JAFOIY010000201.1 GCA_017420505.1 Solobacterium sp. | reverse complement strand
TGTCGGAACAGAACTGTGAATACGCGCAGAAAGCGCCCCTTAGTGCGGAAAGGCTGGAACAGGCACTGCGGAAGGCAGGGGGAAAGCCCTACATTGCAGAACGGATCAACGGACACTGCGGCAATGTATTCCTGCCGGTCAGCGTTATCAACGATACCCGGCGCAGAGCACTGGCCATGCTGGATGAACAGCGTGCTGTACATCATTCCTGCTGCGATGAACAGACCGCTGCAGATACGCTTCCTGAGCCGGAAAAGCCTTCATACAGGCTGATTGTTGCCGGGGCAGGGGATGAATACCGTGACGGCATCCTGTTCGCAGAAAAGGCCTTTCTGCCGCCTGTACGTGAAAACGGGTATGACAGCGGGGCATTGTCCGACTGTATCGTATCCGAGCCCGGTGCACTGAACCATCCGCTTTCCCACTGCATCGCCGGCATGAACCTGAACGCCGCCAATTCCTGGGCCTGTGCGTTCCTTCTGCGTATACCCGGCATAGATGGCGTCATACTCTCCAGTGAAGTACTGGAAGGCAGTGTACAGCGCATGATCCGGGCGTTCAAAGAGAGATACGGGTTTGTTCCTGCCCTGTACCTGCCCGTCTACGGCAGAAGGACCCTGATGTATATCAAGAATGGATTCACAGCGGACCAGGACAACGTACACAGCCTGAAGGACCTCAACAAGGAAGTCTACCCCACAGTGACGCATGACCACGTCACTGAGATCCTGGAACCGGAGCCTCTGCACAGGAAGAATGAACACTGCTGGGGAAGTTATGTTATGATAACGGATGAAAATGAACGGACGATAAAGAGAACCGTGGAGGAAGCTTATGAAGAAGTTTATGAAAGAATTTAAAGAATTCGCACTCAAGGGGAACGTCATGGATCTGGCAGTAGGCATGATGATCGGTGCCGCTTTCGGAAAGATCGTTTCCTCTCTCGTCAATGACGTACTGATGCCGCTGATTGCTGCCATCTTCAAGATCAAGGATTTTACCGGTATGAAGGCGCTGCTGGTGGACAACGGCGCAGAGGAACTGAATGTCTATCTGTCCTATGGAAACTTCATCCAGAACATCGTTGACTTCATCATCGTCGCACTGTGCATCTTCCTCATGGTCAGATCCATCAACAAGCTCCGCACCATGACAGAGAAGAAGGAAGAGGAGAAGCCGGCAGAACCGCCCGCAAAGAGCGATGAACTGAAGGCTCTGGAAGAGATCGTAGCGATTCTGAAGAAGGAACAATAGTCCGAAGCGGGATAATATCCCGCCTTCTTTTTTATGGTGGTGTTTGCTATAATGGTACAGGATTTGAGGAATATAGATGTTTTTAAAGCGTATTGAAATGCAGGGATTCAAATCATTTGCGGACAAGACCGTAATTGCTTTTGATGACCCGATCACCGCTGTCGTCGGTCCTAACGGATGCGGTAAGTCCAACATCTCCGACGCTGTACGCTGGGTGCTGGGTGAACAGAGCGCCCGAAGCCTGCGGGGCGAAAAGATGAATGACGTCATCTTCTCCGGCAGTGCAGACAGACGCATGATGAACATCGCCCAGGTCACGCTTGTATTCGACAATTCGGAGCACCTGCTCAATTCCGAAAGCGATGAACTGGAGATTACCCGCAGACTGTACCGTGATTCCTCGGAAGCGGAATACCTGATCAACCGGAAGAATGTCCGTCTGCGGGATATCGTGAACATCTTCATGGATACCGGACTGGGAAAGGATTCCCTGAGCATCATCAGCCAGGGAAACGTGATTTCCTTTGCGGAAGCCAAGGCCAAGGACAGAAGGGGTGTCTTCGAAGAAGCGGCCGGTGTCGCCAAATACAAGAAGCGCAAAATGGAATCCCTGTCCCGCCTGTCCCGTACGAAGGATAATCTGGACCGGAGCACGGATATTCTTAATGAACTGGAAAAGCAGGTTACTCCCCTGAAGAGGGCAGCTCTGAAGGCAGAGGTCTACCGGGAGAAGAAAGCCCGTCTGGAACAGATCGAAATCACTGTTCTGGTCAAGGAGATCGAACGCCTGAACGACTCTATAGAAGAAGCGAAGCGCACACTGTTCGATATCGGCACCAAGTCCCAGATGTACTCCGCATCCATCCAGATTGCTGAGAACCGGATTGCCGAAGCGAAGGACCGCTCCGCCAGGCTGGACCGGGAAGTCAGTACGCTCCAGGACCAGCTGATGCAGTGCCTGAATACCGTAACCGCTCTGGAAACGAGAAGGGCGGAAATGGAAGAGCGCCGCAAATACATCATTGAAATCGGTACCCGTGAACAGAAGATCGAGGAAACCCGTGATCTGCTCAATGAAGCGAAAGCAGAATACGATGACCGCAAAGACCGGTTTGACCGGCTGAATACGGAAATCGGACTGAATGCCGCCAATATGACTGCAGCTGCCCAGGCCATTTTCGATGCGTCCAACGAGTATGAAAACGCCCAGGGCATCCTCCGGGGAATGGAAAGCCAGAGAGCCTATCTGGAGAACGTTATGCGTGATCCATTCTCCACGACCAGACAGGCCGGTACGAAGTCCATCATGGACCACAGGCATGCCCTGCACGGTATTCTCGGTGTGGTGGGACAGGTATTCGCAGCGCATGATGGCTATGAGCTGGCAGTAAGTGAAGCGATCGGCGGTGCAGTATACAACATTCTGACGCAGAATGACCAGGATGCCAGGGATGCCATCCGCTTCCTGACCAGGAACCAGAGCGGCCGGGCGACCTTCCTGCCGCTTACGGTCTGTACACCCCGCTATGTGCCCCATGACATCCGGGTGATCTGTGAGAATACACCGGGATATCTGGGCGTAGCTTCAGAGTTCGTCGACTATGAACCGCAGTTCAGGCCAGCAGCGGAGAACCTGCTCAACAATATCCTGGTGACGGACACACTGGAAAACGGCACAAAGCTTTCCGAACTGATCCACCGCAGCCTGAAGATCGTCACTCTGACCGGTGAAGTCATCCACCGCGGAGGATCCATGACCGGCGGCAAAGCCAAGCACAGTACTACGATTGTCACGGTCGAGAAGGATCTGCAGGAGATCCGCCGCAGCATTGATGCCCAGAAAGCCAGGGTCGCTCTGGCTGAGAAGAAGCTGAACGATGCCCGGGAAACCAGGGAGCGGCTTTCCCGCACCTATCAGCAGAACCGGATTGAAGCCGCTTCGCTGGAGCCGATCGTAGAAGCGAAGAAAGCCAAGTATGAAAAGCTGAAGAACGATCTGGCCCTGCTCATGCCGGAAGGGGATGCACCGGTGCCGGAAGAAGCTTCTCAGGCAGACAGCAGCGTCATAGAGCTGAACAAAGCGTATTCCCGCCGTGACGAGATCACAGCGGAAATCCGTTCCAAACGGGAAGAGCGTACGTCTGTCATGCAGGATATTGACCGCAAGGAAGCCCAGCTGAGGCAGACCCGCAAGGATCTGGAAACCGCAACAGCCGCAGAGAATGCCATCCGGATCGACCAGGGCAAGCTGGAGACCCAGATGGATATGAACCTGCAGCGTCTGGCTTCGGAATACCGGCTGACCTATGAATTTGCCAGAACCAAGACCGAAGATGCTGATATTGACGAAGCCAAGGAAGAAGTCCAGCAGCTCCGCGCGGATATCCAGCGTCTCGGCAATGTCAATATGAACGCCCCCGAAGAGTACGCGGAAGTCAACGAACGCTACGAATTCTACAAAGCGCAGATTGCCGAGCTCAGCGCATCACGTGACAAGCTGCTCGCGGCCATCGATGACATGGACAAAGTGATGACCAAGCAGTTCCGTTCCATGTTCGACAGGATCAATACCGAGTTCAACAGGATCTTCGTCTCGCTCTACGGCGGCGGCAAGGCCCGTCTGGTGCTTGAGGATCCGGGAGACATCCTGAATACCGGCATTGATGTAGAAGCCCAGCCACCGGGAAAGAATGTCCAGAACAATCTGCTCTTCTCCGGCGGTGAAAAGAGCCTGATCGCGTTATGTGTCCTGTTTGCGATCCTGAAAGTCAAGCCGGTCCCGCTGGTCATCCTGGATGAAGTGGAAGCGGCACTGGATCCCAGCAATGTAGAACGCTTCGCCCAGTACCTGAAGCACTATACCGACCGTACGCAGTTCATCGTCGTCACGCACAGAAGCGGCACGATGCAGAACGCGGACGTACTGTACGGCGTTACCATGCAGCAGCAGGGTGTCAGCCAGATGCTGAAGGTCAAGCTGCGCGATGCGCTGAAATACGATATGTCCGAAGCAGGAGAAACTCAATGAGCTTTCTGGATAAACTGAAGAAAATATTCAGCGGCAAGGATGATAAAGCAGTCTACCTGAGCGGCTTCAAGAAGACCAATGACAGTCTGAGCGGCAGATTCAAGGAGATGTCCTTCCAATACGAAGGAATCACCGATGAATTTCTGGAAGAACTGATGATTGTGCTTCTGGAAAGCGATGTAGGGGTTGAGACTGCAGATCTGATCTGTGAAAAGCTGAAGGAAAGATCGACCAACTATCCGGATCTGGAATTCTCCTGGGCGATGAGCTTCATACTGGAGATCATGAAGGAAGTCTATGAAGAGTATCCGGACAGTCCCATGGTATTCAATGAAGAAGGACCGACGGTCATTCTGCTGGAAGGGGTCAACGGCAGCGGCAAGACGACGACGGCCGCCAAGCTGGCAAAGATGTTCCGTGACGAAGGAAAGAGCGTATGCCTTGCGGCTGCGGATACCTTCCGGGCAGGGGCAGTGGAACAGCTGGCTGCCTGGGCGGAACGGCTGGATCTTCCTTGTATAAAAGGCAGGGAAAACGGTGATCCCAGTGCGGTCATCGTAGATGGATGCCGCTATGCCAAGGAACACGGTACAGATATTCTGATCTGCGATACAGCAGGTCGGCTCCAGAACAAGCAGGGCTTGATGCAGGAACTGGGCAAAATGAACCGTGTATGCGCCAAGGAGATTCCGGGTGCACCGCACAACACCTGGCTGGTTCTCGACGCTACAACAGGCCAGAACGGTCTGAATCAGGCAAGAATCTTCAATGAATCCACCCGGCTCAGCGGAATCATCCTGACAAAGATGGACGGTACCGCCAAGGGAGGCATTGTCCTGGCCATCAAGCATGTACTGCATCTTCCGGTCCTGTATCTGGGACTGGGGGAACAGCCGGATGACCTGCGTCCGTTCGATGTAGATTCCTATCTGTTCAGTATTTCGGAAGGACTGGATCATGTCGGATAAGGTTGAGTACAATGAACTGCTGGATCACTACGGAGGTCTTCTGACACCGCGGCAGCAGATCATTGCCAAGGATTACTTCCGGGACGATCTGTCACTGCAGGAGATTGCTGAACTGGAAGGCATCTCCAGAGCCGCAGTATATGATATGATTAAACGATGCAGGGAAGATCTCGATCATTACGAGAATACGCTGCACATCATACAGAATTCCAGGATCCGCATAGCACTGTACCGCCGGATTCAGGAAGCAGGAAACGAAACGGTACAGAAGTATATAGAAGAATGTATGGATACTG
>JAFOIY010000200.1 GCA_017420505.1 Solobacterium sp. | reverse complement strand
GCCTGCAGGTTCGTTCCCCCTCCTGACACAAACACTGCGATCTTCGTCTTTACCATAATCTGAACTTCTCTTTCCCGGCACTTACTCTGCCGATCGTATATGCTTCTGTACCGGTATCCGCCAGAGCGGCGAGAGCCCGCTCTGCCGTATCCTCTGTGACTGCGATGATCATGCCGATACCCATATTGAAGGTGTTGAACATATCGCGTTCCGGGATATTCCCTTTTTCCATGATCAGACGGAAGATCTCCGGTACGCGGATCCTGTTCTTCTCCACGCAGGCACAGAGTCCTTCCGGCATCATACGGGGTACATTCTCAAAGAACCCGCCGCCGGTAATGTGGCATACTCCGTGGATCTCATCAGCCTGCATGGCGGCCAGCACACCCTTGACGTAGAGGTTTGTCGGTGTGAGCAGCGCTTCACCGAGCGTTGTGCCGAGTGCGTCAATGTATTCATTGAGATCGGCGTTTTCAACATCGAAGACCTTGCGCACGAGGGAGAAGCCGTTGGAATGGATGCCGGAAGACGCCAGTCCGATCAGAACGTCCCCTTCCCGCATCGATTCCGGCAGGATCATTCTGCCCTTGTCCACCACACCGACGCAGAAGCCGGCGAGGTCATAGTCATCCGCGGCCATGACACCGGGGTGCTCCGCGGTTTCACCGCCGATCAGGGCACAGCCGGACTGTACACAGCCGTCCGCCACGCCGAACACAATCGATGCGACCTTGACCGGATCGTTCTTTCCCAGCGCTATGTAGTCAAGGAAGAACAGCGGCTTTGCTCCGCAGCATACGATGTCATTCGCACACATGGCGACGCAGTCGATTCCGATGGTGCTGTGCTTGTCCAGCAGCTGGGCGATGCGGATCTTTGTACCGACACCGTCCGTTCCGGAAACAAAGACAGGCTCTTTCATGCCTGAAAGATCAGGCTGAAAAAGCCCGCCGAAACCGCCGATGTCCGAGAGAACACCGGGTATGTGCGTTCGTTTTACATCATCCGCCATCAGACGGACGCCTTCGTATCCTGCCTCGATATCAACGCCGGCAGCGGCATAGGAAGCCGAATGAGATTCCGCCATACTACTCCTTTCCTGTCCAGCAGTAGGTACAGATGCTGTCCCTGTCCAGACCGATTGCGTCAAGCATTTCATCAATGCCCTGGTACCCCAGGGAAGAGAATCCGAATTTCCCGCAGATGGTCTTCAGCAGGCACTGCCCGCGTTCTGTCCTTCTGTCTGCGTATTCATCCAGGTGCTTCTGGCCTTCATCCCCTTCCAGTTCCTGGATGATCCTTCTGGAGAGCAGGTCCATTTCGGACTCGGCGCGGGAGAAGTTCAGGAACCGGCATTTGAACATGAGCGGAGGGCAGGCAGCGCGCATGTGCACTTCCGCCGCACCGGATTCATACAGGAAATCCACGGTTTCGCTCAGCTGGGTGCCGCGGACAATCGAATCATCCATGATCAGGATCTTCTTGCCCTGGATCAGTTCGTTCACCGGTACCTGCTTCATCTTGGCGATCCGGTTGCGCTCTTCCTGATTGAGCGGCATGAAGGAGCGCGGCCAGGACGGTGTATACTTCACGAACGGCCGGGCGAACGGTTTGTGCGATTCGTTGGAATAGCCGATGGCATGCGGGACGCCGGAATCAGGGATGCCTGCGACATAGTCGACGTCCGGCATGGTACCGTTCTCCATCTCTGTACGGGCCATGGAGGCACCGTTCCGGTAGCGCATGACCTCTACGTTCACGCCTTCGTATACACTGTTCGGATAGCCGTAATAGGCCCACAGGAACGCGCAGATCTTCATCTTTTCCCTGCGCTCCATCAGGACTTCGTAGTGATCCGTGAAGATCTGTACAATCTCGCCCGGACCCAGTTCATAGGCTTTCTCATATTCCAGTTTCTGGTAGGCAAAGGATTCGAACGAGACACAGTGCCCGTCGGCATTCCTGCCGATGAGCACCGGAAGCCTGCCCATGAGGTCCCTGGCCGCGATGAGGGTACCGTCCCGCTGCAGTACCAGGATGGCCATGGTTCCTTCAATGGATTCCTGCGCGTGCCGGATGCCGGTGACGATATCATCCTTCTCGTTGATCAGGGCAGCGGTCAGTTCCGTTGCGTTGACCTTGCCGCTGGACATGGCCATGAACTGATGGCCATGGTCCGAAAAGTACTGGGCAATCAGTTCATCGGCGTTGTTGATGATGCCGATGGTGGTGATTGCGTAGATGCCCAGATGGGAGCGTACCAGAAGCGGCTGGGGATCCGCGTCGGAGATGCAGCCGACAGCGGAATTGCCCTTGAATTCCGTCAGGTCCGGTTCGAACTTCGTCCGGAACTGGGAGTTGTCAATATGGTGGATCGCCCTCCGGAAGCCTTCCTGCGCATCAAAAACCGCCATGCCCCCGTAGCGTGTGCCCAGGTGGGAATGGTAGTCTGTGCCGAAGAAGGTATCCAGGACAGCGCTGCGGCGGGATACGACGCCGAAGAAGCCGCCCATCAGGCAAAGAACAGCGCCGAGAGCTCCATAGGCTGGATGTACTCGCCGTTCTTGTAGACACGCATATTGCCGGACGCGATCTCATCGATCAGCATCACTTCGCCGTCTGCGTCATAGCCGTATTCAAACTTGATGTCGTAGAGTTCCATACCCTTTTCCGCCATATCGTCCGCAACGATCTTTGTAATCCTGCGGGTCATATCAGCGATGGTATCGTACTGCTCCGCAGTCATGATTCCCAGGACCGTCAGGCCTTCCTTGGTGACCAGCGGATCGCCCTTTTCATCGTTCTTGAAGGTCATCTCTACGTAGTAGGGAAGTTCCGCACCGCTCTCGATGTAGTCACCGTAGCGCTTGATGAAGCTTCCTACCGCCCTTCTGCGGCAGATGACTTCCAGTCCCTTGCCGAAGACCTTCGCAGGCAGGACTTCCATCGTGGTATCTTCAAAGTTCGCTTTTACGAAGTGAGTGCGGATACCGGCTTCGTTGATCTTTTTGAAGAAGTAGTCCGTCATGCGCAGGTTGACATCGCCGACACCTTCAATGGTCAGTCCGATGGAATTCTCTCCCGGGTCGAAGACGCCGTCCTTGCCCGTGACATCATCCTTGAACTTCAGCAGATAGTTTCCGTTCTCCATTTCGTAGACATTCTTTGTCTTTCCTGTGTAAACCAGTTTCATACATTCCCCTCCTGTATTATGCAAACTGTTTTCTGATTTCTTCGTCCGCTTCCAGCACAGCAAGCCTGTTGGCTTCCCGTGCCTGGGCGAGTTTCTCCGCCAGTGCGGCGTCCTCCACTGCCATGATCTGTACAGCGAGCAGCGCTGCGTTCTTTGCGCCGTCGATGGCTACCGTGGCTACCGGAATCCCTGAAGGCATCATCACCGTGGACAGCAGAGCGTCCATACCATCCGATCCGGCAGAGCGGCAAGGTATGCCGATGACCGGCAGTGTTGTGTTCGCCGCCAGCGCTCCGGCCAGGTGCGCTGCCATACCCGCGGCAGCGATCAGAACAGAAAATCCGCCCGACCGTGCCTCTTCAGCGAATTTCTTCGCTTCGTCTGGCGTGCGGTGAGCGGACAGTACGCGCACTTCAAAGGGAACACCGTATTCTTTGAGAACACCGGTTGCTTTCTCAACCACCGGGAGATCGGATCTGGATCCCATAATAATCCCGACTTTTTTCATAGTCACCTCTCAAAAACATAAAACCGACCGTGGTAATTCCATGCCTTGGCCGGCGATCAGTTGTTCGGGGACGGTTTGTCCCGTAATCAAGGTACGGTTGAATTCTAACAAACAGACAAAATGAACGTCAATCAATGTAAGCGCTTGTATAACAATATTTCATATAATTTTCAATGGGAACGTTCACGGGAATGATTCCAGGTATACCACCCTGCATACAGGAAAACAGTATAATGGCTTTATGTACGGAAACACTTCAAAGGATACGGCGAAAGAGCTGCTTCTGTTCAGCATACCGATGATACTGAGCGCGGTCTTCCAGCAGATGTTCAACTGGGCGGACGCACTGATCGTCGGCAATTTTGCCGGTGAGGAAGCACTGGCAGCGATCGGTGCGACCACCAGCTGCTACAACATCATCCTGGACTTGATTCTGGGTGCTTCGGCAGGCATTACGGTCCTGGCTGCCAGATACTACGGAGCCGGTGAGCACAGCCGGATCCGGCGCCTGTTTGCGACGTTCGTGCGCTTTCTGCCTGCCGGTGCGCTGCTGGTTGTGGCAGCGGGCATAGCATTCACCCCGTCCCTTCTGCAGATGCTGCATACACCGGAAGAGATCCTGGCGGATTCGGTGTTATACCTGCGCTGGATGTATGCGGGACTGCTGTTCCTGGCGGTATACAATACCCTCGCAGCCATCCTGCGCGGTATGAGCGATAGCAGAGCCCCCTTCCGTTCGGTCGTTGCGGCAGGTGCAGCCAACATTGTACTGGACTTCCTGTTCGTAGCCGGCCTGCATATGGGTGTAGGCGGTGCGGCTCTTGCGACATTCCTCACCCAGGGTGTGATGACCGGGTATCTGCTGGTGTATGCTATGCGCCATGCGCCCTTTCTTACCGAAGGTGTGCTGCGGGAAAAAGCAGACCTGCATATGTTCCGGGAAGGTATGTACTATGCTCTGCCGTTGATGCTGCAGGGTGCTGCTGCATCCGTAGGCAAAGTCATACTGACCGGTTTCCGCAATGGTTTCGGAATATCCGTCATTGCGGCGATTACCACAGCATACCGTGTTGATACGGTGCTGATTTCCCCGGTGCACAATATCGGAGCGGCCGTGGCGGCCAAAGTATCCCAGAAGCTGGGTGCCGGTGAACCGGCAAAGGCGAAGGAAGTCCTGCGGGCCGGTTTATGGATGGGCGTCGGCTTTGCGGCTGTTATGACAGGATTCGTAATCATAGCCGGCGGTACACTGATCGGGATCTTCGGTGTCTCTGCGCAGGTGCGTCAGATCGGTGCGGCCTTCTTCCGGTATCTCGGCCAGTTCTACATCATGTGTGCACTGATGGAAGTCCTGCACGGTTGTCTGCAGGGATATGGTGATGTGCGCTTTGCGGCAGGCAATATGCTGTTCCAGCTGGCGGTGCGCATTGTGCTGTCCTACGCGCTCCGCCCGGTATTCGGCTGGAAGGTGATCGCCTGTGCGGAGGGTCTGTCCTGGTGTGCTGCAGCCTTGAGCGCCTGGCTTCGTTCAAGAAGAAAGACAATGGTTTCCTGAATGAAAACCGCCCCGATAAATACCGGAGCGGTCTTTTTTTACTGCGGTCTGCAGGCTTTGCTTACTGACGCGCGAATACAGTCACTACGTGGATGTAGGGATCCTTGCCGTTGAACTCCCTCATCAGGACATCATCCACCGGATCATAGATAAAGAGCATATCATGGGCTGCAGTATCAGCCTCGAGGACGTCGTAGTGTCCCTCTTCCGTCGTTGCCCAGGCAAGCAGTTTCTCTTCTTTGTCGGGTCCATCGACTACCAGCAGGGTCCCTGTTCCGTCTGCGTTGAACGTGTAGACATTGTCCTTTTCACCGAACATGGACGCGCGGTCCTCTTCCTTTACTTCAACCGGATCTTCGCCTTCCTTCTCAGATACGAGCACTTTGGAAAGCTGCCAGGTTCCGACGATGGCTGCTGTGTCTTCAGCCACAGGTTCTTCCGGCTTGCTTTCCTTGGCACAGGCGACCATGCTGAGCGCCAGAACGGATGCAGCAAATACTGCTGTCAGTTTTGTATATTTCATATTCTTTCTCCCCTTTTCTGCAGATTTCAGTTTACTCGTTTTTCACCAGGAATCAATCCATTGCCCGTTTATGCCTGCTATTCCAGTGTCCATCCACCGTCAATCAGCTGCAGTGTGCCCGTTACCATGGAAGAAGCGTCGCTCAGGAAATAGATGACAGCAGCGGCTACGTCGCTGATCGTACCCAGCCGCTCAAGCGGAATCTTCGAGACAATGCGTTCATGGAACCCAGGATCATCCAGCCGTTCTGCTGTACCGGGTGTATAGACGAATGTCGGACCGATGGCATTGACGGTGATGTTGTCCTGCGCCCATTCAGCAGCCAGCACCTTCGTTAGCATAACAATGCCGCCCTTTGATGCACAGTACACGCTTTCATCCCGGATGGCGACCACTCCGGCCTGGGAGGACATCATGCAGATCCTGCCCCCGCCGGTCCTGCGCATGCTGGCCGCAGCCGCCTGGGCAAAGAAGAAGCAGCCTTTCAGGTTGAGATCCATCATCTCGTCCCAGTCCGCTTCCGTCACTTCATACGCAGGGATGGGATTGCCCATGCCGGCATTGTTGAAGAGTCCGTCAATCTTTCCGTAGGCAGCTTCTATTTCAGCTACACAGGCACGGATGCTTTCCACGCTTCTGAGGTCAGCTGTGAATACATCAGCTTTCCCGCCGGCTTCTTCGATCTCCTTCCGGCAGGTTTCCAGAAGCGGCTTTGAGCGGGCAACCAGCGCGACACGCGCGCCGGCTTCGGCGAGTTCCTTGGCAACGCCGTATCCGATGCCGCGGCTGGCACCGGTGACGATGATGTTTTTGTCTTTCAGGGAAAAGCTGTCGAGCAAAGACATAGAACATCCTCCTTCATTTTTGTTTCTGGAAGTCCTTCAGTTCAGCAGCGCTGCTGACACACTTCGCATCAACGGACACTGCTCCTTTTACATAGGGAGCGAGCTTTTCGGCGCTTTTTCCGATGCCGCTCCCGCCGGATGTAGCAAAGGCATGAACGGTCTTTCCACTCCAGTCGTAGGCTTTGCAGAATGTATTGATCACATTCGGCGCACAGCCGTACCAGATCGGGAAACCGATGTAGACGGTGTCGTATTGGTCGAAATCCTCAACTTTACCGTCAACCGGTACGTCCTTCTTGGCGATGTGTTCCCGGTTGCATCTTGCGAGAGGATTCATCCAGTTGAGATCTGCTCTGGAATAGGGTTTCTCCGGCCGGATCTCATAGAGCTCCGCGCCTTTTTCCGCTGCCAGTTCTTTTGCGACGCCTGCCGTCTTTCCCGCCTCGACGCTGAAGTACACAACCAGAATGCTCATCCACAGTTCCTCCATTCATTCTTTATGCTTTGCGATCACTCAACAATATAGTCACCGGGATCAAAGGCGGGAACCGTCAGAACCCAGAATTCTGTATCTTCCAGCGCTTCTAGGATCTCATGCTCATCGCCCGGTTCGGCAGCCAGCAGGTCTCCGTCGCAGAAGCACACTGTTTCTCCGTTGATCTTCATCCGGCAGCTGCCCTTTACGAACAGATAGACCTCTTCCGTAATCACATGGTGATGCTTTTCTTCGGATGCACCTTGGGTCAGCCTGGTCCTGGCGATTGCATAATTGCTTCGCCGGATTTCTGCTGTGCGGCCGATGAATTCAGCCAGGCTGCTGCCATTGCCTTTGTCATTGTATACTGCGTCTTTTCCGCGTATTGCCTTCATGTTTTCACCTCATATCCTGTTCGGAATCCAGTCTGGTTATTTCCAGCAGATCACGGACAATGCAGCTTTCCGATCCGTTCGGAATGCACGGATTACCCTTCGGCAGGTACAGGATGCCCCGGATGCCTGCGTTCACTGCGCAGTCCATGTCTATCGTTCTGTCACCAACGTAGAACGTCCTCTCCCGGTCCAGTCTGTATTTATCAATCAGATAGTTCACTGCGTCCGGTACAGGTTTGCGCGCAAAGCCGTATTCATTTGTGACGATTTCTTCAAAGAAACCGGATACGCCCAGCCTGTCAAGAACAGCTTCCGTTGACCGTCCGCTGTGCGTATACAGGCAATGCTTGGCACCGTTGTCTGCCAGGATTGCCAATGTTTCCTCTGCGTTCGGATTCAGCCGGAGTTCCGGATCCCTTCGTACTCTGAGCTCCGTGAACCGCTTGTGAACCACATCGTAGTCCATGCCTGCTTCTGCAGTGATTTTCCTGATGTAACTGCTGACGGAAGTGTAGATGATCTGCCTGTGGATTTCTTCCTGATCCAGATCCAGCCCGGCTTCCCGGAATGCTTCATACAGACTCGGTACAATCACTTTGTATGAATCCAGAAGGGTTCCGTCCAGATCCCATATATATGCCCTGTTCATTGTCGACTGCACCAAGCATCATCCCTTCTGCACCAGCGTTTCTGCATAGTCTGTGCATTCCTTGATGTAATCATTGTCCTTCGTTCTGACCGAGAACTGTCCCGAAGAAGGCCGGCCCAGCAGACTGTCCATCGCTTTGATCTTTTTCATATAGTCATTCCTGCCCATGTGGGTAACCACATAGTGCACTTCCCCCGGCAGCCGGTCACGGTACTTTCTGATCAGAGCCCTTCCGATTGCACAGGGGCCTTCAGCCCATACCGGCATACCGATGATCACCCGGTCATACGCCGATAGATCAGGTTCTCCTTTGATGAACACTTTGGGCAGAGCGCGCTTGACACTCACGAAGCAGGCACCGATATATCCCAGCACGCCGCTTCTGTCCCTGCCGTCCGTATATTCCGCCAGATCAGCGTCCGTGATCCGGGCAATCGTCTCCATGGCTT
>JAFOIY010000199.1 GCA_017420505.1 Solobacterium sp. | reverse complement strand
TGAACCGGATGAACCGTGAGGCTGTAAAGAAGAACATACGCAAGCAGGCACTGGTTCCGGAGGGCTCCACGGTGCTGTACAACCATCATGGTACGGCACCGGGCATTATCCTGGAAGAGAACGGCAGAAACTGCATAATGCTGCCGGGACCGCCGAAGGAACTGGAGCCGATGTTCGAGGAATACTGCATGGACTGGATCCGCCGACGGACGCAGTGTGTACTGGTGTCGATGAATATCAAGCTGTGCAGCATGAAGGAAGCACCGGTATCCATTGTAGGAGAGGCTGCGGTGGAGGAAGCTTTGGGTGATCTGGTGAACGGTGTAAACCCGACGACCGCGACCTATGCCAAAGAGGACGGCTGTCTGATCCGGGTGACTGCCGAGGCAGCGGACCATGACGAAGCGATGAGGATGATGGCACCGGTAGTGGAGCGGATCAAGGAGATCTTCGGTGAAGAATACATCAAGGAACAGAAGGAGGATATATGAACCTGTTTCCGAAAGACATGAAAACCCTGCTCAGGGCATCATTGGGAGAGATTCCCTGCGATCTGATGATCACAAACGTAAAGGTGGTCAATGTATTTACAGGGGAAATCCTGCCGGCGAATGTATTCATCAAGGATGGATACTTTGCCCATATTCAGTACCGCAGTCCGGAAACGCCGGACGGAGAAGCGGAAACGGTCATGGACGGGGAAGGGCTGTATATGACGCCCGGCTTCCTGGACGCACATATGCATGTCGAAAGCAGCCTGCTGACACCGAGGAACTTCGCCAAAGCGGTCATTCCACACGGAACGACAACAGTACTGACAGACCCGCATGAAGTAGGCAATGTCCTGGGTATACGGGGTGTGAAGTACATGCATGACAGTGCGGAGGATCTGCCGATGCGCCAGCTGATCGATGTCCCTTCCTGCGTGCCTTCCGTACCGGGCATGGAATTCACCGGTGCGGATTTCCAGGCAGAGGAGATTGCGAAGCTGGCGGAGCTGGACCGGGCGGTAGGACTGGCGGAAGTAATGGACTGCTACGCGGTCATGCACGGGGAAGACCGCATGATGGAGATTCTGAAAGCAGCCCGGGAAAACGGCCTGTACCTGCAGGGACACGCTCCGGTACTGTCCAGCAGGGAACTGTCGGCTTATCTGGCCGGTGGACCGTATACGGACCACGAGACCTCCGGTTCCGAGGAAGCACTGGAAAAGTACAGGAACGGTATGTGGCTGGATGCCTGTGATTCCTCCATGTGCCACTATGTAGAAGCCATCCGGGAAGGTTTGAAGAATGTCCGGTACTTCGATACACTCTGCCTCTGTACGGATGATCGGGAAGCAGGGGATCTGCTGAAGCTCGGCCATATCAACGATGTCGCAAGGCACCTGATGAAAGCCGGAACGGATCCGGTCACAGCCATCAAGTGCTGCACCATCAATATAGCCAGGGAAGCGAAACTGGAGCGTGTCGGTGCCATTGCGCCGGGATACGTGGCTGATTTCAACCTGATTGCCGATCTTGAGGAACTGGAGCCGAAGTATGTCTTCTTCGGCGGTGAGAAGGTTGCCCAGGAAGGCCGCATGGTCAAGGAGATCGAAGACCGTACCTACGAAGAAGAAACCATCAATACAATGAATGTCCGGGAACTGACTCCGGAGGATTTCACCCTGAAATGCCCGGTGGAGAACGGTAAAGTGACCGTGAACGTCATTGAATACCCGTCCCTGAACTCCAACTATACCGTACCCGCAAAGGTGGAAATGGAAGTATGTGACGGCAGACTGATCCTGGCGGAGAACTGCCGGTTTGCGGCTGTAGCGAACCGTTTCGGTCTGGACCACATCGCTCTGGGCGTTGTCAGGAACTTCGGCATCACCCACGGCGCATTGTCATCCACCGTCTCGCATGACTCGCACAATCTTACGCTGGTCTACGACACACCGGAGAATGCGGCCGCGGCGGCGAACGTGCTGCGTGAGTGCGGCGGCGGTATGGCTGCGGTGGAAGACGGCAAAGTGATCGAACTGCTGGAACTCCCGGTATGCGGCCTGCTTACCAGACTGTCCCCGGAAGAGACAGCTAAGGCGGCAGAGCGGATGAAGGCTGCGGACAGAAAGCTCGGACTGACGGAAACGCTCAACCCGCTCCTGCGGATTGCCATCCTCGCACTGCCGGTGGTACCGGAGATCAAGATGAGCGATACCGGAATCATCGATGTAAACAACAAAGCCTACGTATCCCTGTTTGATTAATCAGAAAAACAGCACGGAACAGGGCGCTGGGAAAGAAGAAGCGGAGACCTGGATCAAGCCTCCGCTTTTTGTTCTGTCTGCGTTTTTATTCACCTTTGCGGTTGATGAAGTACTCAGGGACGTGAACATCGCTGCCGAATTCCGCAATGCAGTCTTCCTGGACGATGCGGAAGTCCTCCTGCGGGAACTGCATCGCACCGTACGGACACAGTTTGACGCAGGCACCGCACTTCATGCAAGATTCCTTGATATCATCACTGTTCCGGGGATTGATCAGTCCGAGAGGGCAGACCGAAGCACAGATGCCGCACTGCACACAATCCTTCGTGGGAACCGGACGGTTCGGCGTCAGATGCCCCAGGCGCTGACCGTGCATGCCGATCATACCGTAGTCGACGTCCCTGCCCGGTACATCTGCAGCATCCAGCATCTCCGCTGTATCCGCGTACTGTGCCGCAAGCGCTCCGAAAGCCTCCGTCTCAGCCAGATCCCGTTCATCCGGACGTCCGGTCTGGATCCGGGAAGTGAAGGAGTGTTCACCGATGAACGTGCCCCAGGCGAACGG
>JAFOIY010000198.1 GCA_017420505.1 Solobacterium sp. | reverse complement strand
GGCTGTCCAGGGGCACAAGGTCCGGATTCAGTTCAAACTCACCGGGTATCAGGTACTGGGATTCCTTCTTTCCGAACCCGGAGTAGGATATATCCACCCATTTCCCCGGTACAATGCGCTGGACGGCATAATGATCCATCAGGCCCTGTGAGGCAATATGAATGAAACTGTTCACCGTATTCGGTGCAGCTTCCGGAAGCAGTTCGATCACGATCCTGTTTCCGGACGACATATGAATGATTGCTTTCGGGTTCATTGTACTGGCTCCTCTCTCAGTTCCACTATACGGTTACTCCGGTTTCTGTTCAAGCGCAGGGAAAAGGAAAACCGCTCCCTGCAGTGCAGAGAGCGGCATTCATTACACAACGAACTGATAGACAGTGAATACGGTATAGATGCACAGGAGCAGGATGCCCTGCCAACGGTAGAGCTTTTCGTTCTTCAGTGCCGGAATGCACAGGATGGCCATGACTGTCAGCATCAGCGGGATATCCACCAACAGAGAGGAATTGATGCCCATCAGAGTCTTCTCCGCCGGAACCTTGAACGGTGAGATGGTGATGGCCATACCGCTGACCAGAATGATGTTGAACAGGTTGGCACCGATGACGTTGCCCAGCGACAGTGCACTGTGCCCCTTCAGCAGAGAGGTGACAGCGGTTACCAGTTCAGGCAGTGAAGTGCCCAGAGCGACCATGGTCAGTCCGATGACGGAGTCCGGTACACCCAGGGCTGCCGCGATGATGGTACCGTTGTTTACAAGAAGGTTGGCACCCCAGGCAATCGCCGCAGCGCCGATGACCAGCAGAGCGATATCCTTGCCCATGGAGGACTCTTTCTGTTCCTCTTCTTCCGCTGACGGAGCCATATCGCCGCTCTGCATCGCTCTGACAGACAGAATCATGTAGACCACGAACATCGTCAGGAACATCAATCCCTGCCATCTGCGGAATTCTCCCTGTGTATAGGCAATCAGGGAATACACACCGGCTGCCAGGAAGAACGCGGCTGCAGGCAGGCGCAGCGACTTCCGGCTGACCTCTCCCGGCCGCACCGCAATCGTCAGGGCAGCGATCAAGGAAGTATTGCAGATGATGGATCCGATCGCGTTGCCGTAGGATATTCCGGCATTGTGCTGCAGTGCAGCCTGGGATGATACCATCACCTCCGGCAACGTTGTACCGATGGAAACGACCGTAGCTCCGATCAGAAGCTCCGGCAGATGAAAACGGTGGGCGATGCCGACGGATCCATCCACGAACCAGTCTCCGCCCTTGATCAGCAGTGCGAAGCCCAGCAGGAACAATAATACAGCTTTCAACATATCTCTTCTCCTGTAAAAAAACACAGTCTGTCCGACTGTGCCTGTCTCATCCATACACAGCCGGAACCATGCATGAGTCTCACCATTTCAAGACAGACCGGGCTTTCACCGTGATGACGATCTGCCTGCGCAGGATACGCAGGTTACTCCCTCAACAAGGCAGATCATACCACACTTTCGCTCAATATACACCGTTTTTTGCCGCACAGCGGGAAAAGACAGCCGTACGGTGCCTATCATGCCGTTCTAGACCGTATACGCTTCAAAGCCGGCCTTTTCCAGGATGCTCTTCGCATCCTTGACAAATGCATTGTTGGCTCCGTAGCTGACGTTCCAGATTCCCGCACCGCCGCCGGTTCCTACCACCGCAGCCGTCTGTTCATCGCCGCGGCTGATGCACTGTATGATCAGTGCTGCATAGCTGCCGATCCTGAAGAAGTATTTCTCGAAGACCAGCAGCAGAATCTCTGTATCTTCCTCCTTCGAAAGATTCCGGAAGATCAGGTCAGCCTCGGATCCGATCATTCCGGCTGTAACCGTCTTTGACAATATTTCCAGGCTTTCGGAAGATACTCTTTTCAGCATGATGCTTGTACCGCTCATGAAACAGGCCTCCGATCCATACCGCTGCATTTATTGTATCCTGTCCGGAAATCCCTGTCACGGCAGTACGGCAATAATGCTATTATTTCTTCAGGGCCCGATGACAGCCGGATCTTCTGCACTGTCAGTCCAAAGAAGCATATACAGGTAAAAGATATGAAAAAAAGCTTTAGAAAAAGTGAAGTCGAGGAAATGCTGTCGTTTATACGCAGCAACGTCCAGAAGCACAAGCTGAAGAACAATGAAGAAAACAGAGCGCTTCTTATGTCTGAGGAGACGCTTGTCACCATGCTTGAACACACCACTGGGGATGAAATCACCATCGGTGTGAACTATTTCGGCGGAAACCTGAAGATCCGTATGACGGCCAAGGGGGAAGGCTTTGATCCGGTGGCGGATACGAATGATGACCAGATGCATGCTGCTTTGATGAAGTCCTTTGCGTCGGATATCCATATCAAAAGTTCAAAAGGCACGAATACCATTACCATCACTGCCTTCAAATCCCGCTATCTCCTGCTGTACAAGCTTGTCTTTGCGGCACTTCTGAGCATTGCCCTGTCCATGGCGCTCAGGACCGCTTCGACTCCGCAGGTCTGCCAATGGGTATCCACCCAGGTCATGACGACAGGCAAGACCCTGTTCATGAACTGCCTCAATATGCTGATTCCACCGTTGGTGTTCTTCTCCATAGCCAGTGCCATCGTTGGATTCGGGGATACATCCCAGCTCGGCCGGATCGGCGGCAAGACCATGAGCCTCTACGTGTTCACTACCATGTGCGCGACGGCGATCGGCTTCATACTGGTTGAACTGATCAAACCGTACAAATACGGAAATCTGAATCTGCAGGCGGCCGATCTCGGCCAGGCAGGCGTGAAGATGTCCTTTACCGATTCGCTCATAAATGTCATCCCGGACAATATCGTAGCCTCATTCCTCAATGCGGATACGGTGCAGATCATCTTCCTGGCGGTCATTATCGGTCTGGGTACGGCTGCTGTCGGAACCAAAGGAAAGGCCTTCCAGGACTTCATCAATGCCGGAAACGAGGTCTTCCTCCGGCTTACGAATACCCTGGTAGGCTTTATGCCCCTGCTGATTTTCTGCATCATCGGTGAAGTGCTTCTCGGCGGCTCCTCCGGAGGAAACGGTATGGGTCTGCCGATCATCATCGGCATCGGTGTATATGTGCTGGCCATTGTGATCATGATCATCTTCTATCACTTGCTGCTGCTCGTTCTTGGAAAGCTCCGGCCTCTTGTCTTCACCAGGAAATACCTGCCCTACATGCTTCAGGTCATCGGAATCGGCTCCTCCAGCGCTGCCATTCCCCTCAATATGAAAGTATGTGAAAGCCTCGGCATCGACAGGAAGGTCTACTCTCTTTCGATCCCTCTCGGTGCTACGGTCAATATGGACGGCACTACGATCTATATGTCTGTCTTCGGACTGCTGCTTGCCCGGCTTTACGGCCTGCCGATCAATCTGTCTGTCTACTTCACCCTGACGTTCGCGATCCTTCTTCTGTCCGCGGGCGCTCCGCCGGTCATGGGTTCCTCCATCATCTGTCTGACTGCCCTGCTGAGGACAATCGGCCTTCCGGTGGAAGAAGCTGTCTCGATGGTTCTCGGAGTAGAAGTCATTGCCGGCCTGCTCCGGACCGCGAACAATGCTGTATGCGATATGGTCGGCTCCCTGATCGTAGCCAATCAGGAAGGATTGCTGGACAAGGACAAATACTACTCAACAGGAGAAAGTATCTGAAACCTGTTTCCTGCCGCATCTGCCGCTCTGTCGTAAATAATCCGGGTTCCTGATGAACCCGGCACATACCGCTGTCTTTCATTCAAGCAAACCGTACTGTCTGTACTTTTCCATCATCATTCTGTACAGCACCCGGTTTCCCAAGTACTGTTTGTAGGCAGCGGTTTTTTCTTTTCCCGCCTGCTTCAGTCTTGCCATTTCCGCG
>JAFOIY010000197.1 GCA_017420505.1 Solobacterium sp. | reverse complement strand
GCTCGGTGCATTCACCGACTGTGCACTGCTGCACAGCGCCGGCACCATCATGACCGACCGGAAGGACTGGTTCGATGAACAGGTGCAGAGCGGAGCGTATGAAGATACCCTCACTGCCCGCAATGCTGTCCTGCTCGGTGAAGCGCATACCATCGATGTGCCGCCAGGCGCATCCATCCGTTCACTGACGATGGAGGATCTGCCGTTCCTGCTGGAGCACTATGACGGCTTTGCGGTGGACAGCGCCTACCTCATCAGCTGCATTCAGCGCGGTATGCTGGGCATCGAGGAAGACGGCAGGCTGGCCGGCTTCATCGGCTTTCATCCGGAGGGCTCCATGGGTCTGCTGTATGTACTGCCGCAGTACCGCCGCAGACACTACGCCGAAGCGCTGGAAAGTGCGCTCATCCGCCGCCTGCAGGCACAGGACCGCTTCGTCTGGTGCCAGGTGGAAGAGGACAATACACCTTCCTGGAACCTGCAGGCCCGTCTGGGTCTGGTTCCTGCCGATCTTTACTACTGGCTTTTCAGAAAACCATAAAGGAGAAACCAATGACAAACCTGACAATTCACAAAGAAGTCAACGGAGCTGTACTGACTACGGGCTTCACTCCCGATGACATAGAACATGTCATCCGCAGGCAGATGGAGATCTTCAAGGATGAATTCGGGTTCACCGATGAGGAGAACGACCCGGTCATCGATCTGATCCATGCGTTCGCGGACGGACTGGATCCGGAAACGGAATTCATCCTCCTGGTCAAGAAGGGCGGCATCCCCGTCGGTTCAGTCTTCTTCACCGGGCGGGAGAAGCCGGACAGCCGTCTGCGCTTTGTATACATCGATACACCGGAGCGCGGCAAGGGCTACGGCAAAGCAATGATCCTCGCTGCACTGGAATGTGCGAAGGCAAACGGGTGGAAGCACGTTCATCTGACAACCTACAATATCCTTACTGCCGCCCGGCGCATGTACACTTCCTGCGGCTTCACATGCACAGGAGAAGCACCGGCCGACTGGATCACTTCCCAGCAGATTCTGGAAGAGACCTGGGAGAGGGATCTGTAGAAAAACAGCTGTCGCATGACAGCTGCTTTTATTCTTCCTCCGGTGCGTCCGGGTCATATTCCAGGATATCGCCGGGCTGGCAGTCCAGTGCTTCACAGATGGCTGCCAGCGTAGAGAAGCGTATGGCACTGATCTTTCCGGTCTTCATCTTGGAGAGGTTGACATTGGTCACGCCCACCTTTTCCGACAATTCCTTCAGGCTGGTCTTCCGGTCGGCCATGACCCGGTCCAGCCGCAGTATGATCCTGCCCATGATGCTTCCTACAGGGTCTCGTCCGCTTCCCGCTGCAGTTCTTCACCGTAGCTGAAGACATAGGATAGCAGGAAGAGCACGAATGCCACAGCTATGAAGGACAGATCGAATGAAGCGCGGTAGGTCCAGCCGGTCACCAGGTCCATGTTGAAGATCTTTGTAAAGTCATAGGCTTCCCAGAGAAAGCCGCTGGAGAAAGTTTCCAGTGCACTGCTCAGGATGCCGCCGGCTATGACGATCCAGCCGAGCCTCTTCAGGCTGGCAGGAATGTCGGTATCGAACGGACGTCCTTCCTTCATCGGCTTCAGGATCCGGCGCACTGTACGCAGACCGATGCAGATGACAGCCATGACTATCATCGCCGTAGCAGCTGCGGCAAGGAACCACCGGCGCAGTGCCGCGGGATCCCGTACCGCCGGACCTTCCTTCACAGCGATGGTCAGATTTCCGACGCTGATGCTCTGGGAGAAGTTGATGAAGGAAGGCCTCATCTGAGAGCTCATTACGGCGAACAGCAGAACACCTCCGACGAGAAGCAGAACCATGCCTGCACAGAGGATGATCCCGACGATTTTCGCAAAAGTATCCAGACCTTTCGCAGTTTTGATCATTCGTTCATTGTTCATAACAATCTCCTTTATTGATTCTCGATATATATTTATCGTTTTACGATAATAATATAATGTTATTCTTTAACTCTGTCAATGCATATTCCTAAAAAACACAGGAATTCCCGGGAAATCATGCATGCACAGTCCCTGGATAGTGATATGATTGGTACCATGAACAAAAACAACAGTACAAAGTACGGTGTCCTTGCGGTGGTCGGGGCGAGCTTCCTGTATGGTATGCTGCCGATCTTCATGAAGGAAGTTCTGCTGGAAGGCATGCCGGAAAACACTCTGATCTTCTACCGGTTCCTGTTTACCGCTGTCTTTGCGCTGATTCTGCTGGGCGTTACCCGCACCAGCCTGAAGATGACCCGACGGCAGTTCCTGGAGCTGACCCTGGCGGCCCTGATCGGCTACGGAGCGACGGCGGCTCTGCTGACGAATGCCTATACCCTGATTCCCGTCGGCCTGGCAACCATGTTCCACTTCACCAATCCCTTGTTCGTGAATATTGCGATGATCCTGCTGTTCAAGGAAAAGCCGACGCTGTTCAAGGGCATCTCGGTCTTCTGCGCCATTCTGGGGCTGGTCTTCATGGCTGACTTCTCCAGCCTGCGGCCGCTCGGTGTTCTGCTGGCCACCCTGTCCGGTGTGACCTACGCTTCCTACGTGGTTGCGAACAAAAAATGCAGCTTTGCGGAGCTGGACAGTATGGTCGTCGTCTTCTTTGTAGGCATGGTCAATCTGATCATCTTCGGTACAGTTTCCTTGTTCAGCCGCGCTTCGATGGCAGTACCGAGTGTACGGGCGCTGGTAATGATGGTCATTCTGTCATTGTTCTGCACTATCGGTGCACTGTACCTGCTGACCTACGGCATCCGTACGCTCGGGGCTTCCAAGGCTTCGGTTCTGAACATGCTGGAACCGGTGGTGAGCCTGATCGCCGGTATGATCGTCTATCATGAGACTGCGAGCATCAAGATCCTGCTCGGCTGTCTGCTGATTGTGATCAGCGGGATTGTGGTGGTCAAGGACGATCCTGTGGAAGAATAAAGCATTCCGCTTCATACGGAATGCTTTTTTGTTATACGCTCCAGGTCCTCCGGGGTATTGATGTTCATCGTCTCCACGGGATCGTCCGTATCGCAGTATGCCGTGTGGATCTTATCCAGCAGACCGCGCATACGGTAGTCCTTCTCCTGGATCTGCTTTTCCAGCACCGGCAGAATGCGTTTCCGGTAGATTCCGATCGTCGGGTGGAGCCTTTCTCCTGTCCGCAGTATCACTGCATCATGGTCATCCAGCATCCGGTACATACGTACGATGGTGTCCCTTTTCAGGAGCGGTGTATCACAGGGCACGGTGAATACGTGCTCTGTATCTGCATCCATCAGCGCGGTGTACAGGGCACCCGTCGGACCGCAGTCCTGTACGACATCCGGAATGACGGGATAGCCCAGGGCATCATAGTCATGCGTATTGGCACTGATTCGGATCCGGTCAAAGAGCTGTACGGTATGCAGAATACGCTCTATGAAGGTATACTCCCCCAGTACCAGCAGGCCTTTGGCTGCTCCGTTCATCCGGGATGCCTTCCCTCCTGCCAGTATGATGCAGGCGGACCGGCGGATGTTCTCCATCGCTGCACGGCGCTGCCGTATCCTTTCTGCTTCTGTTTTGATCCGTTCCTCCGGTACCGCAGCACCGGAAAGGCGCTGCTCCAGGCAGGCTGCGATGTCTGCTCCTCCGTACAGGGTCCGTGCCATGGCACACATGACGGCAAGCGCTTCTTCTCTGGTACCGGAATGCCAGTATTCGAAGTCGATGCCGCAGATCCCGTCCGGTGTGACGATGAGGTTTCTGGGATTCAGGTCCTCCAGTACCGGATACTGTCCGAAAACGGTAAATGCTGCATCTTCAAACCGGCAGATCCATTCCGCAAGCAGCTTCGCCGCTTCACTGGGGGACGGACCGGTATCCAGCCAGGCTGAAAACGTCTGCCCCGGCAGTCTTTCCAGCACCAGTGTGCGTTCTCCTTCTTCCCGCAGTACGGGGACCAGCCCGTCTGCCGGAAGATTCCGGTAGATCATCCGTTCATTCTCGAAGGAGATCCGGTCCCGGTACTGCTTGATGACACAGTTGTCCTTGATTTCGGTACGGTTATTCACTCACTTTGATCCTTACAATGTTCTTTCCCCAGCGGGTTGCGAATTCATCATGGTTT
The DNA here is from genome assembly GCA_017420505.1 of Solobacterium sp. Lineage (GTDB taxonomy): Bacteria > Bacillota_I > Bacilli_A > Erysipelotrichales > Erysipelotrichaceae > Bulleidia. The sequence goes on along the minus strand of JAFOIY010000197.1, from coordinate 4,312 downwards.
ACAACCAGCATGAACGGTCCGCTCTCTTCTTCCAGGGCTTCTTCCCCTTCTCTGTTTACAATATATACATTGCCCGGATCCAGAATCTCGGCGCCGGTCAGCACAATCTCGTAGGAATCCGCGCAGACAGCCGTGATTTCGCTGTTTTCCGTAACTGTATAGTCCATCTCTGCCAGGATCGCGGACAATTCGCGGCCGGAATAGGTCTTTGCGAAGACATCTCCGTTCTTCCGGCGCATCTCCGTATCAAATGTGACATAGTCATCGCCGCCTTCTTTATAGCTGTAGACAGCTTCTCCAGCGACCGTTTCGAAGACAAGCTCTCCGGCGGAGACACGCTCATCATCCTTGGATGCGTTCTTTCTGTTCACCGCCACCAGTACGATGACGATCAGCGCGCAGAGCGCGGCAATCAGATACTTCGTTGTTTTCTTCATTGTCCGAATTCCTTCCTGTAGTGTTCCGGGATGCGCTGCATAATGCGCCAGGCGAGATATCCTCCGATTCCCCCGGAGAGGATGCCGAAGATGTAGAAGAGCAGGAACGGGATGAGTGCCAGGTGGAAGTACAGCAGGTTGGTGGCGGCGGACCCGGTGAGGACACCGAGGCTGCCGGCCAGGATCATCCGTTCCTTGAGCGGGATTCTCTGCCCGAGCATCATGATGGCATCAATGGAGATGCCCGGGAGGGAATAGGTGATCAGCACCAGAGCGCCTGCCACAGCGGAGATTCCGGTGGACAGTGCCAGGACGCCCTGGAGAAAGCCGATGAGCAGTGCCGTGCAGGGCTTGTGCACAAGCGCTGCACCGCACACCAGGAACAGCATACTGACACCGGCTGTCATACTGCCGCCCGGGATGCGTACAAAGTCCGTGATGAAGTTGAACAACGGGGAAAACAGCGGCTTGGCAACGATGCCCAGGACCGCCAGATTCGCGCATAGAAGCAGTTGTTTCAGATTCATCCGTTTCATACAAAAGACCGGTCAACGTGAAAAGGAACGCCTGACCGGTCGGTGTGCAGGTATTTCTTTTCAAACACGGAAGGCATGCGGATTTCTCCGCATACCCGTGAGCACAGGCTCAGACATTTCCCCATGGTTTCCTTTAGGGGAGAATGTTCGAAATACAATATTCAGTTTTCAGGTTTATTTCTGGCTGTCGGACAGCACCGCGCAGGCAGCTACGAGCGAGTCCTTGCCTTTGACAGGGTTGTCATCCGCGTCCACCAACTGCAGTGCATCGAATGTACAGCCTTTGACGCAGGCCGGCAGCAGCCCTGCCCGGATCCGGTTGATGCAGCCGTCGCACTTGCGCATTTTGTTGTCGGGTCCGAAGGTCGGTGCGCCGAACGGGCAGGCCATTGCGCAGCTGTGGCAGCCGATGCAGCGGGTATTGTCGTACAGTGTCAGTCCGGTCTCTTCATCCTTGTAAAGGCAGCCGGACGGACAGGCCGTGACGCACGGAGCATTGTCGCAGTGCATGCATGACATGGAGTAGTAGGCGATCTCTCCGGTACGGAAGTTTTCCTGACGGAATACTACCCGGTAGGGGCGTGCCCCGGTGGACAGGTCAATATCATTCTGGTCCATGCAGGCAATCGCACAGGCGCCGCAGGCGCAGCACTTCGAGAGATCCAGTTCCAGTTTCAGTTTCATGATATCCTCCTGATATTGCAGTAAGCACTGCGGTAGGCCGGGAATCCGGTGTAGGGATCCAGATTGTCTCCGTCCAGAATGCTGTTGATGTCCTTCTCCCGGTAGCCGTGGTAGATGAATACATCACCGGGCATAATGGTAGCGGTCGGAATGGCTTTGAAGGTCAGGGAGCCTATGTTGGTTATAATCTCTACATCATCGCCGAGCTCGATTCCCAGGGCTTCCGCATCCTCCGGGCTCATCTCTACAGACGGTTCGGGCAGAAGGCTTCTTTCCCACGGTACATCGTGCAGGCGGGAGTGCAGTGCGTTCGGGATGCGTGCGCCGGCACACAACTGGAACGGATAAGCCTCCGGATCCGGGTTGTACGGCGATGTATAGGTAGGTAAAGGATCCAGTCCCCATTCGGGATGGGACGCAATGATCTCGGAGTACAGTTCCAGCTTGCCTGTCGGGGTAGGAAGTCCTTTTTCAAGGGAGCTTCCGATTTCGTACGGCTTGAATCCCGGCAGTTTGACCGGCTTTTCGGTCTTCATCTCGTCCAGATCCAGTGAGAGATCACGGATGATCCAGCGTACGCAGGCTTCGTAGCCTGCCTTCAGGAGATCATCGTCCAGATCCATCTTACGGGCCAGCAGGCTCAGGATTTCAGGGTCGGACTTCGATTCACCGAGCGGTTCGATCGCTTTCGGGAAATACCAGACCATTCCGCCGGGGTAGGAGATGAACTGCTCTCTCTCCAGGGAGGAGCAGGCAGGCAGGACGATGTCCGCGTACTTGGCTGTATCCGTCATGAACAGATCAACGTCGACGAACATGTCCAGCTTCTTCAATGCTTCGATGTACTTGTTGTCTTCGGTGAACATGCGGTAGTTCATGCCCAGGGCAAGAAGTACTTTGACGGAGTGTTCATCCTGCTTCAGGATGTTGTCCGCCAGCCGGTTGGCCTGCATGTCCTTCCGGATGTGGTACCAGAGCGGGAACTCGTCGGCACCGATGGCTTTCGGGGCATCTTCAGGATACTTTTCATCCATGAATTCTTCTTCATGGGTGCTGAATCCGCTCGGGCGCTCCATGAAGCTGAATACAGTAGGCAGCTGGGCCCCCTTCCGGTCCACATTGCCCGTGATGATCAGCAATGACATGAGCGCACGGTAGTTCTGCATACCGTTTCGGTGATGTCCGAGCGTGCTGCTTTCAGGGATGCAGATGCCTTTGCTGGAATGGATCATCTCTGCAGCCGCGATGATATCCTTTGCCGGGACACCGGTGAGCTCTTCGCCCTTTTCGGGTGTGAACTGCTGTACATAGGCTTTGTACTCTTCAAAGCCATGGACATATTTCTCAATGTACGGCAGATCCACCCAGCCGTTCTCGATCAGTACGTGGGCGATGGCCAGGGCCAGTGCGCCGTCCGTGCCGAGATGCGGGCGGAGGTGGAGATCCGCAAGGCGCTGGGAAGCAGGCGTGATGCGCGGATCGACGATCATGATCTTCATGCCGCGGTTCTGCTTGTTCCTGATCTCGTTGCGTACCATGGGGTAGCGGGAATGGAATCCGTTGGCGCCCCAGCCGATGAGAAGCTCTGCGTTTCCCATGTCCATGCCCATCTCTCTGCCGGACGCAACCTGCCAGGCCATCCAGCCGGAGGTGAAGCAGGCACTGGATTCGGTGCCGTAGTTCTGGGTGCCGTAGGCGCCGGCAAAGCGTCTGAGCATGAAGCGGTAGTACTTGCTGTAGCCGGAGTAGAAGGCGGCTTTGTCCGCGCCGTACTTCTCCCGGACTTCCAGGAACTTTGCGCTGATGGTATCCAGGGCTTCATCCCAGGAGATGGGTTCGAACTTCCCTTCGCCGCGTTCACCGACCCGCTTCAGCGGTGTAAGGATGCGGTCTTCCCGGTAGACGAACTGGCGGTTGCCTGCGCCTTTGGTGCAGAGCTTGCCGCTGCTGACGGGAAAGCCCTCTGTGCCTTCGATCTTGATGATCTTTCCGTCCTTGACGTAGGCATCCAGACCGCACTGCATGCCGGGGGTGCAGATATCGCACATGGAATGATGGATTTCAATCCCGCTGTCTGTGCCCGGTACTTTGCCGTGCATGTAATCAATGACTGTCATGGAATCTGCCCTCCATCTTCTCTATGAAGGATGGTCTGAGGCCTTCTTTGATGAGAATGCCTTTCTGTACGGGGGAAATCTCCGCCGTACCTTTTTCCATAATCCGGTACAGGTAGTTCTTGATGGCACCGCTGATCCGGTAGTTGTCCAGAATGTTGACGCCGACCAGCTTTCCTTCACTGAGTACGGCTTCTACGAACAGTCCGTTGTGGATATTGCCGGAGATGACGCGCTCTCCTTCGATGCGGTTATCACCGAAGCCGATGAAGTCCATGTCCATGAAATGGGTGATGTTGTGCAGGAAATTGCCGCTGAATTCCGCTTCCGTTCCGGTCATGTTCGCACCGGCAGTGGTGCCCTGGTGGGCAGCGTTTGCCCAGAGGCCGATGATCATGGTACGGCTGCTCTGGAGTTCCTGCCCTTCACTGCAGTCACCCGCTGCATAGACATCCTCTGCGGATGTTGCCATGCGCTCATCGACGACAATGCCGCGGTTGACCTTGATCTCTGCCGGATCCACGATGCCTGTGTTCGCTCT
>JAFOIY010000196.1 GCA_017420505.1 Solobacterium sp. | reverse complement strand
CACTCAGGTAGGTTCCGAAGTATCGGCGCTGCTGGGCCGTATGCCGAGCGCGGTTGGCTATCAGCCGACACTGGCAACGGAAATGGGCCAGCTGCAGGAACGGATTACATCCACTGACAAGGGTTCCATTACTTCCGTACAGGCGATCTACGTACCTGCGGACGACCTGACAGACCCGGCTCCGGCGACGACGTTCTCCCATCTGGATGCACGTCTGGTTCTGGACAGATCCATTGCGGCGCTGGGCATCTATCCGGCGGTGGATCCGCTGTCCTCGTCCTCCCGTATGCTGGATCCGCTGATCATCGGTGAAGATCATTACCAGACTGCGCGTCAGGTGCAGGAGATTCTGCAGCGGTACAAGGAACTGCAGGATATCATTGCCATTCTGGGTATGGACGAGCTGGGTGAAGAAGACAAGAAGATCGTTGCCCGGGCAAGAAGAGTCAGAAACTTCCTGTCGCAGCCGTTTGCGGTTGCGGAGCAGTTCTCCGGCATTCCGGGTGTCTATGTACCGGTAGAGGAGACCGTGCGCAGTTTCCAGGAGATTCTGTCGGGCAAGTATGATGATCTGCCGGAAACAGCGTTTATGAGCGTAGGTACGATCGAAGACGCTGTGAAGAAGGCGGAAACACTCTGATGCCGGTCCATGTCCGTATCGTTACACCCAACGGCCTGTTCCAGGAGTTTGACGCCAGCATTCTGAACGTCAGTACTGTAGACGGCCAGCGGGGTATTCTGCCGAGGCACGTCCCGATCGTAACGATGCTGAAACAAGGGATGATGAATGCCGAAGATACAGAAAAAGGCAGGAGATACTTTGAAGTATCCGGCGGACTGCTGTATTTCCGGGATGATGTCGCAGAGATCCTGACGGAAGAGATCAAGGAAAAGAAACCTGAAAGATAAAGAGATCCGTACAAGGAAGTCCGGGGAGACAATCCCCGGGCTTTTCTGCTTGGATATGATTCTTCGCATAGGAACTATACCAATATATGCGCTTGAATATACTGTACGGTGTTCGCTATAGTGAAACTGACAGACAACTGCAAGCAGACAGACAATCATAGACAGGAGACAGGCGTTATGTACAGGATCGTCAAAAAGAAAACACTGAATCCATCTGTCACGGAAATGGATATCGAAGCACCGCTCATTGCCAGAAAAGCCAAAGCAGGACAATTCATCATTCTGCGTACGGACGCGGAAGGAGAACGCATACCGCTTACGATTGCCGGTACCGATCCGGCAGCCGGGACCGTAAAAATCATATTTCAGACCGTCGGCGCTACAACCCTGCAGCTGAGCGTGATGAAGGAAGGCGACAGCCTGCAGGATTTCGCCGGTCCGCTCGGCAGACCGACGGAAACAGAGGGAAAGAAGAAGGTCTGCGTGATCGGCGGCGGTGTCGGCTGTGCCATTGCCATGCCGGTTGCCGGGGCATTCCATGACCAGGGTACCGAAGTGACCGGCATCATCGGTTTCCGCAGCCGGGATCTGGTGATCCTCGAGGAAGAGTTCCGTTCTTTCTGCGATGAACTGATCGTCATGACGGATGATGGAACCTACGGTCAGAAAGGCAACGTTACCATGCCCCTGAAGGAAATGCTTGAAGCGGGCAGAACCTATGATGAAGTCATTGCGATCGGACCGCTCATCATGATGAAGTTCGTCGTAGAAGCCGTACGCCCGTACGGAATCCCCGTCACGGTTTCCATGAATCCGATCATGATCGACGGTACCGGAATGTGCGGCGGCTGCCGGCTGACGCTGGTACAGGATGGCAGAAGAACGATGAAGTTCGCCTGTGTGGACGGCCCGGACTTCAATGGCTATGAAGTGGATTTTGACGAAGCGATGATCCGCAACCGTATGTACGCTGCCGAAGAGCGCAGAGCGTACGACGAAGCGTGCCGTCTGTTCGGAGGCAAGTGATATGGCGATTATACAGAACAAGCATGAAATGCCGCTGCAGGCACCGGAAGTGCGTATCCATAATTTCAATGAAGTCGCTCTCGGCTATGATGAGGAAACGGCGCTGAAGGAAGCGGAACGGTGCCTGAACTGCCCCACAAAACCCTGTGTATCCGGCTGTCCGGTCAATATCCGGATCCCGGAATTCATCGCAAAGATCAAAGAAAAAGACTACGAGGGTGCCTACCAGGTCATTCATGCGTCGTCGTCTCTGCCGGCTGTCTGCGGGCGTGTATGCCCCCAGGAGACCCAGTGCGAGCAGGTATGCACCCTGGCAAAGCGCTTTGAGCCGGTAGCCATCGGCCGTCTGGAGCGGTTCGTGGCAGACACGCACAACGCATTGAATGCTAAGGCCGGTGACCGTCCGGAAGCGAACGGACACCGGGTGGCAGTCGTCGGTGCAGGACCGAGCGGACTGACCTGTGCCGGTGATCTGGCAAAGAAGGGGTACGCGGTTACGGTCTACGAAGCCCTGCATACACCGGGCGGTGTACTGGTGTACGGCATCCCGGAATTCCGCCTTCCGAAGGCAATCGTTGCCAGGGAAGTGGAAGCGCTGAAAGAGCTGGGTGTTGAGTTTGCGGTCAATGTCATCATCGGCCGTACACTGAGCATCGATGAGCTGTTTGAAGAAGGATACGAAGCGGTATTCATCGGTTCCGGCGCAGGACTGCCTCGGTTCATGAACATTCCGGGAGAATCCCTGACAAGCGTCTATTCCGCCAATGAATTCCTGACCAGAACCAATCTGATGAAAGCGTACCTGGATGATCCGAAGACACCGGTGAAGAAAGGGGGTACGGTCGCAGTCGTCGGCGGTGGAAACGTAGCGATGGATGCCGCAAGGACAGCGCTCCGGCTCGGTGCAGAGCATGTATATATAGTCTACCGCCGGTCGATGAACGAACTGCCTGCCCGGAAGGAAGAGGTAGAACACGCTGTGGAGGAAGGCATCGACTTCCGCCTGCTGTGCAATCCGACGGAGATTCTGGGCTATGAAGACCCGAAGGATCCGAAGTACGGCTCCGTAAAAGCTCTGCGGGCTGTCCGGATGGAACTGGGGGAGCCGGATGAAAGCGGCAGAAGGAGTCCGGTTGTGATAGAAGGCAGTGAGTTCGAACTGGCTGTAGATACCGTGATCATGGCAATCGGCACATCGCCCAATCCGCTGATCAAGAGTACAACGGAAGGACTGGAAGTCAACCGGAGAGGTGGTATCATTATCGATGAAGCCGGACTGACATCAAGGCCGGGCGTGTATGCCGGCGGCGATGCCGTAACGGGTTCTGCGACAGTCATTTCGGCCATGGGCGCCGGAAAGACGGCTGCGGAAGCGATTGACAGATATATTCAGAACAGGGAGGAATAGGTATGGCATACGCAATTGACATGCATTGTGACACATTGATGGAAACGCTGTACAGGCACGGAGAGGATGCGGATTTCTACGATAAGCCGGATCAGCACCTGGATGTAAAGCGGCTGATCGAGGGGAAAACGATGGCCCAGTTCATGGCGATCTTCTTCCCGCCGGATGTCTTCTTCCGGGAGTACATGCACCGGGAGCCGGCAACGGAGGAAGAACACATCGCCGGATGTGTAAAAGTGCTGAAGAATACGCTGGAGCGGTATCCGGAGCTGGTGTGGCAGGCGTACAACGCAGAGGATGTGGAGAGGAACTTCCGGGAAGGGAAGACCTCCCTGATCCTGACCATGGAGGACGGCGTCGCCGTGCACGGTGATATGAAGAAGCTGGATGCGTTCTATGATCTCGGTGTACGTGCCCTGACACTGACGTGGAACTTCGAGAACTGCTTCGGAGCACCGAATTCCCTGGATCCGGCCATTATGAACAAAGGCCTGACGGATTTCGGCAAGGAAGCGGTGAAGCACATGCAGGACATCGGTATGCTGGTGGATGTCAGCCACGTATCGGACGGTGTGTTCTGGGATGTATACAGACTGGCAAAGGTTCCGTTTGTCGCTACGCACTCCAACAGCCGGGCACTGTGCAATCATACGCGCAATATGACGGATGATATGATCCGGGCGCTGGCGGAAAAAGGCGGGGCAATGGGTCTGAACATTGCGCCGCAGTTCCTGGATGATACACCGGAGAACAAAGAATCCCGGATCCGGGACCTGGTGGCGATGGCCAGGCACGAGAAGGAAGTCGGCGGAATCGGTGTCGTCGCAATCGGTACGGACTTCGATGGTACAGGCGGAAATCTGGAACTCAACGGACCGGACAGGATGCCTGCGCTGTGCGATGCGCTGATCCGCGATGGCTTTACAGCAGACGAAGTGGATCTGATCATGTACGGCAATGTACTGCGGGTAATGCACGAAGCGATGAAATAGTATAAAAATATCCGGAACTACAGCTCCGGATATTTGTTTCTGTCCATATATTTGCGCTCCAGACCGAGGCAGAGGCTGAGCCAGTTCTCAATGGTACGGATGCGGTTGCCGCAGCCAATGTGATATTTGTGCCACATGCGCATGGCCGGAATGCCGCCTTTCTCCAGCCCTTCCCGGACTTCCAGAAGCTCTTTCCGCTTCTGTTCAGGCAGATCGAGCTGCAGGATATAGTCGATGGAATCGATGCTGTCGCGGGCAATGAAGGCGTTGTTGTGGATTATCTTACCGATCCCGGCGAGCGATTTCAGGAAATATGCAGGTGTGATGCGGTAGACAGCGCCTTTGGTTGTGTTGTAGGTATGGCGGCGGTAGGACATCAGTACTTGCGGGATGAAGGAAAGATCGGCATCCAGCGCAGCCGCGACCTGATAGGTCAGGTTGTCATAGGATATCGTCTCCGGGAAATCCGGATCGCTCATGATCTGCCGAAGTGCTGCATGCACCCGTTTGTCGATGAAGAGGT
>JAFOIY010000195.1 GCA_017420505.1 Solobacterium sp. | reverse complement strand
CGGCAACCTGGTCATTCTGGGACTGGGTGTATCGCAGGCGGCGGACAACGCCAAGGTCCTGACAAGGCAGCGCATGCGTGCCGCAGTGAGCTATGAAGTGGATTACGATGCATTCTGGCAGTACGCGGATTCACTGGAGGATGCGGATGAGCAGGAAGCTGCCTACCGGAACTATCCCCGGCTGGACAAGGAAACTGCGCTGCAGATCGCCCAGGATGACCGTGTGAAAGCGATGAACTATCTCACGAATACAACAGCGTACGCGCGTGATTTCGACTATGTAAAGCTCAACAACGACTACGAAGAGAACAACCACGGCGGCTCCATCATCATGGAGGACGGTACCGAAATGGAGTACGTGGAACCGACCATGATGCTGTATGCCAACGGGACAGACAATATGATCGAACTGGTGGAAGGTACCTTTACCGTGACGTCCGGCAGATACTTCAATCAGAGCGATCTCGACAATGCGAACAAGGTCGTGCTGATCACCGAGCAGCTTGCGGAGCAGAACGGTCTGCGGGTCGGCGATACCATCACCGTATCCACCCTGGACAGCTGGGCGGATGAATATCTGAAGCCGGCAGGGCATTCCGTAGAGGAGTTTGATATACCGCTGGAGATCATCGGCATCTATCAGAATCTGAATGAGGCAGATCCCAATTCAGACTACTACCGCTGGATGTCCCCGTTCGAGAACCCGCAGAACATCCTGCTCATTCCCTTGAGCACATTTACGGAAAACCAGCGGGATATCATGCGTCTGCAGTATGAATATTACAGTTCGCTGTATCCCGAGGCCTATGCAGAGACCGATGTGGAGACAGAACTCAGGAATCTCGAGACACCGAACCGGGTGGTCTATCTGCTGGATGATCCGCTGCACGTGGATGATTTCGTAGAGGATCATACCGGAGATCTCGCAGACTATACCAAGCTGAACGCCAACAACGAGCAGTTCAGGAAGATGGCGCGTCCGCTGGATACTATGAGCTTCTTCGCCAACTTCGTGGTCTGGATCGTAATCATCAACGCAGTGGTCATCATCACACTCATTACCGCACTGACGCTGAAAACCCGGGAATACGAGATCGGTGTGCTGATGAGCATCGGTGTGTCCAAGGTGAAGGTCGTACTGCAGCTGTTCTATGAACTGATCCTGATCGCATTGGTCGGCTTTACACTGGCCGTGCTCAGCGGGTCGCTGATTGCCGGAAAGGTCGGTGACGCCGTCCTTTCCTACCAGACCGAGTCGGATGCCCAGTACGAAGATACCAACAACGGCGGCTATTACTACTACGGTGATACCAACTACTTTACGGAAGTCACCCAGGAAGAGCTCCTGTCGGAATATGAAGTGCGGGTATCTCCGAAACTGATCGGGGAAATCTATATCCTCGGTGCGGCAGTGGTCCTGATCGCAATCCTGATTCCTTCCTATATGATCATGCGGCTGAACCCGAAACAGATCCTGCTGGAGCAGAACTAGGAGGAACCATGGATACCATACTGAAACTGGAGAATATCAATTACGGCTACATCGACGGTGGATACCGGAGGGATATCCTGAAGGACCTGAGCTATGAATTCGAAAGAGGCACGTTCTATACCATTCTGGGTCCTTCCGGATCCGGTAAGACGACGCTTCTGAGCATTATGGCCGGTCTGGACAAGCAGGAATCCGGCAAGCTGTACTACGATGGGCAGGATATCGATGAAATCGGCCTGTACGAGTACCGCCGCAACAAGACCGGTGTCGTCTTCCAGTCCTACAACCTGATCAATTACCTGACCGGTATGGAGAACATCCTGCTGGCCATGACAGAAACAGACAATTCCCTGCCGGAAAACCACAAGGAACTCGCCTATGCACTGCTGGATATGGTAGGCATCGTAAATACCAAGGCGGACAGACTGATCAACAGACTGTCCGGCGGTGAGCAGCAGCGCATCGCGATCGCCAGAGCGATTGCCGGAAACGTAGACCTGATCTTTGCGGATGAGCCGACAGGAAACCTGGATACAGAAACAGAACAGGAGATCATCAGACTGTTCCAGATGCTTGCAGAGAAATACGGAAAGACGATCATTGTCGTGACCCATTCCGATGAAGTATCCAAGCTGAGCGACAGAAGGATCATGCTGAAAGGCGGAAAACTGCATGATCTGAAATAGGAGGTCATGAATGAAAAGATGGATTGCAGCATTGAGCGCACTGATGGTGCTCACAGCCTGCTCCGCCAAGGATGGAGGCAGTGACAATGCGTATTATTACACCTCGGAAGGCATCGCTGATGCGGGCAATGCAGCGTACGATGAGTATGAATCCCCGGCAATGCAGACAGAGGAGTACAAAAGAGACGAAGAGAGCGGAACAGAGAGTACTCTGACCGGTGAGAAGCTGGTCTACACGGGCAGGCTGGACATTGAAACACTGGACTACGAGGAAACCCTCAGGAACATCAGAGCGTGGATCAGCCAGTACGGTGTCATGATCGAGAACGAGAACGCCTATGACTATGACAACAGCTGGCGCGGCTACAGCAGCCGGGGAACCCGTTCCCTGTCCATGACACTGCGGGTGCCTTCCGACAGTTTCTACCCGTTCATCAATGACATGCAGGGCACAGGCAAGGTTACCAGCCTGAGCACGAACATTGAAAACATCACCAAGCGCTACAGCTCCGTCAGTACGGAGATCGAAAGCCTGGAGATCCAGCAGAAGAGGCTGCTGCAGATGCTGGAGAGCGCACAGACCGTAGAGGATATGATCACGGTGGAACGCCGGCTGAGTGAAGTGGAATCCTCCCTCAAGCAGTACCGGAATATGCTCAGTGATATGGATACGGACATCCAGTACTCCACGGTGTACCTCAATGTACGCGAAGTCATGGTATATACCGAAACGAACAATGATCTGTATACCGGAAACTTCGGACAGCGGTTCATCTCCACCCTGCAGTGGACAGGAACGTTCTTTGTCTGGCTGGTCCAGCAGTTCATCCTGACGGTGATCCGGCTGATTCCGGTAGCGGCAATCGCGGCACCGGTGCTGTGGGGACTTAAGAAGCTGCTTGAGCTGCTGAAGAAGCGCAGAGCAGCCAGGAAGGCCGCAAAGGCAGAAAAGATCATGTAAACAAGGTACGGGCAGACATGCCTGCACCTTTACTGTGATAGAATATGTATATGCGTGAGTCACATGAAAAACAAACCACGTCTGCACTGATCATCGGTCTCCTGTTCATTGCGTTCTGTCCTGCGGGAGTCATGGTATTCCTGTTCGACAATGAAATGCCGCATATCGTCAAGCTGCTGTATGCGGTATATCTGCTTGCACTGGGCGCGGGGATGATCAAAGTGCTGCATGACAGGATCGAAGAGATCCGGAAGGGAGAAACAGATGATCTTGACAACTACTGAAACCATCAGCGGAACAGAACTGGAAATACTCGGACTGGTGAAAGGAAGCACGATCCAGACCGTCAATGCGTTCAAGGACATCGGTGCCGGGCTGAAGACGCTCGTAGGGGGTGAACTGGTCAAGTACAACGAGATGATGAATGATGCGCGCGCTCTGGCGACGAAGCGTATGGTACAGGAAGCGGAAGACCTCGGTGCCGATGCCATCGTCTGTGTACGCTACGCATCGTCTTCGATCATGCAGAGTGCTGCAGAGGTCATGGCGTACGGAACGGCTGTAAGATTCAAGTAGTACAAAGAAACCGCAGGAATGCGGTTTTAAAAAACTCCCGGCAGGGAGTTTAGAGATTGCTGTGGATGAAGTCCAGAATGTCCTTGTATACAATATCGTGATCGTCTTCATTCAGGACTTCATGCATCATATTGTTGTAGGTAATGAATGTCAGATTGCTGTATCCGGCTTTCTCCAGGAAGCGGCGGGAATCCTCAAGCCCTTTTTCAAATCCGGTTACCGGATCATCCTTGCCGTTGGCGGAAAGGATCGGCAGCAGTGGATTGGATACGTGGAAGTCATCGGTCCAGCGCATGGCTGTACTCATGGCGTACAGAGTGGCGAATCCTTTGTTGTCGAAGCGGGTCAGTTCTTCCTTGTCTTCGATGTTGCGCTTGATGTTGTCCTGGGAATAGGACAGCCATTTGGACAGATCGCTGTCCAGTCCGGACAGGGATGCAATGATCCTGCTGTGGCCGTGCTTTCCGCCGGAGAACAGGGAAATCAGGCTGCAGAGCCTGGCGCCGAACGCACCGGCAGGGTTGGGATTGGCGGTTCCTGTCAGGATCAGTCCCTTGATTTCATTGTCATGTTCTCTGAGATAGAGGCGGGCAATCATACTGCCCATGGAGTGGCCGAAGAGAAAGAGCTTCTTCCCGGGGTACTTCTCCTTGAACTTTGTGCTGACCTCCCACTGGTCCTCGACCATCTCATTGTAGTCCTTCATGTATTCCTTCGGATGGTCCGCAGTGACGCTCTTGCCGTGCCCGCGCTGATCGGCGATGACGACGGCGATGTTCTGCGACTGCAGGAATTCAGCGAACGGTGTATAGCGCTCTTTGTGCTCCCAGGCACCGTGGCAGATCTGGAAGAGGCAGTCGGGATCCTCAACGGGGAATTCAAGTACGGACAGGGGAAAGCCGTCCCTCATATACTGTATGTACGCTGTCATAAGGTCTCCTTGTATATCTGTTTCTATAATAAACCAAGGTTGGCGTAGGATACATTGATTTATGATATAATGATTGCCTGAGAGGAGTGATGTGTCTTGTCGGGTTTAGGATTCAATTTCTTCGAGACCGTGAGGACGGTAACCGTAATGGTTCTGGATATTCTGATTATCTGGTTCGCGCTTTACAATGCCATCCGCATCGTTCGCTCCAACAACAGAACGATCCAGATCTTCAAGGGTATCCTCTTTCTTCTGATCCTGGATTTCGCTTCCAAGCTCCTGGGACTGAAGACCGTGGAGTACTTTACGACAATCTTCATCAACTGGGGCCTTCTGGCGTTCATCATAATTTTCCAGCCGGAAATCCGTTCCATTCTGGAAAGGCTGGGAAAATCCAATATGTTCTCCCGCATTACCACGCTGACCGGAAACGAGAAGGAAGAACTGGTCAGAATCATTACCAATACGGCAGTGAACCTGTCCCGGAACATGACCGGCGCACTGATTACCATAGAGCAGTCCCAGTCGCTGGATGATTATATTGCGACTGGAATCAAGCTGAATTCCAACGTGACGCAGGAACTGCTGACGTCCATCTTCGTGACGACGACACCGCTTCATGACGGTGCGGTCATCATCCAGGGTGACAAGATCGCCTGTGCCAGCGCCTACTTCCCGCCGACCAATCTGGATCTGCCTTCCCGTTTCGGTGCGAGGCACCGGGCTGCTTTCGGCATTTCGGAAATCACCGATGCGGTGACTGTGATCGTATCCGAGGAAACCGGCCAGATCAGTGTCACCCAGAACGGCAAGATGGAGCATCTTACGGAAAAAGAACTCTTTACCTATCTGACAAGAGTGATCTGCGGTGAAGAATCCGAAGTCAAGGAGAGCCGCGGTGCAGCAGCGGGACGCGATGTACTGATCGCGGAGCAGGAGAAGCCGGAACGGGAAAAGCAGAATCTTTCGGAGACGATGGTGCTCCGCAAGCTCGCCCTCAAAAAGCAGGAGAATCCGGAGAAGATCCACACCGAGGAAATCGTAGCCAACGGTGTTGTGCATACCGTACCGAAGGAAGAAGAGCCTGAGATCCGCATTGAACAGCAGCCGCATACGGAAAAGAAGAAGAGACGCGGTCTTCTGGGCGGCATGCGCTCCAGGCCGAAGAAACCGGCAGCCAGGGAAGAGAGACGCTTCTCGGATGATACGTCAGCCATCAAGATGCCGGTGCACAGCAAGGAAACAACGGTGCCGGATTATCCGCAGACAGAAACAACAGCCCGCTTTGAAGCAGAGCGTGAAGAACAGGCAAGAAGGGCAAGGGAAGCCTATCTGGCAGCCCAGGAAAAGGCAAAGCAGGAAACACAGCCCGAGCCTGAGGAAGCAGCCCAGCCTGCCAGGATGACGATGGAAGAGGTCCGGAAGGCGCGGGAAGCGTCCATCCGGCGCCTGGAGAACCGGGAAGAACCGGCAGAGCAGAAAGAAGCATCGGTGCAGAAAGAGCCCGCAGTGCAGAAGCCCGCAGAGCCGGCAAGCCTTTACGATACTTCCAGACTGGACGTATCCGCCATTGTCGGGCTGGATGAAGAGCTGCAGAAGACACTGAACATGGTCGATGAGCTCTCCGGCCGTGAGACAGGAGGTGAGCGCAGATGAGTGAAAACCGCAGGAAGGAAAACACCCAGGAAAAGAGCGCTCCCGATATCCGGGAACAGTACTCTGCAGCGCCGCAGGCCTATGAACACATCAGTGAATCAATGATCCGCATCATCCGTTCCCTGTCTTCCTTCATCGACCGGACACTGTTCAATCCCCGCTATACCAGAATCGTAGCCCTGGTACTGGCCGTTATCCTGTATATCTCCGTCAATCTGACCAACGGGACGAAGATCTCCACGATGAATTACAGCCGGGATATGGCAGGAGTAGCTGTCAGTGCCAAGTACAATTCAGATACCTTCGAACTGAGCGGTCTGCCGGAAACAGCGACGGTACGCATCAGCGGAGACGCGGCTGCCGTAACAGCGGCCTACAACTCCCGCGGCATCGTGCTCGCGGATCTGGAAGGCCTGACAGAAGGCCAGCATGAAGTGCGGCTGACGACGGAAGGCTTCGGCGACAGTGTGGACATCATGGTGGATCCTTCGGTTGCCAACATCACACTGAAGAAGAAGACAACCCGTCAGTTTGATCTGTCCTATGATTTCATCAATCTGGACCGGATCAACAGCATCTACAGTGTAGGCACACCGGTATTCGATTACTCCCGTGTCAATGTACGGGCTTCCAAGGATACCCTGGATTCCATCGCTTTCGTCAAGGCACTGATCGATGTCGGCGACCAGTCCGCTACCTTTGAGCAGGACGCGCACCTGATCGCCTACAACTCATCCGGCCAGCCGGTCAACGCGGATATCGTCCCCAGTACGATCCATGTGACCGTGCCGGTGACTTCACCGAACAAGACCGTCGCGATTGAAGTAGAAGTCAGCGGAGAAGTGCCGAACGGCATGGCCATTGATTCCATTACGATGGACCAGCATACGGTAACCATCTACGGTCCGGAGAGTGTGATCGGGCAGATTGACAAGGTCATTGTCTCGCTGAACGCATCTACGATCACCAAGGATTCCACACTGCTCAGACCGATTACACTTCCTTCGGGCGTGAACTCTTCCAACATCAACCAGATTACGATCAACGTAACGCTGGCGGAAGGGGAGAGCCGGGTCATTGACGGTGTCAAGATCAACTACAGGAACAATACGAACAATTACAAAGCGTCCCAGCCGGACAACAAGACGACGACAAGCGTAATGGTCTTCGGCTCGGCCGCGAACATTGCGGACATAACTGCGGACGATATCTATGTCTACGTGGATATGAGCGAAGCGAAGCCCGGCCTGATGGAGTTCCCGCTGCTGATCGAGCAGCCTTCCTCGGGACTGGTGAAGTATACCCTGATGGACGCGACCTATACATTGAATGTACTGGGTGAGTCCAACAGTGATGAAGACGCAGACAGCGGAACGGGAGTGAACAATGGGTAGATATTTCGGAACAGACGGTATCAGAGGACAGGCAAATACCGGACTGAACGCTGAAACAGCGTTCAGGATCGGCAGATACCTCGGCTGGTATTTCAGCGAGAACGGCAGGAGCCGGATTGTGATAGGCAAGGATACGCGGATTTCCAGCGATATGCTTGAGCATGCGCTTGCGGCAGGCATTGCGGCAGAGGGCTGCGATGCGTACCTGATCGGTGTCTGCCCGACACCGACGGTGTCCTATATCGTACGTACGCATGATTTCGCCTGCGGTGTGATGGTCAGCGCCAGCCACAATCCGTTCTATGACAACGGCATCAAGATCTTCTCCAACGATGGTTTGAAGATGCGTGCAGAGGTCGAGGATCTGATCGAGGATTATATTGATGGTCTGACGGATCTTCCGTACCGTACGATGGAGAACATCGGCAAGGTCGTCGATTATGAGCGCGGCCTGGAGGATTACATCGACTGGATCACACATGAATTCCCGGTGGATCTGAAGGGAATGAAGCTGGTGGCGGATACCGCCAACGGATCCAGTACCGTGACAGCGGAGCGTGTGCTGGAGGCGCTGGGTGCGGAAGTAACCATGCTCAACAACCAGCCCAACGGCATCAATATCAATGTTAAGTGCGGCTCCACCCATCCCGAAGAGATGCAGAAGGCAGTGAAGGAAGGGGAGTACGATCTCGGCCTGGCATTCGATGGTGACGCAGACCGGATGATCATGGCTGCTCCGGACGGTGAACTCCTCACAGGAGACCATGTCCTGTACATAACCGGAAAGTACTTCCGTGACCGCGGAGAACTGAAGAACGATACTGTTGTGACGACGGTCATGGCGAACCTGGGCCTGTTCAAGGCGATGGAACGGGAAGGCATCCGTGTTGTGTCCACAAAGGTCGGCGACAAGTATGTGTATGAGCAGATGGTCAAGGAAGATGATATCGTGGGCGGTGAGCAGTCAGGCCACATCATCTTCAAGGAACACGAAGCGACCGGTGACGGACTGGTCACCGCATTGATGTTCCTGACGATCATGAAGGATACCGGCAGAAGTGCCCTGGAACTCAGGGAAGGCCTGAAGATCTATCCTCAGCTGCTCGTCAATGTACGTGTACGGGACAAGGAAGAAGCGATGAATGATCCTGAGGTCAAGGCAGCGATCGATGAGGTCAACGCACACCTGGCCGGGAACGGACGCCTGCTGGTCAGGCCGAGCGGTACAGAGCCGCTGGTGCGTGTCATGGCAGAAGCGGAAACAGACGAGATCTGTGCAGAAGAAGTCGGCATCGTAGCGGATATTGTCCGCGCAAAGTTCGGCGTATAGCAGTAAAGCTGCGGCAGCTGCCGCGGCTTTTATTTTCCCCCGGAATGTGGTAATACATTTATAGGGGAAGCGGCACTGTGCCGCACAGGAGAGACACTATGACATACAAAGTGATTACGATCAGCCGTGAGTTCGGCAGTGCAGGAAGAACCATCGGACGCCAGCTGGCGGATGAACTCGGCATCAAGTGCTATGACAGGGAGATCATCGGTGAGGTCGCTGAACGCAGCGGACTTGCGGAATCCTATATTGAAAGCAAGGGAGAAGACAGCTCCCAGGGCAGATTCTCCTCCATGCTGGGCAGAGGCTACTACCCGGGCATGACGAACGAAGACCAGATCTGGCAGATCCAGAGCGGCATCATCAAGGAGCTGGCGGACAAGGAAAGCTGCGTCATCGTCGGCCGCTGTGCAGACTATATTCTCAAGGACAGGGATGATGTACTGAAAGTATTCGTCCATGCGGACATCGAGAAGAGAGCCAAGCGGATCGTGGAGGTCTACGGTGAAACAGCAGAGAAGCCGCTGAAGCGTCTGAAGGACAAGGACAAGCAGCGCCGGGCCTACTACCAGATCTATACAGAGATCGAATGGGGAGACGCAAGGAACTACGAAGTCTGCCTCGACAGCGGTGAGCTGGGCATTGACACCTGCGTACAGATCCTGAAGACAATTGTCAAAGGAACAGAGTAGGACAAAGAACTGCACCTGACCGGTGCGGTTTTTTCATGCACAGCAATGTAAGCCCTATCATTGTAAACAAACAGGCAAGCAAATCATTGTTTTCAGGAAATTTTCATAGTTCATGTACGCATATACAAAAAAAGAATACATTTGCGGTGAAATTTTTGTGAAAACTAATATAATAAGTACATTAGCGAAAAGCGGCATTTTGACGTTTTCCGCTAAGGGAGGAGAAAGAAATGAAAAAAGGATTCAAAACAGCTTTGAGTTCACTTCTCGCTGTCGCGGTTCTCGCTGGTTGCTCCGGCGGAAACGAAGGCGGCAGTGAAGGTGGCGAAGAGACTCCTGTTGCCGGCGATCAGATTCTGAAGTTCGGTACAAGCGGATTCGAGGGAGTCTTCAACCCGATTCTGTCTGACAACGTGTATGACAGCTACATCACAGCGCTGATCTTCGACGGTCTGGTAGATGTTGACGGTACAGGTGAGTATGTCCCTGAGCTGGCTACATGGGAGCTGGACGAAGAGACAAAGACAGTCTACACATTCACACTGCGTGACGGCCTGACATTCTCTGACGGCACACCGCTGACAGCGAATGACGTTGCCTACACCTACAACACAATCAAGGAAGCAGACTATGCCGGTCCTCGTACCGCTGTCGGTGCTGCAATTGCGGACATCAATGTCATCGATGACAAGACCATTGCCTTCACAATGACAGATCCGTCCCCTGCAAACCTGCAGAACTTCACATACGGTATCCTGAGCGAGGCTTACTATGCTCATGACAGTTTCGAAGCACTCAGCGCTCTGAACGATAAGCCGATGGGCTGCGGTCAGTTCACACTGAAGGGCTGGGCTCCGAAGCAGTATGTAAGTGTTGTACCGAACCCGGATTACTGGGATACAGACAACATTCCTGCATTCGAAGAGTTCCAGATGCTGGAAGTCTCCGAGGATACACTGCTCGGCGCTATGCAGAACGGTCAGATCGACTTCTGCCAGCCGGCTGCTAAGCTGGAGAACGTTGAGGGTATTGAGGCTCTGCCGAATTCCCACCTGATCAGCTACCTGGCAAACGGCTACACATTCATGTGCTTCAACACAACACGTCCGACACTCGAGCAGACCGAAGTACGTCAGGCTCTGCTGTATGCACTCGACCGCAGAAGCTTCCTGATGAACGAGTACGGTTCCCTGGATCTGGTTGCTCTGGGCATGGCTCCGATCTCCAAGACAAGCTGGGCTTATCCTGGTGATGATGAGCTGAACGCTTATGAGTATGACCTGGACAAGGCCAACCAGATGCTGGATGAGGCTGGCTGGGATCAGAGAGATACAGACGGTGTCCGTATGAAGGACGGTGTCCGTATGGATCTGCATTGGCTGGTTTACACAGAGGCTTCCTGGCCGGGAACACTGAGCTCCATGGCATATGACTCCTGGAAGCAGATCGGTGTCAACCTGGTTGTTGACATGATGGACTTCAACACGGTTGCCCATGAGACAATGGACGCTAAGCCGGGTGAGAAGAACTTCGACATCTACACAATGGGCTTCTCTCTGAGCATTGACCCGGATCCTACAGGAGGACTGTTCGATGCGGACGCTTACAGCGAAGGCGGATTCAACGCTTCCGGTTGGAGAGACGAGAAGTCTCAGGAACTGATCAAGGCTGGTCTGACAGAGTTTGATCAGGAAAAGAGAGCCGAAATCTACAAGGAGTGGGCTATCATCCAGAACGAGCAGGTTCCGACAGCGATCGTTGCTTACCGTTCCGAGATCTGGGCTGTCAACGACAGAGTCCATGGTCTGGATGACATCGGAGTCTACACAGACTTCACAGAGCTGCTTGGCAAGGTTACTCTTGACTAAGTGACGGATCTTACAAAAGATCATTAATAGATCGGTAGCGCTGGGAAAAGAACCGGCGCTACCGATTCTGTTGCTTGAAACTCTGAATACAGAGATATTGATTGAAGGGAGGAAGTTCTATGAAAAACTATACAATCAGAAGACTTCTTCAGATAATTCCGGTATTTCTGGGTATTCTTTTCATTCTGTTCTTCATTATTGATAAGGCACCCGGAAGTATCACTTCCAACATTATGGACCCGAGAATGACACCTGAGCTGAAGGCTGCGCTGCAGGCAAAGCTGGATCCGAAGCTTCCGTTCTATGTTAAGTTCTGGAACTGGATCGTTGAAGCCCTGCACGGCAACTTCGGCTGGTCGGCAAAGCACTACAAGCCCGTCATCCAGGTTATCGGTGAGAACATCGGCTGTACATTTGCGCTGGCATTGGCTGCGCTGGTCATTGCGATGCTCATCGGTATTCCTGCCGGTATCATCAGCGCAACGAAACAGTACTCGCTCGTTGATAATTTCCTGACGGTCTTCTCATTGCTGGGACTGGCATTGCCTACTTTCTTTGCCGGTCTGCTGCTGCTGAAGGTGTTCGCGATTGATCTGCAATGGCTGCCGATCTTCGGCCTGACCGATCCATCGAAGGCAAATGCAGGATTCTGGGTACGCCTGGGCGACCATGCGTATCATCTGATTCTGCCGGCTATCGTACTCGGTCTTGCAGAAACGGCCAGTTTCATGCGGTACACGCGTTCCAGTATGTTGGAAGTGATTCGTTCTGATTACATCCGTACAGCCAGGGCGAAGGGTCTTTCTGAAAAGGTGATCATCTATAAACATGCGTTCCGCAATGCGATGATTCCGATCATCACACTGCTGGGATTCCGCATCCCCGGACTGATTTCCGGTGCCGTAATGACAGAAACCATATTCTCACTGCCGGGTGTCGGCAAGCTTTCGGTGGAAGCGACTACAACGCGTAACTATCCGCTTCTGCTGGGCATCAACGCGATGCTGACGCTTGCGACACTGCTGGGCACCTTGGTCGCTGACCTGCTGTATGCTGCAGCGGATCCGCGCATCAAGTATGATTAGGAGGCATTCCGATGACTGAAACACGTGATGAAATCATCCGCAGATCAACCAAGGAAGACTCCTACTGGCGCGGTGTATGGCGCCGTCTGCGGGCTAACCGGATGGCGATGATCAGCCTGTTCATTCTGGTCATCATTATCCTGTCCTGCATTATTGTACCGATGCTGTCCCGCTATCAGACGTATGAGGTCATTCCCGGTGCAGCGAACAAAGCACCGTCCTCCCAGAACATTCTGGGTACGGACAAGATCGGAAGAGACCTGTTTGTACGTCTGTTCTACGGCGGACGCATCTCTCTG
>JAFOIY010000194.1 GCA_017420505.1 Solobacterium sp. | reverse complement strand
CTGGCGAATCCGCCGCAGGCTGTCATCGATGAGTTCAAGGCAGCGGATCCGGACGCTTCCGTCGCATCGTGGGCGATCCGCTACTGTGCAAGCCTGCCGGGTGTCATGGTGGTTCTTTCCGGTATGTCGAACATTGCCCAGATGGAGGACAATCTGTCCTTCATGAAGGATTTCCGGCCGCTTGATGAAGCGGAACAGGCTGTCATCCGCCGGGCACAGGACGCTCTGGCCGCAATCCCGCAGATTCCGTGCACAGCCTGCCGGTACTGCATCGCCGGCTGTCCGATGAAGATCAACATTCCGGACATCTTCTCAGCTTCCAACCGGGTAACGGTCTACAATCAGACGGAACAGGCCGCCAAGTCCTACGAACGGGCTACATCCGGTGAACACGCCAAGGCGTCGGAGTGCATCAAGTGCGGTCTCTGCGAAGGGGTCTGCCCGCAGCACCTGGAAATCCGCAGTCTGCTGGAGGAGTGCGCGGCACGCTTTGAATCATGATCCGGACACAGGAAGATCTGGAGAATCTGATCGAAGAATGGGGCTTTGTCCCGTTCTTTGAGAATGAGATCGAAGGATTTTCCATCAAGGAACAGGTAGATCCGAAGCTGTGGTTCACGGAAGAAGACGGCCCATGGGAATGGAAGGGCAGGATCGCTGTCAAAGGCAGATGCGCCTACGGCAAATTCTTCGGGAAAAAGGCCGGCTTCGTCAGTAAAAAATGGTTTGCGGATCTGCTGAACTACCGGCGGGACGGCTATGACTTCGATTCCCTGTGCGATGAAGGCAGGGTGCCGGAGAAGGACAGGGAGATTGTGGACCTCCTGAATGAATACCACGTGCTGACCACAAAGGAGATCAAGCCGATGCTCGGCTACAGCCGGAACGGGCGGAAAGGCTATGATACGGTCATTACAAGGCTCCAGATGGAGACCTACGTTACCGTGAAGAACTTCGTCTATGCCGTTGACCGGAAGGGTGAATTCTACGGCTGGGGCATCGCCCAGTATACGACACCGGAAGAAGTCTTCGGCAGGAAGTACATTGAAAAGGCCTACAAGCGCTCTCCGGAGGAATCCCTGCAGAGGATGATCCGGCAGATCCGGAAGATCCGTCCCGGGGTATCCGAGGCTGACGTCTGGCAGTTTCTGAAATGAAAAAAGAGCCCTCAGAGGCTCTATTCAGTGCTCGTAGGCGTTCATCAGCCGCTCCAGCTCTTTCCAGGTTACAGCCAGGGCAGAACCGTGGGCAGGCTCCACAGCAGGGATCATACTGTCCCAGAAGGGGATCAGACGGAATTCCCCGTGCTCGATATCATCGGTGTACAGGATCTGCATCTGTTTGCGGGTATAGTCGTCGTAGATCAGATACCAGCCGTCGCCGTCCAGCTTCTTCATGGCACTGGGGCCTTCCGACTGATAGTTGCCGAAGTGCTCCTCGAATTCCGTAAAGTGGTTCCAGTTGTCTCCGTGGCCGCGGAACAGCCGGGAGTATTCCTCCATGGGCTGCCGTTCATCCTTCAGATAGACCGTCCAGTTCAGACCGGTCTTGACCAGGGTACCGTCGATGACATCGAAGCCGGTATCCAGCAGGCGCTTCGGATAGCTGCAGGTATTCATATCATGCGTTGTGACATAGAACATGCCATGATCCGCAACGCTGGAGAAGGTTACGATGTACTGGTCGTCGATCCGGTTGTAGAAGCCTTCCGGCGCCCAGGCCTGCCGGCCGCTCATTTCGGTATGGTAGCCGGACCGGTTCACCCGGAGCAGCCGTTCGTTGGTATAGGTGACCAGATCCGGGGAATCGAAGACATAGATGGAATCAGTATCATAGCCCTGGGTAGCCACCAGCCAGAAAGTACCGTCCGTTTTCCGGATCAGCGAAGGATCGCGCAGCCTCCGGGTACCGATGGAGGCGCTGACGATGGTCTGATCATTGTTGAACTTGAACCAGTACTGGCCGTCATACGTATACATCATGCGCATGGTCTCTTCATCGCTGCCGAAGTAGGTAATGACATAGGCAACGTAGGGATCCAGCAGGACAAGATGATCATGGGTCTCCGTCGTATCACCTACCGTGGACTGCAGGACAACCGGTTCGTATTCAGCCGCGTCCTCAGTCTTGTGTATCACACCGTCTTCGATCACTGCATGTCCCTCCACGACCTTCCAGGTGACATTCACACCGTCACGGAGGGTATCCGGCAGGAGCTGTCCGTCATTGAGGAAGGGGTCGAGGATCTTCTCGGCATCGGAAATCACGATGGTGCGGGGGTCGCCTTTGGCCGGGATCTGTTTCCCGGAACAGGCGCACAGCAGCACAGCAGCGATCAAAAGTGCAATCTTTTTCATAGTCTTAATGATAGCACAGTCCGGCTGGCGCTTCTGAAGCTTTTGTGCGAGAATAGATAAGGTTCAACACAACGGAAAGGCAGAACATGGACAATCTTGTAACAATACTGGATCTGATCGGTGCCATTGCGTTTGCGGTCTCCGGCGCCATGGTAGCCCTGCAGATCGAATTCGACCTGCTGGGTGTCATTATTCTTGCGTGCTGTACAGCGACAGGCGGTGGTATGATCCGCGACATACTTCTGGGGCACATTCCTCCCAGAGCCTTCCAGGATCCGACGGATGTATTCCTGGCATTCCTTACTGCACTGGCTGTCTTCGGCATTGCCTGGTACTTCAACCGGAAGAACGAATCCTTCCGGCAGAGCCGGATCTACCGGCGGGTACTGTTCTGGGCAGATACCCTGGGACTGGGCATCTTCGCCGTCATCGGTGTCAGGCATGCGTTCAATGTATACGGCAGTGAACTGGGCTTCCTGTGCGTCTTCTGCGGTGCGCTGACCGGCTGCGGAGGAGGGTTGCTGAGGGATATCTTCGCCAACCGCAAGCCCTATATCTTCACCGAGGATATCTACGCTACCGCTGCGGCTGCCGGTGCCTTCGTCTGCTTCGAGCTCATGAAGCACGGATACGGCGCAGCCGGAATCTGGCTGGGCGTCTGTCTGGTGATTGTCATACGCTACTTTGCGGACCGCTATCATTGGGGACTGCCGGTCATCCGGGATTTCCGCTCAGAATGATCCAAAGGCTGAAAAGCCTTTTTCGTTTATATAAACAAGAGAAACTGTAGTATGATAGACACTGTATTTGTTCAGGAAGCAGGAAAGGGGAAGCGCTGGGAATGACTGTACGCATCGGTCTGGATATTGGTTCTACAACGATCAAATGTGTTGTACTGGATGAAAATGATACGGTCCTGCATACCGCGTATGAGCGGCATTTCAGCCATATTCTGGAGAAGGGCGAGGAAATGCTCACGAAGGTCAAGGATGCCTTTGTACCATCCGGAAAAGCCGTCCTGGCGATCTCCGGATCGGCAGGCATGGGCCTTGCGGATTCCTGCCATGTACCCTTTGTCCAGGAAGTCTTCGCCACCCGGGTTGCGGCCAACCGGCTTGCGCCCGGCACTGACTGCATCATTGAACTGGGCGGGGAAGACGCCAAGATCCTGTTCCTGACCAACGGAGTGGAAGTCCGGATGAACGGAAGCTGCGCCGGCGGTACAGGCGCCTTCATCGACCAGAT
>JAFOIY010000193.1 GCA_017420505.1 Solobacterium sp. | reverse complement strand
GGTATACGGCGGTACAAAGCCTGCCCCGTTCATTCCCATGGCATCCAGCCCGATCAGCAACGAAATGATCGGCCCGACAATCATTGGAATCAGGACCATGAAGCACATGCGCACACCCTGGAAGCGCCC
Source organism: Solobacterium sp. (assembly GCA_017420505.1). Lineage (GTDB taxonomy): Bacteria > Bacillota_I > Bacilli_A > Erysipelotrichales > Erysipelotrichaceae > Bulleidia. Next base: position 3,671 of record JAFOIY010000193.1, on the reverse strand, counting down.
TTCCGTACCTTCCGGAAGATAGTCCTGGAAGGAAGAGGTAAACGCACCGGTCACGGACAGAATGCCGCCCATCATCAGCACACCGCCGGCATACAGGATCACGGTTTTCAGCATTCCGTCCGTGAACTGGATCAGCCAGAAGGAAAGAATGCCCAGAATCATGACCGCAAGCAATGGATAGTAGAAGTGTTTGCGGCCTTTTCTGTCGAACAGGATACCCATCACGGCCGTAAAGACAGCGGCACCGACAATGATCACTGCCATAGGGATGACGAAGCCGTCTCCCAGACCGAGCGTAACGATCAGGAAATTGATGAGATAGGAAAAGAAGGTCTGCTGTGCAATGCCGACAATGCAGGCTGCCGAGAGGCAGACATAGATCATTCTGTTGTCCCGGATGACATCCCTGCGGAAGCCGTAGAATGTATCCTTGAGATACTCCTGCCCTTCTGCCTTCTGCAATCCCGGTGCATCCTGCAGGATGAACAGTGCCAGAATGCCGGCAATGATCGGTATCGCACCGAGGACGAGGAAGAAGCGGGCATTGCTGGCATTTGCGGAGCTGTACAGGCTGCCCAGGCCGATGAACACGATCACCACGGCAATCACCGGCAGAATGGCAAGAACGGCATTCAGACTGCCGCGGTTGGTTTTATCGGTCACATCCGCGACCCAGGCATTGAATGCAGCATCGTTGGACGTGGATCCTGCAAAAGTCATCAGGCAGTCAAAGAAGACCAGCAGGGCTGCGATCATCCCCACTCTGGAAGGCTCTGCCTTCATCGGCAGTACCGCAAACAGCATGATGGTCAGTCCCCAGAATATATAGCCGAAGGCAATGAACGGTTTCCGCTTTCCTGTTCTGTCACTCAGACTGCCCGCAAAGACGGTCGTAACCGTAGCGGTGATTGCGGACAGTATTACCATCATCGTCGTTACTCCGTAGGACAGATCCGCTCTGCCGGAATTGGCAAAGATATCCTGCGCAAACGTCGCAAAATACATGTTCTCCACGATCCAGGCAATCTGGCCGATCAGTCCGAAAAAGACTGCTGAGAACCAGATTCTCCCTCCCAATGGTACCGGTCTTTTCTCTTCCATGATTCTTCCTCTTCTCTGAACCCATTGATTCAGAGACATTATATATCAGTCAGGTACGAACAGGAAAAGACCCCGCATGAACCATGCAGGGTCTGTGTGATCATTGAGATTCCGGCAGGCAGGATCTACTGCTCTTCTGCCGCCTTCCGTGCCAGCCACCCGCGGAAGAGTCCTCCTTCGAACAAAGAAGCGATCACGAAGAAGATATCCGCAAATACGATAAAGACAAAGGAAGGAATCAGGATCCGGGTGTACTTCTTCCCGCTGTATGTTCTGTTCCGGATACAGCCGCCCATACGGCCAAGATAGAACAGTACGCCCAGATTGAAATACAGCAGGAGCGCAGCGTTCTCGCCGAAGCTGATCCAGGCTTCCTTCGGGAAGAAGCTGCCTGTATTGACCGCGCTCAGTACCGTATTCAGCAGAAGAAGAACGATGTCCACCACGAACAGGATCCGGGTTACGTTCAGCATAACTCCCCCACCGATGCCGACACCACCGCCCCAGTCAAGGCATGCCCGGCTGCAGAAATGCTCGAATACCTGCATCAGCGGTTCGTTCTGCCTGCCTTCGATAAAGCCGTTGTTGGCGATGCAGTAGACACTGAAGCGCAGATCGTTCTCCCGGCAGAACCGCTCCATTTCCTCCATGAACCGGAGTACATGGGACGGGATGCCGTCCACATAGAGCGGCAGGCAGAAGACCACTGCCTGTGTGTCCCGGAGCTGTTCCAGGATCCGGGCATGGTCCGCCGGTGTACGCAGTGTCCCGTTCACTTTTTCTCCGCTGATGAACAGCCGCTGCAGAAACAGGAAGTACGCAGAAGCACTGAACCGCTTTTTCGGGCTGCAGTTGATCAATACCGTCTTCATGCCAGTTCCTCCGCTTCTGCCGGACTGCCGGCAAACAGTACCTCCGACCGTTCGAAACCGTCATTGACCGCATTCCGCTCCGAAAGATACCGGAAGGTGTCCTTTTCCGCATCCGATACATCACCGTAGACAATCACCTTCCAGAGATTGTGTTTCCCGTAGCGCAGGGTATGGTGCATCTGGCCGCCCCGGTAGGTACTGAACGGTGTGGAGGTTCCGATGGAACGGTCCAGTACATTCTTGACTTCTGCACTGTAGCCGCCGTACAGATTCTTCGTGATGATCACCAGTTCATCCGCCTGTCCGATCAGCCGGCATACCTGCTGAAGCCTGTCTTTCATGAAGCATTCCGCGGGATGCTTTGTCCAGCAGCCGAAACATCCCTGGCACGGCGCATATTTACCGTCCGCCGCAATCATACGATCGCATCTGGCTTCCAGCATACCGTCGTACTGCCGGCCAAGATCATGTAGTATTACTTTCATTCCGTCTTCTCCTTCGCATAGGCCAGCACTGCACCGTTCCATGCACGTTCAAGATGCTCGGCAATCAATTCCTCATCATATTCCAGTGCATTGTTGGCAATGATGCTCGCGTATCCGTGGGCGAACAGTGCAACGATCAGGAATATCTCCCTGGTTCCTTCCCTGTCCATGCCCAGTTCTTCCTGCATAACATCCAGGACCGGTTCCAGTTCCTCCGAACCGATCATTTCCATCAGATTGTTTTCCTTAGCATAGCCGGACTGGAACAGAAAACGGAACAGCTGCGGTTCTTCCACCGCGAAGCGGATGTAGTTCAGTCCGATGCCGAGAACCGGGTTCTGATCCGCAGGGAGGTTCATCAGATATTCAGTATGCATGCGGTCCGTTTCTGCATAGGCTGCTTTCTTCAGGCTGTCCATAGTACTGAAGTGATACATGACCGGCTGTGTGGAACAACGCAGCCGGGCAGCGACTTTTCTTGCGTTTACACTCTCGTAGCCGTTCTGCCGGACAACTTCCACCGCAGCGCTGACGATCATGTCTTCCGTGATTTTTATCCGGGGTGCCATATCCTGCTCCTCTCGTAATAACATATGTTATATAACATCAATTATACATATTATCCATGATACTGCCCATACCTTATACCTCCTGTTCTTCAGATAAACTGTCTATTCCGGTGCAGCCCCGATAGCCATAAACCTGTTCCTCAAGGTATCTTCTGCTGACTCTACCGCTGATAACCATATATCCGTTTTCCTTGAGCTCAGTGTTGAGCCTTTTCATGATTCTGTACGCCTCTGTTTTAGAGACTCCGAGAAATCTTGTCACTTCTTCAGCTTTCATAAAAATGCTTTCTGCCATGTTGTTTACCTCCTTTACATCTCGGAGGACATTATTACCGTCCTCATATATTCGGAGATAAGAAGGGGTAAAACTTAAGCCTTTTTTGGGAAAAAATTTTGGTATCACTGGTATCAGGAACAAATGGCTTGTTTGAGGAACAGAATAAGAAAACAGAAAAAGTCCCTGTTGTTTCCTCGAATTGAGAAAACAACAGGGACTCAAAAGCCATTTAGAATTTACTCATCAAATCCTGCAGTTGGTACTGATTTGGTACTGGAAGCGGCTTTGGGGACATTGTTTTTACTTGTTTTATGTCCCAAAACCCTTGAAATTAGGGCATTTCTTGCCTCTAACCCATACAAGATGG
>JAFOIY010000192.1 GCA_017420505.1 Solobacterium sp. | reverse complement strand
CAGAGCATATGATCGATCATGCGGATGAAAACTATACGTGGGATACCATTCCCGAATTCACGGAAGAGCTTGAAGGCGCTGAGTACTTCAGCAATGACGGTTCCGCCGTTTACCTGCAGTACATTCCCGATGTTGTCTATTCGGTGAAGGACAATACAGAGCTGCACCTGCAGATCATCCGGCCTACCCTGTACTTTGAACCGGAGGAAAACTATCCGATCGTTATTCTGATCAAGGGCAGCGCCTGGCTGAAGCAGGAAATGTATACGGACATTCCGATGCTTGCGAAGCTGGCGGAGCGGGGATTCATTGTGGCGGTCATGGAGTACCGGCACAGCGGCATTGCGAAATTCCCGGCGCAGAACATCGATGCGAAGAATGCCATCCGCTTTATGCGGGCGCACGCGGCAGAATACTGCGGCGATCCGGACAATACCTTCCTGATGGGCGGTTCTTCGGGAGGACATGTAGCTGTGGTTACCGGGATGACGCTGGACAGTGATCAGTACGATGAGCCGGACAGTGATGTCCCGGCAGAGATCAACGGTATCATTGATATGTACGGTCCGATGGAGATGACGATTCCCTATGCTTTCCCGATCAATACGATGCAGGGCAAGCCGGGGACACCGGAGTATGAGCTGCTCGGCTTCGATATGAACGAGCATCCGGAAAGGATGGCGCCGCTGCTGGGGAAAACCTACCTGGATCATACCTTTGCGCCGATGCTTATTATTCATGGTACGAAGGACAGGCTGTGCAATTTCGAGCAGACCAAGCGGTTCTACAATGATATGAGGGCAGCCGGCAAGGATGTACGCCTGGTTGTGATCAGGGGAGCGGATCATGGTGGTTCTGCGTTCTGGTGCAAGGAAGCCCTGGATGTCTATGAAGGGTTCATAAGAGAGCATCTGAAGTAATCGGAAAACAGAAACTGAAGGATTGGACAATACAAACATAATCAATTGATTCTTTGCAAGGAGGTTCCCTATGAATTCCAGAACAATTGTACTATGCATTGTTTGCGTGCTTGTACTCACCGGGATAGGCGTGCTTGCAGTACCGCGCCTTCTCAGAAAACTATCTGCCGAGGATGAATCCCTACTGTGATCGGAACATACAGTAGGAAGAAGACCTGACAAACAAACCCTGGGTAATATCATTTCCCAGGGTTATTCAGCTATCGGACAGTATTGTCATCCGGGTATCCCTGTCATTCCGGCCGGCAATACGAAACAAAAGGGCTGCAGCCCTTTTCTGTTAACTACTTGACGATTTCGAAGTTTTCCTTGGAAACTCCGCAGAGAGGGCATACCCAGTCTTCGGGGATATCCTCGAAAGGCGTTCCGGGTTCGATTCCGGCATCCGGATCACCGACTTCAGGATCATAGACATAGCCGCAGACATTGCAGATATACTTGTCCATATACATATCCTCCTTAAGTTCCATGATAGACTTATATCCAGGAAAAACGATTGCAATAGCAATCATTCTGAAGAAAGAGAGGAAATACAATGCCTGATTTCACATATGAAATCACAGAAGAACTGGGAGTTCTTTCCAAGAGCAGAAGCGGATGGACACGTGAGGTGAACATGGTGTCGTGGAACGGTTCAGTGCCGAAGCTGGATATCAGTGATTGGGCGCCGGATCATGAGAAGATGGGGAAGGGAATATCCCTGAATGAGAAGGAAATAGAGAAACTGAAGGAGATTCTGGAAGGGATTGAATAATGGAAACACTGCAGAAAATACTGAAAGACATAGATGAACACAGGGATGAGGCAATCGAAGGCCTTCTTGAACTGATCAGGACAGGGAGCAGTGATGGCAAAGCGACGAAAGCCCAGGAACCGGTAATCCGGGAACTGCAGAAGATGGGCTTCACGGTAGACTGCTTCCAGCAGGAAAAGGCTGCGGAAGAACTGCCTGACTTTTCGCCGTATGATTTCACTTATGATGAAGGTGCGTACAATGTCGTCGGAACACGAACGGGGACAGGGACGGTACCTTCAATGATGCTGTTTGCCCATATCGATACTGAAGCGGAAGATTTTTTCGGGACATTCGAAGATCCATACGAAGCATTTATCTGAGACGGAAAGATCTACGGACTCGGTTCTTCGGACGACAAGGGCGGCATAGCAATGATGCTGTATGCACTAAAATACCTTCAGAAATATGTTACGGTTCTGCCTTACGACTTAACTGTTATGTCGATCATGGGCAAGCATGGCGGCGGTTTCGGTACGCTTTCAGCGCTTTCCAAAGGATATACCGGAGCAAATTCCATCTATCTGCATCCAGCGGAAACCGGTCATGGCTTTGCGGAGATCAAGAATATCTCGCTTGGAATCATTGATCTGGACATCACAGTCAAAGGTGAACCGGGCATCCTGCATGATGATCTTTCCACCGGTACAAATGCTGCGGCGGAACTTGGCTATATCGCCGGGTATCTGGAGGATTACAACCGCCTGATGCGGGACGCCAACAGGTTCGATTTCGGTTCCTTCAAAGGACAGCCCTCCTTCATTCTCAATATCGGCACACTGAAAGCGGATGGCGGGTATGGTGGAATCAATACGGAAGCACACTTGAACGCCAGATGCCGTTTCTATCTTCCGCTTACTATAGACAGTATTGTTGAGGGTATTGCGGAATATCTGAAGAAACGGTGCGAGGAAGAGGGCAAGGTATGCTTTGAGAACATCCGGATCGAGAAAGGACCGTTCCGGGCAACTCCTGCATTTGTTCCGAATGACAGTCCGTTTGTAAAACTGATAGAACGGAACATCACGGAAGTAACAGGCATTGATACGTTCATTCATCAGTACCACGGTGGAAGCGATATCCGTTTCCCGATTGTTTACGGAAACAGCAGCTGTGTCGGAATCGGACCATCCTGCATTCTTCCTGAAAAAGGGTCCGGGCAGCGGGAATGGATGAGCGTGGAGGATTATATCAACGGCATCAAGATCCTGGTCAGGATTCTGTATGAATATCAGAACTGGAAAGAATGACTGCCGGAGAACAGGGGACAATACTTATAAAAGCTCAGTGCATACCTCCTGTATTGTGTCT
>JAFOIY010000023.1 GCA_017420505.1 Solobacterium sp. | reverse complement strand
GTGGTCTGCGTCATGATATGCATGCAGGTGCGGCGGATGCGGGAAGCGGTATAGCGCCAGTTCACTGCCTGTTTCAGGAAGCTGTACCAGTCATCGCATTCCGCGGCACACTTCTTCAGATGATTCTCGATGCCTTCCGTTACCATCAGGTACCGTGAAAGGTCCTCTGCTGTACTCAGCAGCAGAATGTTCCTCAGATACGGATACAGGTCTTCCGGCCATACGTGTTCATGTTCCCTGAGTGCTTTCCCCAGCACTGTGGTATCACCGGGATCTGTGCCGTTCCTGAGGGCATTGCGTATGGCGATGCCGCTCGGTACCGCCGTCATTTCTTCGCTGCTGTGCGCGCCTGTACGGGGAATCAGGACGGGTGTGATGCCGGTGCCGGCGATCTCCTTGAGATAGCAGACCGCCAGGATATCGTTCGGTTCCATGGTTGTGGTCAGCAGACTGTAGGCTTTGGGATAGCTCAGCCCTTTGTTCAGGGATTCCCTCAGGTGATCCGGATTGATCGGTGTACCGGCGATTTCCTGGAGATTCTCCAGATTCCCGCACTCACTGCCGAAGGACAGATGCGTGATTCCGGCCTGCCTGAGGATGTTCAGGGCACCGTGGCTGAAAGGACCGGCGCTCTGCACAGCGTGGATGTAGGGCAGTTCCAGCACCAGATCGATTCCGTTCTCAACGGCAGCTTCCGCGCGGGTCCACTTGTCCAGCACCGCAGGCTCTCCCCGCTGTACCGTGTTTCCGGACATGACCGCGATCAGAACATCCGGCGAACAGATCCGGCGTGTCTCTGCAATATGGTATTCATGTCCTCTGTGAAACGGATTGTACTCCGCAGTGATTCCGCATATGATCATGGCTGCACCTCACACAGCACTATTGTATTACGTAACATGCAGTGCGGTATACACGTTGTTTTGATTGACTTTGGTTATGTGTTTGTTATAATAACTCCGTTACGACCAAGGAGAAGTTTTTGCTGTGAAGTGGACGCGTTCGGAACTGACTGCGGATGACGCACTGAATGTCACGTTTGATGAAGCACCGGAAATCAGTGATGAAGCTTTCCGGAACAATTCCCGGATCAATTCCGTCAAGGATGTACATGTCCAGGGAAGAGGGTTCCTCGATGAGGAGAACGATTGCTTCCGGGTCTTCATGACGGTGAGCGGTACCATGCTGGTGCCGGATGCGGTCAGCGGAGAAGAGATCGAGTATCCGTTCGAAACGGAAAGCGAGGAAGTCTACGCGTTCGGACCGTCGGATGAAGACGGGGTCCGGGCAGCACAGGGCGATGTGGTCGATTTGCTTGAGGCAGTCGTCGATGATATTATTCTCGAAGTGCCGATGCAGTACAGTGTCATTGACCCGGAGGATTATCCGAGCGGGGACGGCTGGCGCGTCATCACGGAAGAAGAGTATCAAAGAAGTCAGGAGGAACGCATGGATCCCCGCCTGGCAAAGCTGAAGGAATACAAGGAAGAATAGGGAGGTGTCAGGCAATGGCAGTACAGCAGAGAAGGAATTCAAGTACAAGAAGGGACAAGAGAAGAACGCACTACAAGCTCGTTGCGCCGACTTTGGTTGAGTGTCCTGTTTGTCACACGATGAAGCAGCCGCATCATGCGTGTCCGAATCCGGAGTGTCCGTCGAACACCGGAAAATAAGCTGATTTCAGGCATTCTGCAAACCTGAAAAAAAGAGCTGGAAACAGTGCGGTCATAACCGCACTTTTTTTGTAAAAACAAGGTGGTTTTACCTTGTTTTTTTATGTGCAGGTGGTAGAATAGTGCATGTAAGTAGCAATTAGTGTCAGAAAGTAGCAGACAGTATGTTCATCGGAGAATACAGACACGGTCTGGATGCGAAAAACAGGTTGATCATTCCCGCAAAGTTCCGCGATGAACTGGGCGACACATTTATTGTTACGGTCGGATTTGACGGCTGCCTGAACGTCTATACCATGGCATCCTGGGAAAGGATGGCCGCCCGGGTTTCCGGACTGCCGATGACGAAGCAGGATTCCCGCCAGCTGGTACGTGTATTCATGGGAAGCGCGCGCCAGGTGGATGTGGACGGCATGGGCAGGATCCCGCTGCATTCCTCTCTGCTGAAGAATGCTGGCATCACCAAGAAGTGCGTTCTGGTCGGCGTGCTGGACCACATTGAAATCTGGGATGAAGAGAAGTGGGACAGCTACTACAGCGAAGCCAACAGTTCGATCAATGAAAATGCAGAAAACCTGACGGAGTTCCTGAGATGAAGCATACCAGCGTTCTGCTGAAGGAAACGGTGGATGCTCTGAATGTCCGGGAAGACGGAATCTATGTGGACGGTACCTTAGGTAGAGGTGGCCACGCCAAACTGCTCCTGTCTTATCTCAAAGATGGTCATCTCTACGGTATCGACAAGGACAGGGACGCGCTGAGGGAATCCGAAGCGAATCTCTGTGACTACAGCGGCAAGTATACGCTGATACACGGCGACTTCCGCGATATGAAGAATCTCCTGGGGGGATACGGTGTAGAGCACGTGGACGGCGTCATGCTGGACCTTGGCGTCAGTTCCCCGCAGTTCGATGATCCGGAACGCGGATTCTCCTACCGGTACGATGCCCGCCTGGATATGCGGATGGACCGCACACAGGAAAAGGATGCGTACCGGGTGGTGAATACGTACAGCCGGGAAGATCTGACAAGGATCCTGCGGGATTACGGCGAAGAGCGCTTCGCTCCCCGCATCGCAGAGAACATTGTCAGAGCCAGGCAGGAAGCTCCGGTGGAGACCACACTGCAGCTGGTGGAGATCATCAGATCATCCCTGCCGGCAAAAGTGCTGAACCGGAAAGGGCATCCTGCAAAGCAGACCTTCCAGGCGCTGCGCATCGAAGTCAACGATGAACTCGGTGCACTGGAGGAAGGCCTCAGGGAAGCCTGCGCGTTGCTGAAGGAAGGGGGCAGATGCGCAGTCATCACCTTCCACTCACTGGAAGACAGGATGGTGAAGAACGTGTTCCGTGAACTGACGGAACCGCCGTACATCGACCCGAAGCTTCCGGTAAGGGAAAAGGATTTACCGAAGGCAGACTACCGGCTGCCTGCAAGAAAACCGGTAACAGCCGGTGAAGGGGAACTGGAAGAAAACCACCGGGCACACAGTGCAAAACTAAGAGTGATTGAGAGGGCAGAGGGATGAAGTTCACAGTAAAGAAGAGAAAGAAGTACAGACTGACACTGAGTTTTGTAGCAACCTGGTTGTTCTTTGTGTCTTCCTTGATGTTCTTCGGAACCAAGCTGTTCCTCCACACCATCAACAACAGCCTGAGCTCCCGGATCCAGACGATCGAAGCACAGACGACAGAGATGACAGTCCAGAACGATGCCGTAAGGATCGAGATCCAGACACTGAGCACACGGGAGCGTGTGGACGGTTTCGCCAAAGACAACGGTATGAGCATCAACCAGGACAGCATCATCACGATTACCGCGTCCGCTGCCGACGGAGAATGATATGTACCGCCGTACCCAGCGGGTCATACGTGCAATACTATTAATGACATTAGCAATCCTGATGATTCTGACTGCTAATGTTTTTGTCGTTTCCGTGGGCAAGCGCCATATGCGTTCCGGAACGGACCTGAGCCGCTATGTCAGTACCTCCAATACAGTGCATATCATTACAAAGGCGCTGCGGGGCAACATCTATGACCGCAACCACAATGTCATCGCGCAGGATGTCCGGACGTACAACATCATCTGCATCCTTTCCGATTCCCGTCCTTCACCCGATGACATGCCGGGCTACGTAGTGGACAAGCAGCATACAGCCGAAGCACTGGCACCGTACCTGCACATGGACGCGGAGACCATCCTGGGGTATCTGAACCAGGATCTGTACCAGACAGAGCTGGGTACGAACGGAAGAAACCTGTCCCAGACCACGATGGAGGCCATCAGCGCACTGAAGCTGCCGGGCATTGAGTTCGAGAATTCCATCAAGAGGAGTTATCCGCTGGGCACGTTCGCTTCCAATCTGATCGGCTTTGCGCAGAGCGATGAATACGGCTCCACCGTCGGCAGAATGGGTACGGAGCTGTATCTGAACACCTATCTGTCCGGTACGGACGGCGAGCGCACCTACCAGGCGGACAAGAACGGCCATATCCTGCCGGGCATGAAGGAATACACAGTCAGTGCAGTCAATGGATACGATGTCCATACCACCATCGACCAGGAAATCCAGGAAGCCCTGGAGGAATCCTTCAATATCTCCCGCGAGATTTTCGATGCCCGCAGAGTATGGGGCGCTGTCATGGAGATCAAGACCGGCAAGATCCTGGCCTGGGGCCAGTATCCTTCCTTTGACCCGAATACACTGGATATTGCGGACTACAACAATTACGGTGCGCAGCTTCCCTATGAACCGGGCTCCACACTGAAGACCTTTACGTATGCGGCTGCCATCAATGAAGGAACCTATGACGGCTCCATGGAAGTGTACAGCGGACCGTACTGCTTCTCTTCGGATGAACGCAACAATCCCATCCGTGTCGAGAGCGGAGGGTGGGGCTGCATCTACAATGCCGGAAGAAAGAACTACGGCATGATCGACCTGGACCATGGCCTGATCATGTCCCTGAATACCGTGACCGCCGAGGTCGAAAACACCCTGATCACACCGGACATCTATCTGGACTATCTGAAGAAATTCGGCTTCTTCCAGACCGTCGATACCGACGGACTGCCGGAAGAGACCGGTACGCTGAATTTCCGCTGGCCGGCGGACAAGCTCTCACTGTGCTACGGGCAGGGAAGCACCGTAACGATGCTGCAGATGCTGCAGGCGTACAGCGCGGTGTTCGGCGATGGTACGATGGTCCGTCCGTATTACATTGATTCCATCCGGGATTCCTACGACCCGACGCACGTGCTGTACCAGGCACAGACCCAGGTGACGGGCCATCCGATCACCCCGGAGACCGCCAAGGAACTCCAGCGCATCCTGTACCTGGTCATCAATGACGAACGCGGTACTGCGAAGCACTACCAGATTCCGGAATGCAAGCTCATGGGCAAGACCGGTACAGCCGAAGTCGCTTCCCTGGGCAACTATTCCTCGGGCTATACCATCACATCCCTGATGTGCGCCATGCCGGCGGAGAATCCGCAGGTCATCGTGTACTACTGCTTTGAAGCCATCTACAATCCGAACGGTCAGTACTATACCGACGCGGCACAGAATCTGCTCAGGAAAACAGCCATCCGCCTCGGTTTTGCCGGACAGCCGCAGAGCCAGGAAGAAGCGCCGGAACAGTACATTGACGAGATCATTACGTATGAGATGCCGTCCCTGGTCAACCACACGGTCGAATACGCATCCTGGAAGCTGAATGATTTCCAGGTGAACACCATTGTCCTGGGCAGCGGGAATACCGTCATCCGCCAGTATCCGGATGACAATTCCAGCGTCAATACCGGCCAGCGTGTCTTCCTGCTGACTGACGCGGACAGTTTCATCATGCCGGATATGAGAGGGTGGACCCGCAAGGACGTTACGGCTCTTTGGGCAGTCACCCAGTTCGGTTTCCGTCTGGAAGGCGAAGGACGTGTCACCTATCAGAACATCGCTCCGGGTACACCTGTCAGCCGCGGTGTACAGATCGAAGTTGTGTTTGAATAGAGAAACCGCTATAATAAGCAAACGGAAAAGAGAGGGACTGTATGAAGTTGGTTTTATGTTTCCTTACCAGTATGCTGACCGTTCTCTTTTTCATGCCCCGGCTCATCGTCTACCTGAAGCGGATCAGTTTCAACCAGACGGTCAGTGAATACAGCCTCCAGCAGTACAAGGACAAGAGTTCCACCCCGATCATGGGAGGAATCATGTTCATCATCGTACCGGTGTTCATTACCATACTGGCAACCGAACGTCTGCTGGAGAACACCGGCATCCTGATCATCCTGATGACTTTTACCGGCTACGGCCTGATCGGCTTCACCGATGACTGGCTGATTGCCGTCAAAAAGAACAACGATGGTCTTCTCCCCGGTCAGAAGTTCCTGATGCAGCTGGTGCTGGCCATTGTTGTCTATGTTCTTTATGCATCGCATGCCGAGCTGAGTGTATCCCTGCTGTTCAGCGGGAAGACCGTGTATCTCGGTGTTTTCTATATGATCCTGGTCCTGCTGATGTTCACCGGATCCTCCAACGCGGTCAATCTGACAGATGGAATGGACGGTCTGGCCGGCGGCTGCACAGCCATTGCGCTGTGTGCGTTCTTCGTCATTGCGCTGCTGCAGGGACGCCGTGATGTGGCCGTGTTCATCATCAGCCTCGTCGGAGCGCTGATCGGCTATCTGTACTACAACGTCAAGCCGGCACGGATCTTCATGGGAGACACGGGCTCGCTGGCGCTCGGCGGTGCGCTTGCAGCAATCGCGATGATCCTGAAGACGGAACTGTCCTTGATCGTGATCGGCGGTGTGTTTGTTGTAGAGACATTGTGCGTGATGATCCAGCTGGCGGCGGTGAAGCTGATCCACCGGCGGGTCTTTCTGTATACCCCGATCCACTATGCATTCGTTCTGAAGGGCATGGGAGAGCGGCAGACCGTGCATCTGTTCTGGCTTGCCGGCATTGCGTGCGCTGTCGTAGGACTGCTCGTTACGATCTTTTCGTTTTAGCATTCCCATGGATTATATTTTTGCTATAATAGTTATTCGCAGGCAAAGGTGCATGAGGAATGGAAGAGCGTTATAACCTGGAAAATATAGAAGTGCAGATGGCTCTGGTCATCAAGCTTCATGAGCTTCAGCGGGATGTACTGCCGTCCATCAGCTATTCCGTTCTGGAGGATTATATCAGTACCGTGCTTTGGCCGAAAGGGGCACCGCGGACATTGAACCAGGCAGTGGATGATATTATGCGGATCGATGCCGGTGAAATAGTCAAAAGCATGGCAATGCAGGCAAAGCTGCAGAGCGGGCGGTCCACACTGGCGGACTACTCGGACGTGATCGGAGGGAAGAATCAGTATGAAGAATAGAAAAGGCGGGCTGTACGGTCTGGCGGCGATCATCGCAGTGATTGCGGCTCTGATCGCTACAACATTCGGATCCATCAAGGACAGTCTGAACCTGGGACTGGACCTGCAGGGTGGATTTGAGATCCTGTATGAAGTGACACCGCTCTATGAAGGCGGAAGCATGGATATGACTGCGGTGACCAACAGCATCCGCAAGCGTATCGACGTACTCGGTGTCAACGAACCCTCCATCATCGTGGAAGGAACCAACCGTGTACGTGTACAGCTGGCGGGCATCGCAGATCCGGAAACGGCCAGGCAGATGCTCGGCACGACAGCGAACCTGACATTCCGCGACATTGATGACAATGAACTGTCGGATGCTTCGATCATTGTGGAGGGCGGTGCATCGCTGGCCTACCAGGACGGACGTCCGATTGTATCCCTGAAGATTGCGGATGCTCAGAAATTCGGCGAGATTACCCGTACAGTTGCCGCAAAGACCGGCGGGCAGAACCTGATGGTCATCTGGCTGGACTGGGAGGAAGGGGATTCCTACCGTGAGGAAGCGGCGAAGGCGGCTGCCGGACAGGAACCGAAGTATATCTCCGCGGCTTCCGTCAACAGTGAAATCAGCGGCGACTGCATCATCCAGGGCAACTTTACGGATGACACCGCCAGAACGCTGGCCAATCTGATCAATTCCGGCTCTCTGCCGGTGAAGATGACGGAGATCAGCTCCAACGTAGTCTCTGCGCAGTACGGCGCGGACGCGCTGGCAAAGACGGCGAAGGCCGGTGTGCTGGCCATTGCGATCGTCGTACTGATGATGATCATGATCTACCGTGTGGAAGGCCTGCTGTCCGGCGTCATGCTGGCAGCGTATATCTGGGCCATCTTCGGTGTCTATGCACTGATCGGTGCAGTATTCACACTGCCGGGCATCGGTGCGCTTGTACTGGGTGTCGGCATGACGGTGGACGCGAATATCATTACCTATGAGCGGATCCGCCAGCAGCTCTACAAAGGGCATAGTGTTCGCAGTTCGGTTGCGGAAGGCCAGAAGGTCAGCTTCGTGACGATATTCGATGCACAGTTCACAACGCTGCTTGCTGCGCTGATCATGTACTGGTGGGGCAACGGTGCGGTCAAGGGATTCGCGACCATGCTCATTATCACGGTGTTCATGACCATGGTGCTGAACGTCGGCCTGTCCCGTCTGATGCTCAATCTGCTGGTCAACAGCGGTATCTGCGACGGTCATCCGGAGTGGTTCGGTGTCAAGCGTGACCAGATCCCGGATGTAAACAAGGGCGAAGAGCAGTTCTACTTCGGCGGAATCAACTTTGATTTCATCTCGAAGGCAAAGCTGCAGTATATCCTTGCAGCTGTGGTTCTGGTGGCCGGACTGGCCATCTCCGGCATGAGCGGTGCCCAGGGCAAGGGATTCCTGAACCTCGGTATCGATTTCTCCTCCGGTACGAAACTTACGGTTTCTTCCCAGGAGCCGATCACCATTGAGGAAGTGCGTACAGAGATGGAAAGCCTCGGCTATGATTCCTTCAGCTACCAGTCTGCTGGAACGGATACGGTCTATGCAACGACAAAGGAACACCTCTCCACGGATGAACTGGCAGTGATCAAGGCTGAGTTCAAGGAGCTGTACGGCACCGAACCGGGCGATAACGTGGTTACACCGGTCGTCGGCCGGGAACTGGTGCACAACGCAGTCATCCTGACCCTGATTGCCTGGGTGGCGATGCTGCTGTACATCACACTGCGCTATCAGTGGGACTATGCGCTGGCCTGCCTTGCGGCGCTGGTGCACGACGTTGTCATCACTCTGGCGGTGTTCGGCATCCTGCGCCTGGAAGTCAATACAGAGCTGATTTCCGTTCTTCTGACCGTCATCGGCTATTCCATCAACAACTCCATTGTTGTCTGTGACCGGATCCGTACAACGCTGGAAGACGGCAGGAAGGTGAAAAAGGAAGACTACAGGGGCATTGTCAATGATGCGCTGAATTCTACCTTCAAGGTATCCATGTTCAGTACGATCAGTACGGTTCTGCCGGTCATCCTGATGCTGGTGCTTGGATCCAGGGAGATCTTCACCTTCACATTCGCAATGTTCGTCGGCATCGTTGCCGGTACACTGTCCTCTCTGTTCATTACACCGACCATCTGGCTCTGGTTCCGTACCCATCATGAGTACAAGGAAAAGAAGCAGAAGAAGGTATACAGGGAAGAGCTTGACGAGCATACGATCAAGGGAATCAATGCGTAAAGGAAAAAGCGGATCGGAAGATCCGCTTTCATACAGGAGGAACCCGGTATGGGATACAGAATCATCCGTCCGGATGAAACAAATATCTGCAGAGAATACGGCGTGTCGGTATTGGTGGGAAAGATGCTTGCGGCATCCGGACTGCCTCAGGAGCGGATCGAAGAGCTGCTGCATGGTGAGTCGGATCTGAGGACCAGTACAGCGCCGTGTGTCAAAGCAGCGTGTACCAGGATCCTGGCTGCCCGTGACCATCACGAGAAGGTTTTCGTCGGGGGAGACTACGACGCCGACGGTATCTGCAGTACAGCCATGATGAAGGATGTACTTGACCGGCTCGGCATTGTGAATGGCTACTACATTCCCGACCGTTTCCGCGAGGGATACGGCCTGAAGCCAGAAACCGTACGCCTGGCGCATGAGAAGGGCTACTCGCTGATCATTACGGTGGATAACGGTGTCAAGGCGCATGAGGCCATTGCCGAGGCGCACCGGCTCGGTATGGATATCCTGGTGACAGACCATCACCGGATCGAAGAACCGGTGGATACAGAGATCCTGGTGCACCCGGATGTTATGGAAGAAAAGTATGAGTATCTCTGCGGCGCCGGTGTCGTGCTGCAGATCGCGCGTACGCTGGTCGGTGACTGTGCGTTCCATACGGCGCTGGCTGCGGTTGCCCACATCGGTGATGTGATGCCCCTGTGGAAGCAGACCCGAGTGATCGTCAAGCGCGGTATGGAACTGCTCAACCAGGGCGTTGTCAAGGCTCTGGACGCTATGAATGCCCGCAGGGAAGTCTATGACAGGGAAATGCTGGGTTTCCGGATCGTACCGATGCTTAATGCCATCGGCCGGATGAACGATGTGTCCAATGTCAATACGCTGGTACCGTTCCTGCTGAGCAGGGATGAGGTACAATTGGCATCCTACGCAGCGCAGCTCTCCCGTGTGAACGAGATGCGCAAACAGCTTTCTGCACAGATGGTGAAGGATGCGGAGAAGATGATCGGCGACGATCCGTTCCCGGTCATTGCCTCGTCTTCCTTCCATGAAGGGATCTGCGGTCTGGCAGCCGGCAGACTGGCCAGGATGTACAGCCGCCCGGTACTGATCCTGGCCGAGACGGCGGAAGGTATGAAGGGCAGCGGCAGATCGGTGCCCGGCCTGGATCTCTACGGTTTCTTCCGGGAAGGATTCCCGGAGCTCATTGCGTTCGGCGGACACAGTATGGCGGTCGGCCTGACCGTGGACAGGAACAGCTATGAATCCTTCCGGGAGAAAGTGCGCCTGCGCTATGCAGAAAGCGGGTTCATACCTGCTGAAGAGACCCAGGATTATATACTTATTGACAGACACTTTACGCTCAAGGATGTGTTGGATCTGTCCGTACTGGAACCATTGCCGGAAGAACTCTCCCGATATGCTTTCGCTATGCAGGAGCCTGCAGTCATCAGCCGCAGCGACCTGCCGAAAGCGTCGAAGTTCCTGCTGGAGAACGGCAGCGATACGGTGGATGCTGTAGTGTTCGGCTACCGTCAGCTGCAGATACCCGAGGAGGTGCATCTCATCGGCGGTACGCTGCGCATCAATGTGTTCCGCGGAAGGCGCAGTATCCAGCTCGATGCGGATCTCATCGAATAAAGAAGACATTTTGCAATTCTTGAGTATAATTGTTGTATACGTTCAGGAGGGTTCTATGGCTTTGAAACTTGAAGATTATGTCGCGTCCATACGCGATTTCCCGACAGAAGGCATTCTGTTCCGGGACGTAACACCGATCATGGAGGACGGCGCTGCTTTCCATGAATGCATTATGCGCTTTGCTGAGATCGGCCGGAAGGTCGGCGCCGACGTGATCGTCGGACCGGAAAGCCGCGGCTTTGTTTTCGGCTGTCCGACTGCCTATGAGATGGGTGTCGGATTCGTGCCGGTACGCAAACCGGGCAAGCTGCCGCGTGAAACCATTTCCTGCGACTATGAACTGGAATACGGTGTCAACACACTGAACATGCACAAGGATTCCATCAAGCCCGGCCAGAGATGTCTGATCGTTGACGATCTGCTGGCAACCGGCGGTACAGCCAAAGCGACCGCTACCATGATTGAACAGCTGGGCGGCATCGTTGCCGGCTTTGCGTTCATCATTGAACTGGACGGTCTCAACGGCAGGGACAAGCTGGAAGGCTATGATGTCTTTGCAATGATGAACATGTCCGACAAATAATCAATATAAAACTGAAGCAGACAACTTCGGTTTTTTTGCAGGAAGGAGGGGAAGAACATGGCTGAAAAGAAACAGATCACTATGGATGACATCAGAGCGCAGGTCCACACCTATCTCAATGAACCATCCAATCTGGAACTGATTGAACACGCAGCAGCGTTTGCCGAGAAGCGCCACGAACACCAGAAGCGCAAGAGCGGCGAGCCTTACTTTGTTCATCTGATGAATGTTGCCTATATCCTCGCAGAGCTGCATACCGGTCCGGAGACCGTTGCGGCCGGCTTCCTGCACGACACGATCGAAGATACCGGCATCACCAAGGAAGAACTGGCCAAGGAATTCAATCCGGACATTGCCGAGATTGTAGAGTCCGTTACCAAGATCGGCGCGCTGAAGCTCAACAATATGGACGAGAAGGAGTACCAGGCATCCAACCACCGGAAGATCTTCATTGCCATGGCTAAGGATATCCGGGTCATCCTGGTCAAGCTGGCGGACCGTCTGCACAACATGCGTACGCTGCAGTTCAAGTCGGAAGCGAGCCAGAAGCGGATTGCGAGGGAAACGCTGGATGTCTACGCACCCATCGCGCACCGCCTGGGTATCAGTACGATCAAGAATGAGCTGGAGGATCTCTGCTTCTTCTATCTGGACAGGGAAGAGTACTACCATGTAGCGAAGCTGGTGGAAATGAAGAAGGCGGAGCGCGATGAGTCTGTCCAGCAGATGATCCGTGATATCTCTGCACTGCTGCAGGAGCACAATATCGAGTTCAACATCTTCGGCCGTTCCAAGCACCTGTACTCCATCTATCACAAGATGACCGAGCGCAACAAGCGCTTCGATGAAATACTGGACCTGCTGGCCATCCGCATTGTGACGAAGACCGAGCTGAACTGCTATGAGATCCTCGGCTACATCCATGCGAATTACCGGCCGATCCCGGGCAGGCTGAAGGACTACATCGCCATGCCGAAGGTCAACATGTACCAGTCCCTGCACACCACGATCATCGGCCCGGACGGCAAGATCTATGAGATCCAGATCCGTACGGAAGAGATGGATGATATTGCAGAGAAGGGTATTGCGGCGCACTGGAAGTACAAGGAAGGCACCAACTACAATTCCCGCAGGGAACAGAAGGAAATGGAAGAGAAGCTCTTCTGGTTCCGCGATTTCGTTGCGTATACAGGGGAAAGCCAGGATGCGAGCGCCAGTGAGTACATGGAGACTCTGCAGCGGGATATCTTCGAAGCGAACGTCTATGTCATGACACCCAGAGGCAAGGTTATCGACCTGCCCAACGGCGCTACACCCATTGACTTTGCCTACCGCATCCATACAGATGTAGGAAATCAGGCAGTCGGTGCAATCGTCAACGAAACGATGGTTCCGCTCAATACAGAACTGCATACCGGTGATGTAGTGCAGATCAAGACGATGAAGGGGACCGGTCCGAGTGAAGACTGGCTGAAGTTCGTCAAGACCAACCAGGCCAAGTCCAGGATCCGTGCCTATCTGACCAAAAAGGAAACCGAAGAAAAGCAGAAGCTGGTTCCGGAAGGCGAGCGCATGCTCAGGGATGAACTGCGCAAGCGGGGATTCGATCCGGAAGCCTGGATGGATAAAAAGAAGCTTGAGCCGCTGCTCACGGTACTGTCCAAGAAGACAACCGTGGATCTGTTCTATGCCATTGCGGTCAGATCGTTGACAGCGTCGCAGGTGGCGGAGAAACTGACGAACCAGAAGCGCCCGGTCAGCGATGAAGAACTGGAGAAGTTCATCAACCGGGATAAACGGCGCACACCGTCGAAGAGCGGCGTCTATGTACCGGGAATCGAGTCGATGAAGATTTCCCTGGCCCAGTGCTGTATGCCTGTGTACGGGGATAAAATAGTGGGATTCATCACCAAAGGAGAAGGCGTCAAGGTGCACCGGGCGGACTGCCCGTCCCTGAAGCGAGGACCGAAGAAGTTCATCGATGTCAAATGGGAGGACGTCAATGACGAACGGATGTTCGACTGCAATCTGATCATCCTGGCCAAGAGCCGCAACTTCCTGCTGACGGATGTTGTCACAGCCATCTCTCAGATGAAGGCACCGATGGTGCAGGTCAACGCGAACATGAACCAGGAGACACTGATCACAACGATCAAGATGAAGGTGCAGGTGCACAATGCCCAGCAGGTGGACGCCATCGCAGCGAATCTGAAGAAGGTGGATTCCATTCTGGAAGTCAAGCGTGATTCAAACTGATTGAAATTATAGATACAGAAGAGTATACTTTATTGCATAGCATTGAAATCCTGGGAACTTGAAATCCTATGAAGTACGGTATAACAGAGACAATGGCAAGGTGAAAGCATTGACCGGAGGGCACAGGAAAGACACTTGGGAGGAGCGCTTCTGAGCTGCGGCAGGAAGCGACGGGATGCCCCGTTACGGCAGAGCGCATGTTTATACATGAACTAAGGTGGTACCGCGCTTGCAGCGTCCTTGGACAAGGGCGCTTTTTTATCGAAAGGAGATACAGCACTATGAGCAACACATTCCAGACCCCGAGAGGCACCTATGACATTCTTCCTGATGAAATGGGAAAATGGCATGATGCAGAACGGATCATGAGGGAGGTATCCGATCTCTACAGATACCAGGAGATCCGCACACCCTACTTTGAACTGACCAAGGTATTCGACCGTGAAGGGGACAGCTCCGACATGGTCAACAAGGAGATGTACTCTTTCCGGACAAAGGAACAGTACGGCGAGCAGTCTGAGTCCTACACACTGCGGCCGGAAGGCACAGCAGGTACAATCCGGGCATTTGACCAGCACAAGATGTACGCAACCAATGAACTGCCGGTACGTCTGTACTATCTTGGCCCGATGTTCCGCCATGAGCGTCCTCAGAAAGGCCGCCAGCGCCAGTTTACACAGTACGGTGTAGAAGCGCTGGGCATCAAGAGCCCGCAGCTGGACGCGGAAGTAATTGCTCTGGGTGTAGATATTATTAAGGCCGTCGGAATCAAGTCCGTCAAGGTCGCCATCAATACACTGGGCGATGATGACAGCCGTGCAGCTTACCGCCAGGCGCTGAAGGACTACTTCGCACCGCATATCGATGAGCTCTGTGAAGACTGCCACCGCCGTTATGAACAGAACCCGCTGCGCATTCTTGACTGCAAAGTGGACGGAGACAACCCGGTTGTGCTCAATGCACCGAAGCTGTCCGATTATCTGACACCGGAATCCAAGGCCTACTTCGATGAAGTACTGAAGTCACTGGAGAGCCTGGGCATCGACTATGAAGTGGATGACCGTCTGGTACGCGGTCTCGACTACTATACCGATACCGTCTTCGAGATCATCTCCGTCCGTCCGGAAAGCGGCAAAGCAGCTACTGTATGCGGCGGCGGCCGTTATGACCACTTCATTGACTACTACGGCGGTCCTGAGCTTTCAGGCATCGGCTTTGCGTTCGGTGTAGAGCGTCTGCTGACACTGGCTGTCGAGGAAGGGCATGTATTCAATGAGGACCGTCCGCTGGATGCGTACATCATCAGCCTCGGCGAGACCGGCAGCATTCCGCTGCAGGTAGCCCAGGAATTGAGGCACGCAGGACTGACAGCGGAAGTGAACTTCGTACCGCGTTCCCTGAAGTCCCAATTCAAGTCTTCAGACCGGAAAGGTGCGAAGTACGTCGTGATCATCGGTGAGACGGAAGCGGCGGAAGGAAAGGTCAACCTGAAGCGTCCGGGTGAAAAGGAACAGATTACAGTTGACAGGAAAGACCTGGTCAGAACAATAGAAGGAATGGAATAAAGATACTATGGAACGTACATGTGGCAACGGCACACTCCGGCTGAGCGATGCCGGCAGAGAAGTAACGTTGATCGGATGGGTTCAGAAAAGAAGAAACTTCGGCTCTCTGGTATTCATTGACCTGAGGGACCGCTCCGGTCTGGTGCAGATCGTCTTTGATGAGACGATCAGTGAAAAGGTCAAGGATGTCCGCAGTGAGTTCATTCTGCAGGTATGGGGTACTGTGGTAGCTCGCCAGGATCCGAACCCGAAGATTCCGACAGGTGAAATCGAAGTGCGTGCCAAGGATGTAAAGATTATCAATACCGCGGCGACGCCGCCGATCATGATTTCCGATGATACGGACGCACTGGAGGATACCCGCCTGAAGTACCGTTATCTGGACCTGCGCCGTCCTTCGCTGCAGAAGATCCTGATGACAAGGCACAAGGTCTGCATGGTCACCCGGAAAACACTCGACAGCATGGGATTCGTAGAGGTGGAAACACCGATCCTGGCGCGTTCCACACCGGAAGGCGCAAGGGACTATCTGGTGCCTTCCCGTCTGTACAACGGCAAATTCTGGGCGCTGCCCCAGTCCCCGCAGATCTACAAGCAGCTGCTGATGATCGGCGGTATGGAGAAGTACTTCCAGATTGCCAGATGCTTCCGTGACGAGGACCTCCGTGCGGACCGCCAGCCGACGTTTACCCAGATCGACGTAGAGATGAGCTTCGTGGATGAGAACGATGTCTTTGCTGTAGTGGAAAAGCTGATGCAGGAGATCTTCATGGAAATCCGCGGCTACAAGGTAGAGGATCATTTCCAGAGGCTGACGTGGAAGGAATGCATGAAGCGCTTCGGCAGCGATAAGCCCGATCTGCGCTACGGCTATGAAATCAACGATATCAGCGATCTCTTCGCAAATACAGAATTCATGGTGTTCAGGAATGTACTGGACAACGGCGGAGAAGTCGATGCATTGAAGTTCGACGCGGCAGCCGGCCATTACAGCCGGAAGAAGCTTGATGAACTGCAGGAGTTCATCAAGCACAATTTCCGGGCCAAGGCACTGGCATGGCTGAAGATGGAGAAGGGTGTACTGTCCGGATCCATCGCCAAGGGCATCAGTGATGCCGAGAAGCAGGCACTGGTGGAGCGTCTGGGCATTGCGGACGATGACCTGGTCCTGATTGTAGCGGATAAGCCGGAAACGGCCGAGACAGCGCTGGGTGCACTGCGCATCCGTCTGGCGCATGAGCTGGACCGTCTGCCGAAGGAAGAAACCTATAAGTTCCTGTGGGTCACGGATTTCCCGATGTTCGAATGGGACGAAGAAGAGCAGAGATGGCAGGCCGCGCACCATCCGTTTACAGCGCCGCGTGTCAATGACATCGATGAACTCTTCACCGATCCGGGCAATGTAATGAGCCGCGCCTACGACCTCGTTCTCAACGGTTATGAACAGCTGAGCGGTTCCATCCGTATCTTCGATCAGAACATGCAGGAGAAGGTGTTCGAATCCATCGGTATGACCATGGAACAGGCGCACCAGAAGTTCGGCTTCTTCCTGGATGCCTTCCAGTACGGTACACCGCCCCACGGTGGATTCGCGATCGGTCTGGAGCGCCTGATCATGGTGCTGTGCGGTACCGACAACATCCGTGATGTCGTAGCGTTCCCGACGAACAACAGTGCAGTGGACCTGATGAGCGATTCACCGAACATTGTGGATCAGGCACAGCTGGATATCCTCGGACTGCAGATTGCGGAAAAAGCGAAAAAACAGTAAATGTCAAGACTGTATTTGTATATACAGGATTGATATGATGATGGTGCAGGGAGGCTACTTTGATTTTCCTACATATTGTTATAAGGGAGCCCTGACCGGAGATGTCTGTGTGAAAGCCCGGTACGGCCGGGAATCCTGAGGGCTGACCAAGGACACCCACCTCTACATAAGAGGGAACACATCACTCCTTCCTGCGCAAGAGAGTGAAGGGGGAGGACATCGTCCTCCCTTTTATCTTGCAAAGAAGGGGCAAACAGAGTAAGATTATTCCGTATAAAGGTGGTATCGGTTATGACAGAGTTTTGGTCTTCACTGGGGTTTTTCATCTTCGGAGGAATCATTGGTGCAATTATCGGTTTTCTTCTGACCAGAAGGGCTTTTCAGAAGCAGCTGAAGGAGAATCCGCCGGTCACCGAGAAAATGATCCGGGCGATGTACATGCAGATGGGCAGGAAACCAAGTGAAGCGCAGATCCGTCAGATCATGAAGACAATGAAACAGCAGTAGAGAGCTCTGATACAGAGCTTTTTCTTTGATGTATGAAAATACAGGGAAAGAATTCCTTTAAGGGTTTTGTAACATCCGCTAAATACGCTATAATATTGACAGTATCTTACGTTATACAGGAGGAGATATGACAGAAAGAAAGAAAGTTTTCCAAGCGATGGATGGAAACACCGCGACTGCGCATTCAGCTTATGCGTTCACGGAAGTAGCGGGTATCTATCCGATCACGCCGTCATCACCTATGGCCGATAACGTTGATAACTGGTCCACAGCAGGACGTCTGAACGTCTTCGGGGACAAGGTCAAGGTTGTCGAGATGCAGGCAGAGGGCGGTGCTGCAGGCGCTATCCACGGTGCTCTGCAGGGCGGCGCTCTGGCTGCTACATTCACAGCATCCCAGGGTCTGCTGCTGATGATTCCTAACCTTTACAAGCTGAAGGGCGAGATGCTGCCGGGTGTTATCCATGTGTCCGCACGTTCACTGGCTACACACACGCTGAGCATCTTCGGTGATCATCAGGACGTCTATGCCTGCCGTCAGACAGGTGTAGTCATGATGTGCTCCCACTCCGTTCAGGACTGCATGGACCTGGCCGGTGCTGCGCATTTGATCGCTATTGACGGTGCTGTTCCCGTCATGCATTTCTTCGATGGTTTCCGTACATCCCACGAAATCCAGAAAGTCGAAGTCATGGACTATGACTATCTGAAGTCCCTGCTTCCGATGGACAAGGTTGAAGCGTTCAGGAAGAACTCCATGAACCCGCACGGAAATGCGGTTACCCGCGGTGGTTCCCAGAACGATGACATCTACTTCCAGGCTGCTGAAGCACAGAACAAGCATTATGAGGAAGTTCCGGACATTGCGGCGAAGTACTTCGAGAAGATCAGTGAGTACACAGGACGCAAGTACGCTCCGTTTGTCTACTACGGTGCTCCGGATGCTGAGCGTGTCATCATCGCGATGGGCTCTGTTACAGAGACAATCGTTGAGACAGTCGACGCTCTGAATGCGGCCGGCGAAAAGGTCGGTCTGATCAAGGTTTATCTGTACCGTCCGTTCAGCCAGAAGTATCTGGAAGCGGTTCTGCCGGCAACAGCGAAGAAGATTGCTGTTCTCGACCGTTCCAAGGAAACAGGTACAAGAGAGCCTCTGTTCCTGGATGTTACCTATGCACTGCGCAACCACAAGGATATTACCCTGATCGGCGGCCGTTACGGTCTCTCCTCCAAGGATACCAATCCTGCGCAGATCAATGCAGTATTCGAAGAGCTGAAGAAGGACGATCCGAAGGAAGAGTTCACCATCGGTATTGAAGATGATGTCACATTCCTGTCCCTGGCACCGAAGCCTGTAGCACTGAAGCCCGACTATACAAGCTGCCTGTTCTACGGTCTTGGTTCCGACGGTACTGTCGGTGCAAACAAGAGCTCCGTCAAGATCATCGGCAACAACACGGATCTGTACGCTCAGGCCTACTTCGCCTACGACTCCAAGAAGTCCGGCGGTGTCACACGTTCGCATCTGCGTTTCGGTCCGACACCGATCCACAGCCCGTACTACATTGACCAGGCTGACTTCATTTCCTGCTCGCTCGACAGCTACTGCTACAAGTTCGATATGGTCCGCAACCTGAAGGAAGGCGGAACATTCCTGCTGAACACAACGTTCGCACCGGAAGAGATCGAAACAAAGCTGCCGGCGAAGATGCTGGCCCAGCTGGCTGAGAAGCATGCGAAGTTCTACATCATCAACGCTACCCGTCTGGCAATCGAGACCCACATGGGCCGTCACACGAACACGATCCTGCAGTCTGCGTTCTTCGCGCTGAACGAGCAGATCATGCCGTATGCGACAGCGGTTGAGCTGATGAAGGACAGTGCGCGCCACACCTATGCACGCAAGGGCGCGGATGTTGTCCAGAACAACTGTGACGCGATCGACACCGGCAAGTCCGGTCTGGTTGAGATCACAGTGAAGCCTGAATGGGCTGAACTGCCTCATGAAGAGTCCCTGATCGTCAAGACAGGTGATGAGTACTTCGACAACAACCTGCAGAGAATCAATGCTCTGGAAGGCGACCGTATGCCGGTTTCCAGCTTCACGAAGTACGGTGTTCTGGATGGAACCATCCCGGGCAACGTTGCGTTCCGTGAGAAGAGAACGATTGCGGTCGAAGTCCCGTCCTGGGATGCTTCGAAGTGCGTACAGTGCGGCAACTGTGCGTATGTCTGCCCGCACGCTACCATCCGTGCATTCCTGCTGGATGAAGCAGAAGTGGCTGCTGCACAGAAAGTCGCTGATGAGAACGGCGTTGAACTGACACTGCTCACACCGAGCAAGGCGTACAAGGGTGCTGAAGAGGCCGGCCTGAAGTACAGGATCCAGGTCTCCCCGCGCAACTGCGTAGGCTGCGGTGTCTGCATCAAGGAGTGCCCGACAAAGGCGCTGAATGTTGCGGATGTCAACGGCGAGCTCAATCAGGAAGCTCTGGCCGACATTCTCTACAAGCACACAGAGTACAAGCCGCAGTACGGCAACCAGGACACCGTCATGGGTGCGTCCCTGCTGATGCCTTACTTCGAAGTGCCGGGAAGCTGCCCGGGCTGCGGTGAGACTCCGTACTACCGTCTGGTTTCCCAGCTGTTCGGCAAGGATATGATGGTTGCCAACGCAACAGGCTGCTCCATGATCTACTGCTCCGCTACTCCTTCCACTCCGTTCATTACGGATGCGGACGGTGACGGTGTCACATGGGCGAACTCCCTGTTCGAGGACAACGCTGAATTCGGCTTCGGTATGGCACTGGCTCAGACGTTCAAGAATGCCAAGATCCTGAAGGTCATGGAAGACAACATGGATGAGGTTGAACCTGAACTGAAGGCTGCGTTCGAAGAGTACATCGCTGCGAACGGTGACCGTGAGAAGCAGAGGGCAGTCAAGCCGAGAATCATTGAGGGTGTCAAGGCGAGTGTTGTTGAGGAAGTCAAGATCCTGCTCGATATGGAGAGGGATCTGGTCGGCAAGTCTGTCTGGATCGTCGGTGGTGACGGCTGGGCATACGATATCGGCTACGGCGGACTCGATCATGTCATGGCAAACGATCTCGATGTAAACGTTCTGGTACTCGATACGGAAGTTTACTCCAACACAGGCGGTCAGTCCTCCAAGTCCTCCCAGGCTTCTTCCATCGCGCAGTTCACTGCCGGCGGTAAGGCTCTGGCGAAGAAGGATCTGGGTCAGATCGTTATGGAATACGGTCATGTCTATGTCGCTTCCATTTCCATGGGTGCCAACAGAGCTCAGACGCTGAAGGCCTTCAAGGAAGCGGAAAGCTACAAGGGACCGTCCCTGATTCTGGCGTACAGCCCTTGCATCGAGCACGGTATCAAGGGTGGTATGATCAATGCCCAGCAGAGGCAGAAGCTGGCGGTAGAGTGCGGCTACACGGTTCTGTACCGTTACGATCCGCGCAAGGAGAAGCCGCTGCAGATCGACTCCAAGGCTCCGAACTGGGATAAGTTCCAGGATTACCTGCTTGCTGAAGCACGTTACTTCAACCTGCCGAGAATCAAGGGTCAGGAAGAAGCTGAGAGACTCTTTGCCAAGGCAAAGGCTGACGCTCAGGTCCGCTACGAAAAGCTGATGAAGAAGGTCAAGATTCAGAACGAAGAGTAATCTTTCCTGAAGAAGAGAGATACGGCTCATATGCCGTATCTCTTTTTTTCTTGCGCAACAGAGGCAGAAAGCATACAATAGACCTATCACATTGATTCTGTATGAGTAAGTGCTGAGGCGGCACAGAGAGACGGAGGAAAGCTGCGATCCGGAGCGCCGAGATGCACT
This sequence comes from Solobacterium sp., assembly GCA_017420505.1. Taxonomy (GTDB): domain Bacteria; phylum Bacillota_I; class Bacilli_A; order Erysipelotrichales; family Erysipelotrichaceae; genus Bulleidia. The sequence goes on along the minus strand of JAFOIY010000023.1, from coordinate 8,326 downwards.
GAAGCTGGACAGAGGAGTGAACGCTGCTTCAGCGTTACAGAAGAACTGAGGGCATGCGCATGCATGAACTAAGGTGGTACCGCGCTGAGGCGTCCTTAGATACGGACGTCTTTTTTCATGAAAGGGGACAGATATGGGATTCGATCATAAGACAATTGAAAAGAAGTGGCAGAACTACTGGGAGGAGAACAAAACATTCGCAACGGATGTAAAGGACTACAGCAAAGAAAAGTACTACATCCTGGATATGTTTCCGTATCCCAGCGGACAGGGTCTGCATGTAGGGCATCCGGAAGGCTATACAGCTACGGATATCATGGCCAGGTACAAGCGCATGAAGGGCTTCAATGTCATGCATCCGATGGGATTCGATGCCTTCGGACTGCCGGCAGAGCAGTTTGCGCTGAAGACAGGCCATCATCCGAGTGTATTCACTTACGCCAACATCGATCATTTCCGTGAGCAGATCAAAGCGCTCGGTTTCAGCTACGATTGGGACCGGGAAGTGCGCACATGCGATCCGGACTACTACAAATGGACGCAGTGGATCTTCCTGAAGCTGTATGAGAGGGGTCTCGCCTATGTTGCGGAGATGCCGGTCAACTGGTGTCCGGGACTCGGTGCTGTACTGGCGAATGAAGAGGTCGTCAACGGAAAGAGTGAGATCGGCGGGTTCCCCGTCATCCGCAAGAATATGCGGCAGTGGGTGCTGAAGATCACGGACTATGCAGAAGAACTGCTGAATGATCTGGAACTGGTCGACTGGCCGGAAAGCACCAAGGAAATGCAGAAGAACTGGATCGGCAAGTCCACCGGAGCAGATGTTGTGTTCCGGATCAAGGATACCGATAAAGAGTTTACGGTGTTCACAACACGCTGCGATACGCTGTACGGCTGCACGTACTGCGTACTGAGCCCTGAGCATCCGTTTGTGGATGAGATCACCGCTCCGGAATGCCGGGAAGCAGTAGAGGCATACAAGCAGGCATGCGCGACGAAATCCGATCTGGAGAGAACGGATCTGAACAAGGACAAGACCGGTGTGTTTACCGGTGCGTACGCCATCAACCCGGTCAACGGGAAGGAAGTGCCGATCTGGATCGCGGACTATGTACTGGCTTCCTACGGTACCGGTGCGATTATGGCGGTTCCTGCGCACGACCAGCGCGACTGGGAATTTGCGAAGAAGTTCGGCCTGGAAATCATTCCGGTTCTGGAAGGCGGCGACATTACTGTTGAAGCCTGGACACAGGACGGTCTGCACATCAACAGTGAGTGGATGAACGGTCTGAACAAGGAAGACGCGATCGGGAAGATGCTGGCATGGCTCGAAGAGAACCATGTCGGTTCGGAACGGGTGCAGTACAAGCTGCGTGACTGGATCTTCTCCAGACAGAGATACTGGGGAGAGCCGATTCCGATCATCCATATGGAAGACGGTACCATGCGTACGGTTGCGCTGGATGATCTGCCTCTGGAGCTTCCGGCCACGGACAACTACAAGCCGAGTCCGGACGGTGAATCACCGTTGGCGAATCTGCCTGTGTGGGTCAATGTTGAGATCGATGGCATGAAGGGTGTGCGTGAGACGAACACGATGCCGCAGTGGGCCGGTTCCTGCTGGTACTACATGCGCTATCTGGATCCGCACAACAATGAAGCGCTGGCGGACAAGGAAATCCTGGACCACTGGCTGCCGGTCGATCTGTATGTCGGCGGTGCGGAACATGCAGTACTGCATCTACTGTACTCCCGCTTCTGGCACAAGGTGCTCTATGATGCCGGTGTTGTCTCCTGCAAGGAACCGTTCAAAAAGCTGTTCCATCAGGGTATGATCCTGGGAGAGAACGGTGTGAAGATGTCCAAATCGCTGGGCAACGTGGTCAACCCGGATGATATTATCCAGAGCCATGGTGCAGATGCGCTCCGTCTGTATGAAATGTTCATGGGACCGCTGGAGGCTTCGCTTCCCTGGTCTGACAAGGGCATGGACGGTGCGCGCCGGTGGCTGGACCGTGTATGGCGTATGATCATGGAAGAAAACATGGTCACGGACCAGGATACACCGGCCCTGGACTACAGCTACAACTATATGATCCGCAAGGTAACGAATGATATCGAAACCCTGAATTTCAATACAGCGATCTCCCAGATGATGATCTTCGTCAATGACTGCTACAAGGAAAAGAAGGTCAGCAGGGATATGGCAGTAGGCCTGGTAAAGGCACTGAGCTGCTTCGCTCCGCACATCGGTGAAGAGATGTATCATGCACTGACCGGAGAAGAGACGGTTGCCTATGCAGCGTGGCCGGAATTCGATGAGAAGAAGCTGGTGCTCGATACGGTGACCATCATCGTTCAGGTGAACGGAAAAGTCAGGGCACGTCTGGAAACTGCAAAGGATACCGACGATGAAACGCTCAAAGCGGATGCATTGGCGGCTGTCAGGCAGTATACGGACGGAAAGGATATCCGCAAGGTCATCATTATTCCGAACAAGCTTGTAAATATTGTTATATAGAACTGAATGTGCTTCGCTCCGATATGGAGCGGGGCACATATTTTTGCTATAATTTTATGGTATGGATGAGTTTCTGATCAGTATTGAAAACTTTGATGGTCCGCTGGATCTGATGCTGCATCTGATCCGGGAGAAGAAACTGGATCTGTTTGATCTGGATCTCAATGTGCTGGCAGACCAGTACATTGCCTATCTGGATACCATGCGGGAGATGCACCTGGAAGTAGCCGGTGATTATCTCGTTATGCTGGCAGAAATGATCGAGTACAAGTCAAAGCGTCTTCTGCCGAAGGATGAGACACAGGGGGAGGAAGACCTGGAGGATCCGAAGGACAAGCTGGTCAGAAGGCTGCTGGAATACCAGCAGTACAAAGAAGTGTCCAGGGAACTGGGCAGGGTGTACGAAGAGCGCCAGGGACAGTATTCCAGACCGCTTGCGGCGGAAGCGGAAGAGTGGATGAAGACGGACAATATGCATTACGAAGGCAGCCCGTATGAGCTGATGAAGGCAATGCGGAGATGTATGATCAGAATGCAGCTGAGCCGTCCTCTGGAAACGAGATATACGGAACGGGCAATCTCCATGGAAGAACGGGAGCTGCAGATCCGGGCCAGACTGGACCGCCTGCCGGAAGTCTTCAGCTTCAACAGATTGCTGGAGGACGTGGAAGATCTGCCGATGTTTGTCGCTACGTTCCTGGCAGTGCTGGATCTGGCGCGCCAGCATATGCTGGTGTTCCGGGTGAATGAGAAGGAAGAAATCTGGTTCTCGAAGGGAACCGTTCAGGAGGCTCAGGCATGACAATGATGGATATTGATGAAATCAGGAAAGAGCCTTCCGAAGCGGAGGTGCTTCCGGTACTGGATGGACTGCTGTTCATCGTCGGTGATGATGGACTGACACTGGAACAGGCTGCTGCGGTGCTGGAACTGCCGGAAGAGAAGATCCGGGAGTACATGCTGAACCTGCAGCTGCGCTACCAGGATGATGCGCATGGCATGGAGATCGTGGACTACGGTGGAATCTGGCGCTTCATCAGTAAAGCCTCCGTACGTTCCTACGCTGAAAAGCTGTTCCAGATGGGCAGGAGTGCGTCGCTCTCCCAGGCTGCTCTGGAAACACTGGCCATCATTGCCTACAAACAGCCGATCACCCGGGTGGAAATCGAAGAGATCCGGGGCGTCGGTGCGGATATGATGCTCAAGAAGCTGCAGGCGCGGGATCTGATCCGGGAAGCCGGCAGAAGCGAAGCACCGGGCAGACCGATTCTGTATGAAGTGACCGAGGAATTCATGAACAGCTTCAAACTGCTCAGTCTGGATGAGCTGCCTGAACTGCCATCGTTCAATGAAGAGGTAAGCGATGAACTATTCCATTATGAAGAAAACAGTTCTGTTGATTAGTGCAGTGTCTTTGATCGGGTGCTCTGCTGTGCAGCAGAAGCTGGCTCCGGATGAGGCGGACAGCACAGAAACGGAGAAGGAATACGGCTGTACAGCAGTGGATATCTACAATTATTCCGGAACAGTGCCTGAACACGCACCGGCGGAAGACTGGTGGTATGACGGTGCTCTGTACGCCGGGGATTCGCGGATGGGCACGCTGGCGCTGTTCGGTACGCATCCGAATGCAGAAGTGGATTATGTGACATCGCTGAATCTGCTGCTGATCGATATGATGCAGGTGGACGAGCGGGAGGATGAAGTCACCCTGGTGGATATCTTCTCCACAACGGATAAGAGGGATATCTATCTGCTGTTCGGCATCAATGAAATCCGGAACCCCAATTTCTATGCTTTTGCGGACAAGTACCAGGAAGTCATCGATCTGATCAGGAACCAGGTTCCGTATGCTAATATATATATTATGCTGGCCTATCATCCGGACTATATCTCCAATCTTCCGGAGCCTGCACTGACGGAGCACCTTGACGATCTGAACAATACGCTGCGCTGGGTCGCGGCGACGAAGAGAGTCTTTGTGATCAATACCGGTGAGGCACTGGAAGGAGAAGACGGTACGGTTGTGGATGAATACGTCTGGGACGGACTGCATGTCAATCCGACAGGCGCAGCAGTGCTCGAGGATTATCTGGGCAGACACTATATTTGGAGCGGGGAATATGTTAAAGAAATTTGTGAGTAGTTTGCTGGCTGTATTGATGCTGGCAGGATGTGCCGGGGGACAGGCCGCGGAGCGCAAGCCGGCAGCGGAAGTAGCCGCCAGGATCGTCAAGGACCTGAAACTGGAGGAGACGGTTTCCGAAGCCAGCAGCCGGGTTGTGAACGGTCTGCTGTTCTTCGATGAGGGAGATATTACAGACGGCAGTCTGTACCTTTCCCAGAACAAGGGAGACACGGTTGCGGTATTCTATACCGAGGATACGGAAAAGGTCATGGCGAAGACGGAGGAGTATCTCCGTACGCTGAAGGCTCAGCTGGAAACCTATGCGCCTTCCGAGGTATTCAAAGTGGACAATGGTGTAGTGACCAGCGGAGACGGTATCGTACTGGTCATCATCTGTGATGATCTGCAGAGTGCCAAGGAAGAGGCGGAAACCATCCTGAATGAACGGTAGAAATACCGTTTTTTCTGTTGGTTGACAGCGTTTTCCGTGAGAATCTATAGTTATTTCATGTGTGGAGGACGGTCCTATGGAAAAGATCAGAAAAGAGGACATAGCGCAGCTCCGGTTCCTGAGCGGTATACTGCTCAGTCCGGATAAAAAACAGGCAGTATGTACAATTACAGAGAGCGATCTGAAGAAGAACAGCTACCGGAAAGATCTGTATCTTTTCAAACGGGACTGCAATGAACTGCTCCGGATGACCTGGTCCGGCAACAACGCCGGTGCTGTCTGGGATGACAGCGAAACACTGCTCTTCAGCAGTGAGCGCAAAGAAGAGGATAAAGCGAAGGATACAGAAGAAAAGACGGTATTCTACCGTCTGAATATCCATGGCGGAGAAGCCCGCGAAGCATTCACCGTCAGGAAGGATGTACTGGGCATCCGGAAGATCAAGGACGGTGTCTATGCCATGCTGGTGGATACCGACTGGAACAAGCCGGATCCGGAGACAACGGACAAGGAAATCTGCCTGGAGGAACAGGACTACCACATCTTCGAGGAAGTGCCTTTCTGGGCCAATAATGAGGGATACGTATCCGGCAGGCGCAGTGCCCTGTTTATCTATCGGGAAAAAGATGGAAGCCTTACAAGGCTTACAGAACGTACAGAAGGGGTATCCTCTTTTGATGTACAGCCGGAGCGGATTCTCTGGATCAGCCGGACCTATGACGGCCTTATTCCCCTGACTTCGCAGCTGAAACTCTATGATGCGGAAACCGGGGAAACCATGGTCATAGCGGAGGATCTGCGGATTGATGATGCTGTGTTTGCGGGCAGTACGATTGTCTACGCAGCGAGTGATATGGAGATCTGGGGCAGCGGCAAACAGCCGGATCTGTTCCGCTATGATCTGCAGAGCGGAAGAACGATGAAATGGGTGAACGAGAAGGAACTGACCATAGGCAGTACCCCGATGACAGACAGTACGTACGGTTCCGGACGCTCTTTCCTGAGCAGCGGGGAAACCGTGTGGCTGAAAGTACTGAAGGGATACCGGAATGAAATCATGCGCTTTACACCGGAGAATACACTGGAGACCGCAGTATCCTTCAACGGTGCGGTATTCTGCTTCGATACAGACGGTAAGGAACTGATTGCCTGTGCAGCGGAAGCGGACGGCCTGGGTTCTCTCTGGACGGGTGAGACGGAGCTGACCAAGGCCATCGATCCCAACGAAGACTATATCAAAACACACTGGATCGCCCATGCGGAGTATATTCCGTTCGTGGATTCCGACGGGGTGAGGATCGATGGATGGATCCTGAAGCCGGAAGGATTTGATGAAACGGACAGTGTACCGGGGATTCTGGAAATCCACGGAGGACCACGGGCAGCCTACGGGGAGCTGTTCTTCCATGAGATGCAGCAGTTCGTCGGGGAGGGCTATGCCGTGTTCTACTGCAATCCCAGGGGCGGTGAAGGATACGGGGAAGCCTTTGCGGACCTGCGGGGAAAATACGGTACGATTGACTACCGTGATCTGATGGAGTTCACGGACCATGTTCTGAAGATGTTTCCAAAGGTTGATGTGAACAGGCTGGGTGCTGCAGGCGGGTCCTACGGCGGCTTTATGTGCAACTGGATCGAAGGGCATACCGATCGTTTCGCGGCCATTGCGTCGCAGCGCAGCATTGCCAACTGGGTGTCTGACTTCGGTGTCAGTGAGATCGGTGTCAGCTTTGACGGTGAGGAAATGGCCGCAACACCCTGGACGGATATGGAGAAGATGTGGAGGCAGTCTCCCCTGAAATACGCAGATCAGGCGAAGACGCCGATTCTGTTCATTCATTCCCTGTGTGACTACAATGTAACGATTGACCAGGGACTGGAGATGTTTACTGCAATGAAGTACTTCGGGGTACCGTCCCGGATGGTTGTCTTTGAGGGAGAAACCCACAGTCTGTCACGCATCGGCAAGCCTAAGCACCGGATCCGCAGGCTGAAGGAAATGAACGATTGGTTTGAGCGCTGGCTGAAGAAATAAAGGAGAAAAGAACATGTTGATCAAGAACGGTAGAATCTTCGATGCGGTGCATGAGGAACCGTATACAGCAGACATTCTGGTGGAGGACGGGAAGATCAAGGCCATCGGCACCGGATTTACGGATGAGGATGTATTTGACGCGGAAGGCTTCAATGTCTATCCCGGCTGGGTGGATGCGCACAGCCATCTGGGCCTCTCCGGCTACGGCATCGGCTATGAAGGCCATGATTACAACGAAATGAGTGATATCTGTACCCCGCAGCTTAGAGGAATAGACAGTTTCAATCCTCTGGATCCGTCCGTCCATAAGGCAGCCCTTGCCGGTGTAACAACGATTGCGGTCGGTCCGGGCAGCGCCAATGCGATCGGTGGTACCTGGGCGGCGATCAAGCCCGTAGGCGTCTGCGCGGACGATATGATCGTAAAGGACCCGGTCGCGATGAAAGGCGCTCTGGGTGAGAATCCTAAGCGCGTGTACAGGGAACGCGGCGCAAGCGCAAGAATGTCCACGATTGCGCATATGAGGAATCTGCTGTTCCGTACCAGGGACTATCTGGCAAGAAAGGAAGCGGCGAACGGGGATATCACCCGCATTCCTGCCTTTGATATGAAGCTGGAGGCGATGATCCCGGTCATCCGGAAGGAACTGCCGCTGAAGATTCATGCACATCAGGCAAATGATATTCTGGGTGCCATCCGGGTAGCCAAGGAGTTTGATGTCAGGATGACCATTGAACATGTAACGGAAGGCCACCTGATTGCGGACAAACTGGCAGAGAACAAGCAGTATATGCTGGCGGTCGGTCCGACGTTCACCGACGCATCGAAGTTCGAGCTCCGGAACAAATCATGGGAAACCGCAGGTATCCTGGCGGACAAAGGCTGCCATGTATGCATCATTACAGACCATCCGTTCGCACTGGAATACAGCTTCCCGCTCTATGCCGGTATGGCGGCAAAAGCTGGAATGAAGCGCTTTGACGCTCTGAAGGCAATCACGATCAACGCAGCAGAGCATCTGGGCATCGAAGACCGCGTCGGCAGTATTGAACCCGGCAAGGACGCAGATATCAACATCTATGAGGGGGATCCTCTGGAGACGACAGGCAAGCTCATCGCTGTTTTCATTGATGGAAAGCGGGTAGAAGAATAAAAAAGATCCGGTCCTGAAGCGAAGGCTTCAAGGCCGGT
>JAFOIY010000002.1 GCA_017420505.1 Solobacterium sp. | reverse complement strand
TACCATGGAAATTCAGATTGTCGAACACGAACACGGAATGCTTGTGTGTATTCTTCATGAAGTGTTCCAGATGGCTCCGGTACTGGGACTTGGCCGCATCGATGAAGATCAGATCGTACTGCTTGTCCGTTTCGAACTCCACCGCATCGCACAGATGCACGTGGATCCGATCACTGAACCCGGCATTCCGGATATTCTCCACTGCCTGTGCATACATCCCTTCATCGATCTCCAGCGTATCCACTGTTATGTCATCCCGGACGCCGGCCATGCGCATGCTGGATACACCGACAGCCGTACCGGCTTCCAGGATGGAGCAGATCTCCGGATGTGCCGCAATATACCCGGTCAGGAAGACCAGCCCGTCTTCCAGCATCACCGGTACATGGGCTCCCCGCGCCTGTTTCTCCAGCGCATCCAGCCAAGTCTCTTCACTCATTTCAGCAGCGCTTTCAAATCCAGGTGGGCAGGATAGCCGTCCAGTTCATAGTTGACCCGCCTGCGCACCGGATCATACTGCACATTCTGCGCTTCCGTATATCTGCGGATCAGCCAGTAGTTCCTGCGCATTTCCGGTGTATAGCTTCCCGGATCATCCGATGTCAGCCACGCACCGCCCAGCAGCGCATCCAGCTTTGCCAGTTCCGTCTTCTCTTCTTCCGTCAGCCGGCAGTTCTCTTCCCGCAGGAAGAAGACATCCGGATCGCTCAGATAGGCCCTGCCGTTCAATTGCCTGCGGGAAATGATATTTCCCACAGCCTGCTTGGTCGAAGGACGCTCCCGGTGAACGATCTGCATATACAGTTTATCGTTCCAGTCCAGCGTAACATCGCAGGAAATCCGGCAGTAGTCCACCAGCCCGAATGCCGGCATAACCGGAACACCGCAGCCGATGATCGCATGATCGCCGCACATCTCCCGCAGCCACTTCATCGCCCGGATCATCCGTGCCGCCCGGCTTTCCTTCCTCGTACCGAACGCTGCTGCCCCGTACAGGAAGTCCAGCTTGACCAGATCGAATCCCCACTCGTCAAAGATCCGGCGGAACACTTTCTCCAGGTATTTCCTGACCTCCGGATGATCAATATCCAGCCCGTAGAACCCGGACCAGTTGCAGCCGAGCTTCCACGGCTGTCCGTTTACCCGTACAAACCAGTCCGGATGCTTGCGGAAGGTCTCGCTCTCTTCCTCAGCGACAAACGGAGCCACCCAGATGCCTGCCTGGAAACCTGCTTCATGGATCCGTTCCACTTCCCTCTTCATACCGCCCGGGAACTTCTCTGTATCCGCCTTCAGCCAATCACCGACTGCAGGTTCCCAGCCATCATCTATCTGGAACAGATCGTTTACAGAGAGAATCTTCCGGCAGCCGGCCAGATCATTCGCAATGGCTTCACTGTCGATGTTTTCATAGCGGTTGTACCAGGAAGAATAACCCCTCAGAGGAACATTCCGGATGGGTTTCACCCCCAGCAGACGGAACCATTCATCAAAGACTTCATCCTCGGTGCCTTCCAGACAGACCAGATCGAAGGCATGGAAGTCACCGGCACAGGCGATGCCCGAGCAGTCCCGCTTCAGGTACAGCTTTCCCTGGGAGGCATCGTAGGTGAATTGTGTATAGCCTGGTGTCTCATCCAGGGACGCAATCAGACGGTAGCGGTACTTGTCACGGAACCAGCAGTAGCTGAATCCGTGCAGGATCCCCTTTTTGTAGGGATACTTCACGAAGTGATAGTCACCGTACCTGTCCAGAGAGAACTTGTCCACGGCCGCTTTCGGCAGTCCGTGTACACCCCGGATCCGGTCATTCTTCGTATACTCCGGACAGTAGGTCCAGGTCTGGTAGCCATTCATGAAGATGTGCTCATCTTCCACTGTGGGCAGGTCAAGCGAAGCGGTAACGGACGTTGTGATCCCTTCCGGCACTTCCGTGATCACCCGGGTTTCCCCCTTCAGCTCACACTCACCTGCCAGAACAAAATCACCGCCTCCGTTCTGAATGCCTTTAACAAGCCATTTCATCATAAAGGAATCTCCTTGCCGCGCAGTCTCGCAGCAATCTCCTCTGCCTTCTCATCCGTCAGGATGAACTTCTTCGTAAACACAACCATTGCGGCAATCAGTCCCAGAATCGGAATGATCGTCATCAGCAGATGCAGGCCGTTCAACGTTGACGCACTCTGTACAACGATTTCCCCTGTCGTATCACTGTTGCCTTTCAGACCGATCAGATCCAGACCGATGCCGGTCAGGAAGACCGCTACACCGGAAGCCGCCTTGACCACGAATGTCTGCATGGAGAAGATCACGGATTCCTCGCGGTGCCCCGTTTTCAGCTCACCGTAGTCCACCGAGTTGGACAGGAAGACCGTCGTCAGTACCGTCAGCATTCCATTGGCCATGAAGATCAGCAGACCGATCGCACAGAGAACGATAATATTGTGGCTGAACGGTGTAAAGCACACCGCCAGCAGCAGTGCATAGCCGGTAATCGACATCTTCAGGCAGAGCTTGAAGATGTCCGTATTGCCCATGAACCTTCTCAGAGCCGGGTAGACCGCCATCATACTCAGGATCTGGGACCCACCGCCTACCGTACTGAAGGTCGTATAGCTGGCCTGCCAGCTCTCCACCGTCGGCCCGAGATCATACTTGAAGAAGTAGATGATCAGATTGGACGTAATATAGAGCGCACTGTTGATCAGAATGATGGTAATGACCGTAATCACTGCCTGGTCATTGCGGAACAATGCCCGGAACATCTCACCGACCGATGTTGTCTTCATCTGGTCCTTGTCCTGCGCCTGCTCCTTCATCACCAGGAACAGGATCAGTTCAAACACCACGAACAGCACCGAGACAATCAGCGCAAAGCGCTTGAAGCCTGCACGCTCGTTCCCGCTGCCCAGCATCGCTACGGCAATGACCGTAAACACGGTAATCAGCGCATTGCCTACACCGGCGCAGGTACGCCCGACTACCGACAGGGATTCCCTGTCCTTCGGATTCTCCGTTACCGCCGGAATGATGGACCAGTAGGGAATATCCATCATCGTATAGGTCACACCCCAGAGAATGTATACCACCGCAAAGTAGACCATCAGGGATTTCCCCTCCAGCTGCGGTGCCGCAAACAGCGCATAGAGCACAAACGCGTTCAGCACCGTACCGCTGATGATCCACGGCCGGAACCTTCCGTACTTCGTATTGGTCTTGGCGACCAGTACACCCATGAACGGATCGTTGATGGCGTCAAAGATCCGCGCGATCATCAGAATGAATCCGACAAACGCAGCACTCAGGCCCATAATGTCCTGATAGTAATACATTACGTAGGACGCGCTCAGGGCATAGACCATGTCCTTGCCGATCGCACCCAGACCATAGGCAATGGTTTCATTGCGGGAAAACTTACGATTGCTCATCTTACTCACCTCTGATGCTGAAGTTTATGGTTACAGGAGCGAGGCCTTCGCAGGATACCTGTACAGAAGCCTCTCCTGTCTGTCCTGTCGTACGGATATAGGTGCCCGTACTTCCACCTTCCAGAACAGCCACCGCCGGCCCGACGATCTCGATCGGTCCGGTACAGCTGAATGATACCGGCAGCTGGGCATAGACTGCCTGGTTATTGTATCTGTCCACGATCCGGATCCGGAGGGCCGCCATATCATAGCACTCCCAGTCCAGCAGTTCCGTATGGCTTGCCCGGATATCCAGATGCAGGTAGGTATCCGGTGCTTTGGTAACGGTCTTCACCGCTTTACCGTTCTTGATGGCTTCGAAGCGCCAGCGTGTCGCTTCTCCGCCCCAGTTGCCGACATACTTGCTGTAGAGCTCCGCGCCTTCCGCAAAGGTCATATGGTAGCGGGCCATGATGTATCCCAGCTTTGCCTTGTACTGCAGCGGCAGAGCTGCCAGACCGTAGCGTCCCATTGCACACAGGCAGTCATGGATCAGCTCGGCCTGTTCCGGTGTGAAGTTCTCATGCTTTGCGGGCAGCTCACCGACCAGATCATCGATCACGACCGGTCCGTGGATCAGACCGTCCCATCCTTCACTGGTGAAGGACGCAACGAATTCATCATTCTTGTACAGATTCACACTGTCCGCGTTGGTGAAGGCGTACAGTTCCTTGATGGTACCGCCGGGATAATCGCCGATGTCCATGGTGGAGCTGATCTCCAGCACCGGTTCCTCGTCCTGCTGCGATGCGTAGACCGCCGCTGCCAGCTTGGGATTGCGGAAGGAATCCATTACACCATGGTAGCAGATCCTGTCACCGGATCCGAAGTCCTTGTGTGTCGGATAGTCGAACATGCACCACTGGAAGCACCCGGCGTGCTCCCCGTCCACCATTGCGCCGTTCAGCACCCTTGCGTGCCGCAGGGCGTGCTCTTCACGGTGCAGTACATCATCGAACGGCTTCGTCGGATACATATGACCGTTGGCCTCGGTTATGATCAACGGTTTGTCCATGTCCGGAGTAACGTCCTTCTTCCTTTTCACCGGCGGTGTCTTTCCATCGTGGGAGAAGTCATTGAAGCTGTATACATCCTCCAGCAGGGAACTCTTTTCTATGTACCGGACACCCGATGTTGCCCGGTAGGGATCGACCAGATGCGCCATGGCGTTCGTCCTGCCGTAGAACGGATCATCATCCTGGGATTCATTGATCCGTACACCCCACAGGAAGATGGAAGGATGCTGGCGGTACTGTCCCACCATCTCCTTGGTATTGATGACTGCCTGGGTCTTCCACTCTTCATCACCGATATGCTGCCAGCCCGGAATTTCCGTAAACACCAGCAGACCGATGCGGTCGCATTCATCCAGGAAGTAGTGGCTCTGGGGATAGTGCGAGGTTCTTACCGCATTGACATGCAGTTCGTTTTTCAGGATCCTTGCGTCTTCCCGCTGCAGCTCCTCCGGTACAGCATAGCCCACATACGGCCAGCACTGGTGCCGGTTCAGACCGCGGATGAAGATTTCCTTTCCGTTCAGCCAGCAGGCATCTTCCGACCAGTCAATGACCCGGAAGCCGAAGGTATTCGTGACGGAGTCGATGACTTCCCCGTCGCGGCGCAGATCAACAGTGCACTGGTACAGATCAGGATGGTCCGGGTCCCATGGCTTGGCATTGTCCACCTGGGCACTGATGGTATCCACAGGCTCCGTAACGGTCTCATAGATAATGAACCCATCCTCATCACTGATGGTCAGTTTCAGCTCATACCCTTCCGGATCCCCATCGATGCGGACTTCTACGATGCAGGTCTGCAGGTCCGGTGTTGCGGCATAGACATCTTCGATGTATACGGTGGAACGGGAATCAAACCAGACATCCCGGTACAGACCGCCGTAGGTCAGATAGTCGATCGCAAAGCCGAACGGAGGAACCTCCGGATTCTCTGTCGTATCCAGTTCCACCGCAATGACATTGTCCGCACCGTACTTCACTGCGTCTGTGATCTCTGCCCGGTAGGCAGTATATCCATTGCGGTGCGTACCGATCCTGGTACCGTTGACGTACAGCGTCATGATATGCGCAGCACCGTCAAACTGCAGGAACTGCCTCCTTCCCGCTTCCTCAGCCGGCAGATACAGCGTCCTGCGGTATCCCACGTGCTTCTGGTAAGCCAGCGGATCAATGCAGTGCAGCGGCAGTTCCGCTACTGTATGCGGCAGTCTGACCGTACAGCCCGCTTCCTTACCGGCCAGAAAAGCCGGGTCCCAGCGGTCGGTATACTCCCAGTCATTGTTCAAACGAATCATATTGTATGTCCTCCTGTAGGCTTTTTCCCTGTGCATGGACAAAGAAGTACAGAGGCTGCCGCCTGTGTATTCACGCACAGTGAAAACAGAATCACTATTCTCTGCCAAAATCGTACCATATCCATGCGTTGATGGCACCATCATTTCAATGAACTGCAGAATACAGATTCTGCAGAATGATATATAATGGACCCATGGAAAACAAGTACCGCTTTAAATTCATACTGATTATCATCCTGGCGATTCTGAACCTGCTGGGTCTGGCCTACCTGCACTTCAACCCGTTCCAGCCGGCTCCGAAGCCGCAGGAAAGCGAAGCACCGGTGGAGTCCGTACCGGCAGAGAGCCCGGTACCGGAAGAAACAGAGCCGGCAGAAAGCACACAGCCTGTGGAAGCGGTGGTGATACCGAGCGTCATGCAGTGGGTCCATGACCGTGCAGCAGACCGGCCGCAGCCTGAGCCTGAGCCGGAACCGGAGCCCGAACCTTCAGCGCCGGCCGTCTGGTATGACAGCTGGGCGGATGACAGCTACCAGCGCCTGATCAGCCGTCAGAGACCGATCGACGCCTCCTATGAACCGGCAGACCTGGTGAAGACCAGTGCCTACAGCGACTATCCGGAGTACCTGCGTCAGGATGCCGCGTGGTATCTGGAAGAGATGTTCAAGGCTGCTGAGGCAGACGGCGTCAAGCTGCTGCTGATCGACGGCTACCGCAGCTATACTGAACAAAGATCCCTGTACAACACCTATGTACAGCGCTACAGCTCCTCCACGATTGCGACTATGGACTGCTGGCCCGGCGCTTCCGAGCATCAGCTCGGACTGGCTGTCGATCTGGGCGACCGGCTGCGCTCCTGCAACCTGCGCATCTGCTTCGACAGTACAACCGTATCCAGCTGGCTCCGTGAACACGCCTGGGAATACGGCTGGATCGAGCGCTATCCCTACGGCAAGACCGACATCACCGGTATTGCCTACTCACCGTGGCATTACCGCTTCGTCGGAACGGACCTGGCCAAGGAACTGCATGATTCCGGGCTGACCATGGAAGAATACTTTGCGGAATAACGGCAGGAAACCCTGCCGTTTTCTTTTCCCAAAGGCTACAATGAAGATATAGGAGGTAACCTGTTATGTACAACATTCAGAATGTAACAGAGGATATTGTCTGGACAGGCGCCAGCGACAGAAGACTGAGCCGCTTTGAGAACCTGTTCCCTTTGCCCGACGGCGTCTCCTATAACAGCTATCTCATCAAGGATGAGAAGACTGTTATCTTTGACACAATTGATTCATCCGTAGCCGGCAAGTACATGGAGAACCTGGCCGCAGCCCTGGAAGGAAAACAGCCGGACTATCTGGTGATCCTGCATATGGAACCGGATCACTGCGCACAGATCCGCAATGTACTGAACACCTACCCTGGCCTGGCAATGGTCAGCAGCGCCAAAGCGTTCCAGATGCTGGATCAGTTCTTCCCTGACCTGAACGGCAGGTGTGAACGGATCATCGTCAAGGAAGGCGATACCCTGAATACCGGAAAGCATGTATTCCATTTCCTTGCCGCACCGATGGTACACTGGCCGGAAGTCCTGTTCGCCTACGATGAGACCGATCATATCCTGTTCTCTGCCGATGCGTTCGGAACATTCGGATCCATCGATGGCAGTATCTTCGCCGATGCGTACGACTATGAAAAGGTCTGGCTTGAGGAAGCCAGACGCTACTACGCCAACATTGTCGGCAAATACGGACCGCAGACTGCGGCTGTTCTGAAGAAGGCAGCGAACCTGGACATCCGGATGATCTGCCCTCTGCACGGTCCTGTACTGCGCAGGGACATCAAGGCCCTGGTGGACAAGTATGCACAATGGAGCACATATACACCTGAGAGCGATGATTACACGGTGATCTACGGCAGCCTCTACGGCAATACCGCTTCTGCAGCAGAGCGGACAGCCGCACTGCTTGCGGAAAAGACCGGGAAGAACGTCAAGGTCTTCGATGCATCGGAGACGGACGTATCATTCCTGATCGGGGAGATCTTCCGTACCCGGAACATCATTCTCTTCTGCCCGACCTACAACGCGGCACTGTATCCACCGATGGAAGCGCTGCTCAGTGATCTGCAGATGATCGGCATCCAGAACCGCTGCTTCTCTCTGGCAGAGAACGGTTCCTGGGGACCGCTGGCCGCCAAGCTGATGCGGACAAAGCTGGAAGCCCTGAAAAACTGCCGCATCAATGATACTGTACTGACCATCAAAGGCGCACTGCATGAAGCAGACAAAGAAAAGCTGGACGGCTTCGTAGAAACCATCTCAGCCATGTAAACAGAAAAAGGGGCACTCAGGTGCCCCTTTCATTTCAGATTTCGGAATCCTTCGCGTTTTCCGTATCTTCCGGCGCTCTTACTGCAGCCGTCAATGCTGCAAGCTGCGCCGCTTTTTCATGCCGCTTTTCCTTCAGTTCCTCAGCACGCTTGACGATCCTGTCGGTCGTCTCACGCTGGTAGCCCAGACGTCCGGTTCCGGCAGGAATCAGCTTACCGATGATGACATTTTCCTTCAGACCGTTCAGCCGGTCGATCTTGCCGTTGACCGCTGCTTCCGTCAGTACTCTCGTTGTCTCCTGGAAGGAAGCCGCAGAGAGGAAGGAATCCGTCTCGACCGCAGACTTGGAGATACCCAGCAGGATCGGATTGTAGACCATGGTCGCCTTATCGTCCATGAGGAGCTCTTCGTTAATCTCCTCTGCACGGCTCAGCGACAGGATCTGTCCGATGCTCAGCTCGGAATCGCCGCTCTCCGTAACAACAACCTTACGGAGCATCTGCTTGATCATCACCTCAAGGTGCTTGTCGGAAATATCGATGGACTGCGCAGAGTATACACGCTTGACTTCCTTCAGGATGTATTCCTCCACCGCTCTCACACCGGCGTATTCCAGCAGCTCCTTCGGCGCGATCTGGCCTTCTGTAAGCATATCACCGGCCTTGACCGCAACACCGACCTTGATGTCGGGACGCACTGTCTGCGTCAGGTCGCACTTATGCTCGATCTGCTCAATATCGTTCGCAACCGTGATCACCATGCCTTCATGGTTCTCCTGTTCCGCAATACTGATGATCTCACCGGCAATCTTCGCAATGACCGCTACACGCTTCGGTGTACGCGCCTCGAAGAGTTCCTCGACACGCGGCAGACCCTGGGTGATGTCACCCGAGGTGTTCGCAACACCGCCGGTATGGAAGTTACGCATGGTCAGCTGGGTACCCGGTTCACCGATAGCCTGTGCAGCCATGACACCGATCGCCTCACCGGTTTCCACCGGCAGACCTGTAGCCATGTTCAGACCATAGCACTTCGCACAGATACCGCGCTTGCACTTGCAGGTGAAGACATTGCGGATATATGCCTGCTTCACACCGGCCGCAACGACCTTCTCAGCGATCTCTTCCGTGATGAAGGTATCCTCCTCCACCAGGACTTCACCGGTTTCCGGATCCGTGATCGGATCGGTTACCCAACGGCCGGTAATCCGGTCGGCAAACCGTTCGATCATGGAGTTGTCCCTGGAGTCGATGATGTCTTCCACCAGGTAGCCTTCGCTTACACCGCAGTCGTCTTCCGTAATGATGACTTCCTGCGCAACATCGACCAGACGTCTTGTCAGATAGCCTGATTCAGCCGTCTTCAGCGCCGTATCGGTCAGACCTTTACGGACACCGTGTGTGGAGATAAAGAACTCGGACACGCTCATTCCTTCACGGAAGCACGAATAGATCGGAACCTCGATGATGGACGGCTGGTATTCCGCACGGGACTTCGACTGGGTCGGACGGGCCATCAGACCACGCATACCGGCCAGCTGTGTGAAGTGGTTCTTGTTGCCGCGGGCACCGGAAACAGCCATCATGTTGATCGGGTTCATCCGGGCCATGGACTCCATCAGTGTGTCACCGACTTTGTTCTTGACACCGTCCCACAGATCGTAGAACGCACGTTCCCATTCCTGCGGTGTCAGCAGACCTCTGTCACGCAGATCGTTCAGGACGTCCGCCTTTTCACGGCCTTCGTCTACCATCTCCTGCTTGCGCGGCGCAACGCTGATGTCGCTCAGCGCGACCGTCATGCCTGCCAGCATAGAGTACAGGTAGCCCATGTCCTTCAGAGAGTCCAGAATGTCGCTCGTACCGTTCGTCTTGTACTTGTCGAATACAGCAGCGATCAGGTTTCCCAGGTCCTTCTTCTTGAATTCCTGGGCGACCTTGCGCTTCTGGATCTCTTCCTTGATGTTCGTACCGATCGGTACAAAGTAATCATCGGAAGTAACCTTCAGCTTATCGCCGTCGAATTCATTCATGTAAGGGAAGTCTGCCGGGAAGACATTGTTGAAGATGATCTTGCCGACAGAAGTCAGCAGATACTGCTCGTTCTGCTTCTCTGTGAAGCAGGTCTTCTTCATCGTCCATGCCGGTACAGCGATCCTGGTATGCAGATGTACGACACCCATCTGATAGGCAATCAGTACCTCATCCGGGCTCTTGAAGATATGTCCTTCGTTGTCTCCATACCTTCTCCACTTATCCGCCTCATTCGGCAGTCCCAGGCGCTCAAGCGCGTCTGCCTTGGCATAGAACTCCTGTGCTGTTTCTTCCATGTTCAGATAGAAGTTGCCCAGTACAAGGTCCTGTCCGGGAGTA
This sequence comes from Solobacterium sp., assembly GCA_017420505.1. Lineage (GTDB taxonomy): Bacteria > Bacillota_I > Bacilli_A > Erysipelotrichales > Erysipelotrichaceae > Bulleidia. Next base: position 18,005 of record JAFOIY010000002.1, on the reverse strand, counting down.
ACGATCGGCTTGCCGTCCTTCGGACCGAGAATGTTGTTCGCACCCAGCATCAGCGTCTCTGTCTCCGCTCTGGCCATATCGCTCAGCGGGAGATGGACAGCCATCTGGTCACCGTCGAAGTCCGCGTTGAACGCCGGACATACCAGCGGATGGACACGGATTGCATGACCGTCGACAAGCTTCGGGAAGAAGCTCTGGATGCCCAGACGGTGCAGTGTAGGCGCACGGTTCAGGAATACAGGATGGTGGGAGATTACCTTCTCCACAATGTCCCATACTCTCTCATCACCGCGGTCGATCATCTTCTCCGCAGTTCTCTGGTTGTTCGCGATCTGCTCATTGACCAGTTCGTTGATTACGAACGGCTTGTAGAGCTCGAGTGCCATCTCCTTGGGGAGACCGCACTGCCACATCTTCAGATCCGGTCCGATCGCAATTACAGAACGTCCGGAGAAGTCAACACGCTTGCCCAGCAGGTTCTGACGGAAACGTCCCTGCTTGCCCTTCAGGGCATGGGACAGCGACTTCAGCGCTCTTCCGCCGGCACCGGTGATCGGCTTGGAACGGCGTCCATTGTCGATCAGCGCGTCCACGGACTCCTGCAGCATACGCTTTTCGTTCTGCACGATGATGGCCGGTGTACCCAGCTCCAGCAGCTTCTTCAGACGGTTGTTGCGGGTGATGACACGACGATAGAGGTCGTTCAGATCACTCGTAGCGAAACGTCCGCCGTCCAGCTGCAGCATCGGACGCAGATCCGGCGGAATGACCGGCAGGACTGTGAGCACCATCCACTCCGGACGGTTTTCACTGTTGCGGAACGCATCCACGGTCTCCAGGCGCTTGATCAGCTTCTTGCGCTTGTCGCCGTTTGCCTTTTCCAGTTCCTTGATGATGTCGTTGTGTTCCTTGTCCAGGTCCACACGCTCCAGCAGATCACGTACGGCTTCCGCACCGGTCTTCGCGACGAAGCTGCCCGGTCCGTAGATGGCCGTGTTCTCACGGAACTCACGCTCCGAAAGGATCTGCTTGTAGGTCATCTTGGTATCTCCCGGATCGATGACAATCCAGGAAACGAAGTAGACGACTTCTTCCAGCTGCTTCGGCGGAACGCCCAGCAGCAGGCTCATACGGGACGGTGTGCCCCTCAGATACCAGATGTGCGCTACCGGTGCAGCCAGTTCAATATGACCCATACGCTCACGGCGTACGCTGGACTTGGTGATTTCCACACCGCATCTGTCGCAGATTACACCCTGGTAGCGGATCTTCTTGTACTTTCCGCACGCACACTCCCAGTCCTTCTGCGGACCGAAGATCCGTTCACAGAACAGACCGTCGCGCTCCGGCTTCTGGGACCGGTAGTTGATCGTCTCAGGTTTCTTTACTTCACCGTAGGACCAGCTCTTGACTGTCTCCGGCGAAGCGAGGCCGACTTTGATTGCACTGAAATTGTTAATGTTCATTGCGCGTCCTCCTTAGTCCATGAAGTCAGCGTCGTCGAATCCGACCACGGCTGCCTCAGTCACGTCTTCTTCGTTTTCATCCATGATGGAAATGCCCGGCTGTGTTTCAATGTCATTGACATAGTTCTGACGGTTCAGGTCCATGGTGGTCTCCTCACGGAGCTCATCCTGTTCCATCGTCTTCAGATCCATCTCATTGCCTTCGTTGTCCAGCATCTTGACATTCAGCGCCAGCGCCTGCAGTTCATGCACCATGACACGGAAGGACTCCGGAATGCCCGGATCAGGCATATCCTTGCCCTTGACAATCGCTTCGTAGGTCTTCGTACGTCCGATGATATCGTCCGACTTCACCGTCAGGATCTCCTGCAGTGTATTCGCCGCACCATAGGCCTCCAAAGCCCACACTTCCATCTCTCCGAAGCGCTGTCCGCCGTTCTGCGCTTTACCGCCGAGCGGCTGCTGGGTGACCAGGGAATACGGACCGGTTGCCCGGGCATGCAGCTTATCGTCAACCATGTGCGCCAGCTTGATCATGTACATGACACCGACCGCAATCCGCTCATCGTACGGCTCACCTGTCTGACCGTCTGTCAGCAGATACTTGCCGTCTGCGGATGTTCCGGCTTCTTCCATGATCGCTCTGAGGTCTTCATTGGACACACCATCGAAGACCGGTGTAGCGAATTTGACGCCCAGGCTTCTCGCAGCCATACCCAGATGCAGTTCCAGCACCTGGCCGATGTTCATACGGGAAGGAACACCGAACGGGTTCAGCATGATATCGATCGGGGTACCGTCCTGCATGTAAGGCATATCCTCTACCGGCAGGATCTTGGAAATGACACCCTTGTTGCCGTGGCGGCCGGCCATCTTATCACCCTCGGAGATCTTTCTCTTCTGGACGATGTAGACCTTGACCACTTCATTGACTCCCGGAGGAAGCTCACGGTTGTCCTTGTGCTTGAACACACGGATCGAATGTACGATTCCGGCACCGCCGTGCGGGACCTTCAGGGAATTGTCACGGACTTCGCGGCTCTTCTCACCGAAGATTGCCAGCAGGAGCTTCTCTTCCGGAGTGACTTCACTCTGGCCCTTCGGTGTAACCTTGCCGACCAGGATGTCGCCTTCCTTCACTTCCGCACCGACCATAACGATGCCTCTGCTGTCCAGATGACGGCAGGCAGCCTCGGATACGTTCGGAATATCACGGGTGATCTCTTCCGGACCGAGCTTGGTCTCACGGCATTCAAGCTCGTACTCTTCGATGTGGATCGATGTATATACATCCTGGGCGACCATGCGCTCGGACATAATGATCGCATCCTCGTAGTTGTAGCCATGCCAGGTCATGAAGGCGATGAGTACATTCTGTCCCAGCGCCATCTCACCCTGCTCCATCGCAAAGCCGTCGGCCAGGATCATGCCCCGTTCCACACGCTCCCCGTTCACAACGATCGGACGCTGGTTCAGGCAGGTGGACGCATTGGATCTTGAGAATTTGATCAGATTGTAGGTATGTACGTTTCCGTCATCTTCCTGTACAACGATCCTGTCCGCGTCGGCGTAGGTCACTACACCCGGCGCCGTCGCAACACAGGCAGCGCCTGAGTCACGGGCAATCCGGTGCTCCATACCGGTACCGACGAACGGACTGTGCGGGTTGAGCAGCGGGACAGCCTGTCTCTGCATGTTCGCACCCATCAGCGCACGTGTACAGTCATCGTTCTCCAGGAACGGTACGCAGGCCGTAGCGACAGATACGATCTGGCGCGGCGATACGTCCGCATAGTCGACAGTTTCCCTGTCTGCCATGACGGTTTCACCGGCGATTCTGGCAACGACACGGTCGCTGACCAGCTCACCGTTGACGATCTCGTTCGCCTGCGCGATGACGTGATCGTTCTCTTCATCTGCCGGCATGTAGCGGATTTCATCCGTAACATGACCGTTCACGACCTTACGGTACGGTGTTTCAATGAAGCCGTATTCATTTACCTTTGCATAGGTTGTCAGGTAGGAGATCAGACCGATGTTCGGACCTTCCGGTGTCTCGATCGGACAGATTCTGCCGTAGTGGCTGTTGTGAATGTCACGCACTTCGAAGCCGGCCCGTTCACGTGTCAGACCGCCCGGACCCAGCGCGGAAATACGGCGCTTGTTGGACAGTTCGGACAGCGGGTTCTCCTCGTCCATGAACTGGGACAGCTGGGAACTGGAGAAGAACTCCTTGATGGCTGCCGTCAGCGGACGGATGTTCGTCAGCTGCTTCGGTGTCAGACCGGATGCTTCCGCAATGGACATTCTCTCCTTGACAACCCTCTCCATACGGGACAGACCGATCCGGAACTGGTTCTGGATCAGTTCACCGACCGTACGGATCCTACGGTTGCCGAGCATATCAATATCATCTACGGAACCGATTCCGTCCAGCATTGTCAGCTCATAGCTGTACAGTGCGTACATATCCGGCATCGTGATCGTGTGCTTTGTGTTCAGCGGATCGCCGCCCAGCAGCTTGACCGGGTGACCGTCATCCGTCAGTACTGTGACTTCCTGTACACACGCACCGACCAGCCACAGTGTGATCTCGTCCTCTTTGTTGGCCAGAGCGACGATTTCTTCCATCTGTTCCGTTCTCAGTGCAGGCAGTTCTGCATCCGGCAGGTAGCCCTCAATGAAGAGCTCACCGTTCTGATCCACAACATCCTTGCCCTTTCTGGTCAGACGGCCCGGCATGTACATCCGGGAACCATAGTTCAGTACCGCGTTGACATTGTCGTTGGTCAGGACAGCCGGAGAAGCGATAACGCCGGCATAGACCGTTACATTCGTGCAGGCCTTCGCAATCTTCTTTGCGTCTTCCGGTGTAATGACGGTGCCTCTGCTCATCTTCAGCGTACCGGCATCGATATCCGTTGCCAGCACACGGCCGACAAGCGCGTTCGTCCAGTCCGCACCCATCACTGCTGTAACCGGGTGGGAGAACACGTGGATGAACGGCAGTGCGCGGCAGTTGATGCCCTTGTTGATTTCATCACGCAGTTCATTGCGGGTGTTCTTGTCGATCAGTACGTTCTTCTTCAGGCAGACCTTGCCGTCCGCACCGATCAGATCATCCTTGAGCATATGGTTCTCCATACGATCAAGAACACTCAGCTTCTTCAGCACCTTGTAGCGTCCGGCCTTTGTCAGGTCGTAGCGCCTGTAGTCGAAGAACTTGGCATCCATCAGGTTGACAGCGCCTTCAAAGGTCGCGATTTCATCCGCACGCTGGTTTTCATAGACCTGCAGCAGTGCATCGTGCCTTGTCTTCGTCTTGTCTGCGTTGAGGGTGTTTTTGATTTCTTCGTAATTGCCGAATACACTCGTATACAGCAGCATATAGTCGTTCTGGAACTCGCGCTCCTCTTCAGGAACGATCACATCCGGATACGTCTCGAACTTCAGTGCTTTCAGGAATTTCTGCATTCCCTGAGTATCGTAGGCATCATCGTTCTTCATCAGTTCCAGCGACATTCCGATCGCTTTGAACAGAATCGTACTCAGAATCTTACGGCGCCTGTCGATGGAGACGTTCATAATGCGCCCGAGTGCAGCCTTCTTGTCATCCGACATAAATTCCAGCCAGGTGCCCCGGCTCGGAATCAGTTCACAGGTATAGGTATCGTGTCCGGTACGGTCTTCCGACACAATGTCGAAATACGCACCCGGTGAACGGACGATCTGGGAAACGATTACCCGTTCCGCACCATTGATGATGAACGTACCTGTCGGTGTCATCATCGGGAAGTCCCCGAGGAAGACATCCTCCCACTTGGTAAAGACCTCGCGGGTATCCGGGTCAACCATCTCCAGTTCCATCTTCGCCTTGAGCGGAGCACTGTAGTTGGTCTCTCTCTGCTTGCATTCCACAATGGAATACTTCGGCTCGCCGAATTCATAGTCAAGGAACTTCAGCCGGATATTCCCCGCATAGTTGTAGATCGGGTAAATATCGTTGAAGACCTCCTTGATCCCTTCTCTGACGAACCAGTCGAAAGACGCTGTCTGGATTTCCACCAGATCGGGCAGATCCAGACCGGCGCTGACCTTGGAATAGTCACGTCTCAATGATTTGGGACCATAATGCACAACGTGGTATGTCTCTCTATTTTCCATCTATGCCATCCTTTCGTCTGCATTATCCCGGACATCAAAGGTGCAGAAATCCTCTGATATCCGGTTCATTTGCAATTGATAATCTGTCACTTCACGGCTCTGAGGATCCAGAAGCCCTTGTCTCTGTCGGTCACTGCACAGTTCCCGAAGAGCTCCGTGAGCTTCCGCACCGCGCTTTCCGCGCCGTGCTGACGGCGCATAACAGCCAGAAAAACCCCGCCGTCCTTCAGATGTGCATGCACATCGTCGAACAGCGCATAGACCTTCTGCTTTCCTGTCCGTATGGGTGGATTGGAAATGACCGCATCCACCGTATACGGAATCTGTGAAAAGCCATCGGAAAGCACCGCTTCCGCTGCTGTACCGTTGTTCCGGCAGTTCAGCAGCGTCAGCTCCAGCGCCCTTGAATTGACATCGCTTCCGACAACGCGGCATTCCGGGAACAGTGACGCAATGATCACCGAAATGACCCCGTATCCGCAGCCGAGATCCAGCACCGTTCCGGAGAGTTCCTCCTTCACTGCGTTCTTCAGCAGCAGCTGTGTGCCGTAGTCGACACCTCTTTTGGCGAATACACCATCGTCGGTCGTAAAAACATAGGTACGGTCCAGGAACCGGAAGGAATGGTCCTTCCGGTTTTCAGGAAGACTGCGGTTGTCGGTATAATAGTGCGTCTGTGCCGTAAAAACCACATCCTTTCCAAAGACCGAAAAGCCGAATATACACAATTCGGCTGAATTCGTGACTGCTGTGATCAGTAATTACTTGATCTCAACGGTAGCTCCTGCCTCAACCAGCTGAGCCTTGATCTGTTCTGCTTCTTCCGGTGTGATGTCCTTCTTGATCTCTGCAGGAACATTGTCAACCAGCTTCTTCGCATCAACCAGACCGAGACCTGTCAGCTCACGGACAACCTTGATGACCTTAACCTTGGTCTCACCGAAGGCTGTCATTGTGACTGTAACGCTTGTCGGGCCCTGCTCTTCTGCTTCTGCCGGAGCAGCCGCAACAGCGACCGGTGCAGCAGCACTGACACCGTACTTCTCTTCAATTGCTTTGACGAGTCCGTTCAACTCGAGGATGGTAGCTTCATCAAGATATGCAAGAATCTCTTCGTAAGTCAACTTTGCCATGGATTCATTTCCTCCCTTTCCTTAGGCAGCTGCCTCAGCAGCTTCATTGTTTGTTTCTGCGTTTTCCGCAGGTGCACCGCCGCCTCTCTGCTCAGCAACCGCGTTGATTGCCCGCGCGAACTGAGATACAGGAGCCTGCAGTACGGACAGCAGCATCGACAGCAGACCTTCTCTGTTAGGCAGCGCTGCCAGTTCATTTACGGCGTCAGCGTCGATGACTTTTCCTTCGACGACTCCACCCTTCAGAACCAATGCTTTGTGCTTTTTGGCGAACTGAGCAAGAATGCGGCTCGCCGTTGTTTCGTCCGACCCGAACATCATCGCGTTCGGGCCTGTGAGATAGTCCTTGAGATCACCCAGACCTGCATCTTCCGCTGCTCTTGCGGCAAGCGTATTCTTGTAGACTTTCATCTCTACGCCTTCCGCACGCAGCGCTCTGCGAAGCTCGGTGATTTCCGCAACACTCAGACCACGATATTCTGCGACAACACTCGAGGACGCGTTTTTGAGCCTGTCACTGATCTCAGTCACAACGCTCTTTTTGGATTCCAATACCGCCTGATTCATTGTTTCATCAACCTTTCCAGTTATCGCATACCTGTATAAAAGCCCTTACTGACAGTAAGGGCTTCGAGTTTAAAAACGTTAAACTGTCTACCTCGGTAACATAATTAAGGATGTACCCGTTACTGTCTCTGGTAATTGATAACGGTAATATGATAGTCGGTTTCCAGCTGTGTGTCAACCATTGTTTTCAGCAGTGCACCGGTGCGCTCCATCGTATACAATGGAACCATGAAGGAACGTATTGCTGCATTTGTACTCTCTTACTTCATCGGCTGTATTCTGACCGGTGAAATCGTATCCCGGGCTGTGGCACACAAGCCGGCTGCGGAGCTCGGGGGATCCGGCAATCCGGGCATGGCTAATGTGATGACCTACCTGGGCTTCAAGGCCGGGATTGCCGTACTCTGCGGCGATCTTTCGAAGTGCCTGTTTGCCATGGGCCTTGCCTGGCACATGTTCAAGCACCAGGGAAGGATCATCCTGTACTATGCCGGGCTGGGTGCCTGCTTCGGGCATTCCCTGCCTTTCTGGCGCCGCTTCTCCGGCGGAAAGGCCGTTGCGACATCCTCGGCGCTTCTGTTGGTATACTCCCCGCTGTGGGGCTTCGTATCCTGCTTCTGCGGTCTGCTTACCGCACTGATCAGCGGCTATCTCTCCCTGGCAGGCGTTGCCGTACCGTTTGTATTCCTCGTCCCTGCCTGGACCGTATACGGCAGAGAATGCTTCATTCTGACGCTGGTGCTGTTCCTGCTGTGCTTCTTCCGCCACTATCCCTACGGCAGAGGATTCCCGGCCGGAGCCGGACATAAAATGCATCTGATACAGACATTGAAGAGTATTCTGGGCAGAAAGAAAACAGCTTCCTGATTCAGGGGAAGCTGTTTTTCATTTCTCAGAACTCCGGATTCTTTCCGTTGATGAAATCACGGATATCGGAGGTCAGTTCATGGATGTTGTCCTCACCGATGTAGATCATGTGTCCGGAAGGATAGCCCTTTACAAACGTACGGTCCTTCGGCAGTCCTGCGTGGGACATGGTATGGAAGACATAGCCGAACTCCGTGCAGAGGTCGAACCAGCCGTTGGCGAAGAACGTACGCATGCCCGGGCGTCTGGCCATCGCATTGCGCAGCTGCTCGCCTGTCGTGCCCTTCTTTTCTTCCTTGTTCCAGTGCATATAGTAGTCGGATGTTGTGACGTAGTTCCGGTCAAGCTCTACACCCAGCATCGGCATCAGTACACCGGAAACGACAGCGTAGAAATAGGAACTCCAGCGGTCGTCTGTCGGATCATCCCAAAGGCCGTTCTTCTCTTCGACGATCTGCGGCTCATACAGCGGGCGTGTGACGCGTCCGTCATAGCGTGACACGCTCTTCCCCTCTGCCTTGCAGATCTCACTGCGTACGGTATTGTCATCGATCTTCAGACCGTACTTCAGCAGATACTCCCGGGAAATGCCGGTATAATAGTTCACCCGCTCAATGATGTGTTCCTTTTCCTCTTCGGTCATATCCTCGCCCTTGTACAGTGCCAGGACATACTCTGTATCCGCGAATTTCTTGGCTTCCATCACGAATTCCTTGACGGTCTGGTCCGTCGGATGATGGTGGTACCAGTGGACACCGGCATAGGTCGGGAAACCGAGAACGGAGGACTCAGCAGGAATACCGTTGCCGAAGTACTTGCCGACGGTCACGGTATTGCCGATCAGGACCAGTCCGTCAAAGGACACCCCGTAGGCCCTGTTCTCGCCCATGGTGGACGCAATGCCTGCCGCAACAGCGGAACGGGTGCAGCCGTAGCTTTCACCGACCAGATACTTCGGGGAGAGATTCCGGTGGTACTTGCGGGTCCACTTCTCCACGAACTGCAGCAGTGCTTCGGCATCCTGCTCAATGCCCAGGAATTCCTTGCCTGCTTCTTCGTCGATCAGTACACCGTAGCCGGTGCCGACCGGGTCGATCAGTACGATATCCGCAACATCGATCAGCCAGTCAGTATTGTCCACGGTTTCGTACGGACCGAAGGAAGTCGGACGGTCCGGATCCCCGTACTTCAGACGCTTCGGGCCGAGGAAGCCGGCATGTACATACATGCAGGAAGAGCCGGGACCGCCGTTGAACGCAAAGATGACCGGACGGTTGGCAGTATCCTCAACATCGCTGCGGAAATAGGAATAGGAGAAGATCGACGCGACCGGCTTTCCATCCTTTCCGTAGAATACATTGTCTTCCGAAACCGTATGGTACGGTATGACGGTGCCGTTGACCTTCGCTTCGCCCTTCGCCTCGAAACGCGCAGGCTTGAAATCTTCAGGTTTGATACATTCAGTACGATACATAGTCTTGTCTCCTCCTGCTATGCGAACAGTTCCGTGAATACCTCACGGATCGTTTCTTCTTCTGCTTCCAGCGATCCCTGGATCATATCCGGTTTGCCGCCGCCTCTGCCGTTCAGCCTGGTGTTGATCTCTTTCGACACATCCCGCAGATTCCGGCTCTGGCTGATGACCATGTAGGAATACCGGTTCTCTGCCTGCTTCATCAGGACAGCTGCGGTACCCACGCCTTTCTCCGCAACCAGCGCACTGGCGTATTCCCTTGCGGCATTCGCCGAAATGCCTTCCTCGAACTCCAGTATGAACGATGTACCGGGCATGACGTGTTCTGCCTTCTCATTGAAGTACTTCCTGGCCAGCCGGGTCAGTGCACGCCCTTTCTCCTCATCGCTTTCCTTCAGCCGGACCACAGCGTCTGCTGCTTCATAGGGCTTGGCAGCGAACATCCGGTAGATCCGGGCGTTGATCTCGTTCTTGCGGATATAGTCGCTCAGTGCGCGCTTGCCGCACATCATCTCCGCGCGTACCCCTTCCCCGTTCTTCTGGGAAGCGATGATCTTGATCAGACCGATCTCTCCGGTGCGCATGACATGTGTGCCGCAGCACGCACAGATATCGCCGCCCGGCACTTCAATGATCCTGACCTTGCCGGACAGTTCCTTCTTCGAGCGGAATTCCATGTGCTCCAGTTCTTCATCGGTGGGGAAGGTCTCCTGCACCGGTACATTGCGCCAGATCAGCTCATTGGCCTCCATTTCCACTTCCGCCAGCTGTTCCGGTGTCAGGAATCCATCAAAGTCCACCAGTACGGTATTGTCGCTCAGGTGGAACCCTACGTTTTCATATCCGTACTTCTGATGGATCAGGCCGGAGACAATATGCTCTCCGGTATGGTTCTGCATATGGTCGAACCGGCGTTCCCAGTCTATGATGCCATGCACGGTGATGCCTTCCGCCAGCGGAGCCGTAAGATGATGGATGATTCGGTCCTCTTTGTCCCGCTTTACATCCACGACCGGTATATCACCGAGCATGCCATGATCCGCCGGCTGTCCGCCGCCTTCCGGATAGAACGCTGTATCGGAAAGGATGACTTCGTAGTCCTTCTTTCCTTTGTCGCAGGAGAGGACTTCCGCATCGAATTCGGTCAGATACGGATTCTTGTAGAACAGTTCATTCATTTCCATAGAGAGATCCTCCGATTTTTCTATTCTACTATATTTTCCTTGGGGAATTCTGTTTTTCCCGCGAATAACTGTAGTGCAGGAGAAATCCTGCAGGGATCATCATACGGTGGCGGTTGTCCTTCTTTGTACGCAGTACGGAAAAGGTACAGGCCTTCTCCTGGAAAGGAGGAGTGCCTATGGACATTTTTGATATTATTCACACAGTAGTTGAAACAGTTGCGGAAACAATCGTGGCTGCTGCAGCTCTGCTGGACTATATCAGAAACGAAAAAGACCGCCCGTCCGACCAAGATTAGCGGTCTTTTCACTAATCACCGAAGGACAACCGTCACTGGTGGTCCCTTCAACAGTAATAGTATATCACATTGTTATAAAGGCTTTATAGTTACTATGCGGACTGGACAATACGGCACAAAACCAATCATGAATGCTCTATGCATTTATATAGTACCGGGCTTCTGGGTAATCCTTTTTCTTAACATACAATTCATACACCGTTTTATTTCCGGTTTCATTCATAATGGTTCCGAATCGGTAATCTCTGCTTAATCTGTTGTTTTTCTGAGTGACATAATACTCAATACCAGAATGCTGCAGTTTACCGGCAACCTTATCTATTTGATCGTATTCAGATGTCATGACCAATAGTTTTCTGTTAAGCACAGTTATCATTGGAACCTCCCATAGAAAAACTGATAAGTTGACCATAAGTTGACTGCCTAACATACTGTTCTTTATGAAGATGCTTGTCTGAACAATTCAATATAGATGTTCTGCAGTTCTTTCTTCTGTTCGCTGGACATCTGTGATGATTCACTGTCGATGTTGTATCCATCCACAAGTGCCATATGGCTTCCTACGACTTCTCCGTCTTTGACAGCGATGACCAGCGGTACCATGAAGGCTTTCCCTTCCGGTGTTTCCACGAGTGCTGAATCTATATACGGAAGCAGTCTACGGTAGTCATACTCTGTATTACAGGGACTGTTGACATCGACATAGTATACCGTTACTCCGCATGCTTTTGCGGCTGTGTTCAGTTCCGGGACTGCTCTCTGGCAGTATGCGCAGCCGACATAGCCAAAGTACAGGACTCCGCAGCCGTCTTCCTCGAACATACGGCAGGATTCAGAAGCGGTGATCTCTTCAAAGACCGGATCTTCATCATTGAGCCATACATAGCAGCTCATGTCTGCTGGTGTAGTGCTGAGGGTAACGGAGTTGTTGATTTCGATAGGATCAACCGATGAACATGCAGAAGAAAAGAGCATAAAGGCTGAAACGATATAACAAGCAGAGCATCTTCTCATAGGTCAACTATACATTGAATTATAGGTGGTTGTCATGTTCCATTGTATAATTATATGTAAGAGGTCTGGTTGATGGACAAAGCCTTCAGATCATTGCGATTCACTCTGCCATTCTTACTTTCATCATTCTTATTGTGTGGGTGTGCAGACAAAACCAATCAGCAACCAACAGATGAAGAGCCTGTTTATTCCGGCTGTATCATTTTATACGAACAGGGAGAGGACGTTACTGGCGAGGATTGCATTACTCTCGCTTATGAGATTCATCTGAGAAAGCCGATGACAATATTACACCAAGATCCAGCCCTGTATTTCGATGAAGTCTTAGAACCAGATGTCTGGGTCATAGACAGCAGTCTGACCTATGATGCCGACAGTTACGCAAGTACCGAATCTTATCCGTTTCCTCCATACTGCGGGTCAGAAGAATATCCTTATGATTGGAGCTATTCAGAAGGGTCTGTCCATTTGAACAAAGAACACATCCCTGATCTTCTGAAAAAGCTGGAGGCTCTGCCGATCAGAATCTCTTTCCAGGATAAAGAAACAGACAGAATATACGAGTACGAAGACCTGTTTCCGGTCATTGCTATAACGGAGTAAACTGTATAGATATCATGATTGAATCAGTAAAAACGTCATTTTTCTACCCGATCTTCCTGCTACTGTTAGTACCGTTTTTATCCCGTTTCATCAGCTCGGTGATTGCAAAGGCCACTTCGTATAACAGGAAGACTCCTGAGTATATTGTGTGTGTTTCCGGTATTGTAGCTGTCATCGTACATTGCACATATCTTGCCGGTTGGCTGTCTTTTCCTGCCGCTTCCGGAATACGGTTAGCAGTGTTGTTGTTGGCTGGTTTTGCAGGCTCCACAAACATAGGCACTCCTTCAAAACCGATAGCGGATCATGCTGAGCTTCTGATTTTCAGCGTCCTGTTGATGTTCTCCGCATTGCTCTCATTGATGCCGGCTTATACTGCACCCGTTATTCTGCTACAGTGTGTTCTTGCAGCTTTTGTTTGGCATTTTCTTAGAGTGGATCGTCTAGGTTCTGAATAGTCTGCTTCTGTAAAACTGATTGTAGGAGGTTGTAATCAATGAAAAAAACGTTATATTCTGTTTTGTTGATTCCGTCGCTTCTTCTGTCGCTCTTTATGAATGGCTGTGCAGATAAAACTCCGGAACAATCAACGGAAGAGAAACCTATATATTCCGGCTGTATCGTTCTTTTGGAAACCGGGGACAATTATTATTCCCTCGGATATGAAATTCATCTGGACCGGGAAGCTAATATGATTATCGATCCACCGGACAAACTGTTCCAGGATGTTATTCAACCAGAAGATTGGGCAGGTGTCATTATTAATCATTCCGCTGACGATCTAGGGTCATACTGCAAATCAGAAGAATATCCGATAGATTGGTTTTATTCACAGATGGATATCATTTGGAACAAAGAAGACATTCCTGATCTTGTGAAAAAACTGGAATCTCTGCCGATCAATGTCTCTTTTGAAGACAGAGAAACAGGTGAATCCGTCAGCTACGAATATCTCTTGCCGGTAATTGTACAGTTTGCAGAACCTGAACAACATGCTTTTGATAAGGTCAACCAGTATGATCTGTTCTTTGAAGATAACGCATATGTCTGCTGTGCAGATGATGAATACCTGTATATTGTACTTTCTGCACCGATCGAACCATCCGGTGAGTTTACCTGTACAAAGGAAATACATCGGTTGAACACGTTGACCGGTGAGGCAGAGGGATGGAGAACCTTCGATAAAGAAGACTGTGTAGAGAACTGTCTTGTCATAGACGGAAACCTGGTTTATACGGAGGTGATTCCTGTACAGCCGGGAGAGGATGACGCTCCGATTCTGGTTCCTTATGAGTATCGTCTGATCTATGAAGACAACGACGGCAAAAAAAAGATCGTAGACAGTGGAACAGTAATATCCCTTGAACAACTTCCAGTGCTGAAACGGTATGAAAACACATTGGTCTACCGGAACTATCAGTATATTTCCACCGACGGAAACACACTTTTCTGCAATTGTGAAACAATACAGTATGATCTGAGCGCCAATACAAGGACAGTTCTTCATAGAGAAGAACGTGAATCAGAAGCGGACTTCAATGTGCTGTTGTCGGTAATTGAGCACAACTATGGTCTGAATGGGGAACTGCTGACACTGATCACCCGTGATGACAACGAAGAAACGGATCTTGTAGAAATCAACCTGAACACAAGAGATGAAACCGTCTATCATCTTCCTGTATATGCAGACAATGCGCTGTCTTTGAGTAACGTCATCCTGATCGAATATGCTGAATTTGTTCCGGCTGATGGTAATAAAAAGACAGCACTCATACACTCCGGTGAATATGACAAGACCAACGGAGAATTCACAACAAAGACGACACTCTTCCTGCAAAAGCCCGCTGTATACAAAGATCTTGTCTTTGGCACTGTGAACAACGCGGTTCAGTACCTAGATACAGACGATATGATCCAGCACAAGCTGATCTCATACAGTCGCATTCCGGTCTCATATGTTATCGGAGATTCCTTGTTTACTGTGATCTACGATGCTGCAGAAGCTGAAGGGAAACGATTCAATATTCACATTGAGGAGTATGAAATAAAAGAATAACCATAATACGCTGGCTCAAGCTGTGGCTTTCAATAACGGTTAATCTGACTTTTCATAACAACGGACATGCCTATAATGTCGGTTGGAAAGAACCGATCATATATTGTGTTGATTGATTTGTACTCTCACCATCTTTTCATTTTTTTCATCATCTTTCTTCTGTATTTGAAGGAAACACACTGTATACAATTGATTCCACCCTTCATTGATTGTATATTGCACTCATAGAACAAATGCTTTGACGAAGAGAGTAGTCCTGCAAGGGAGGAAAACAGCAGCGAGTGCAGTATGGTGAAAGTGCACGTGAGTATTCCGCAGGATGAAGATCACTTCCGAGCAGTCGGCTGAAGCAGCAGTAAGCCGTACCGGATTCCCCGTTAGCGGAAGAACATATGCTGGTATGTTTAATCAGGTGGTCACAATGGTCGTAATGCCCTTGTCCTGTTTATTCAGGACAGGGGCTTTGTTTTATATCACACAGGTTTGCATGAAGAAATCAGGAGGAACATCTATGAAAACCGACGGACTGAACAAGTGGATCAAGGAATGGTACGATCTCTACGAAGACGAACTGAAGACCATGATGCACGACATCTGGGCACACCCGGAAACGGGCCTCGACAACAAGTACGCTGCAGAGACAGCAGCCGCGTTTGCCAGAACGCACGGCTTCCCTGACGCAATGCTGATGCGGGCGGGACAGGGCATCCAGCCCAGCGACAACCCCAACACTGTATTTGCGACATACGGAAGCGGAAAGCCGGTCATCGCGATCGTCGGTGAACTGGATGCGCTGCCCCAGCTCGGCAACGAAGCCGTGCCGGAGAGAGCAGCGATTGCCGGTCCGGGACATGGCTGCGGGCACAACCTCATCGCCGGATCCTGCATGGGCGCTGCCTGCGCACTGCGCTATGCCATGGAGAAGGAAGGCATCCAGGGCACGCTGAAGCTCGTAGAAGCGCCGGGCGAAGAAGTCGGCCGCGGCAAGAGCCTGCTGGCCTTTGACGGCATGTGGAAGGACTGCGACCTGTGCATCATGTGGCACCCGGGTACAGACGGCTTCAATGCAGAGCCGCAGCTCGGCCTGGTCATCATGGCTGCCAAGTTTGAATTCTTCGGCAAGTCCGCTCATGCGGCCGGAGCACCTTGGAACGGAAGAAGCTCCCTGGACGCGGTACAGCTCATGAACATGGGCGTTGAATTCCTGCGCGAGCACGTACCTACCACGGACCGGATCCATTACCAGATCACGGACGGCGGCGGTGCACCGAACATCGTACCGGACTACGCAGCCGTGAAATACTTCTGCCGCGGTGCTTCCACGGAAGACGCCAAGGATCTGTTCGAGCGTGTCTGCCTCTGTGCGGATGGTGCAGCGCTGATGACCGGTACAAAGGCAGAGTACGGTCTGATCTTCCAGATCCCTTACTTCTATGTCAATGTACCGCTGGGTGAGCACCTGGCCAAGGTCAGCCAGCAGATCCCCGATGTCGACTACACCGATGAGGAATACGCTTGGGCGAAGAAGCTGTATGAAAGCTATTTCGAGAAGGAAGCACCGGCAGACAAGGATGAACTGCTGCCGCCCGCAAAGAAGACCTTTGAAGGCATTGATCCTGTACTGACCTGCACAGATGCGGCAGATATGTCCTACTTCTGCCCGACAGCCCACATGCACGGCGGCGGAATGCTGGCAGGTACACCGGGACACCACTGGACCATCACGGCCTGCTCCGGTACCGAGATCGGCATGAAGGCCGCGGTGCGTGCCGGCAAGGTCCTCGCGGAAGGCGCATTCGAAGCCTTCGGTGATGAAGAGCTCATCCAGAAGTGCTGGGATGACTTCAAGAGACAGAACATCCCGACCTACGAAGAGCTCTACGACCTCCCGCTCAAGCCGGAAGCGTTCTGATTCCGGATACATCACATAAAAACTGCAGGCATCTGCCTGCAGTTTTCTTATGCATCAACTCTTGTGCGCTGTTACCAGAGCCTCGGCAGCCAGTTGTTCAGCAGTGCCGAATACTTGTCCCAGTTCTGAGTATCCAGCTCGTCCTTTGCCAGATCCCAGGCAAGCTTCGCCTGCTGGGCTGTGAATTCCGTCAGGAACTCCACTGCCGCATCAGGATCTGTCTTTGCCAGCTCCCTGTAGGCATTCTCAATGAACGGTGTGTACTTGGCAATTCGTGCTTCAAATGCCGCAATGTCCTTCTCCGCCTTTTCCTTGAGCTCTTCGGATTCACCCATGGCAACGGCAAGATCCAGGAATGTCCGGTAAGCGACATTGTCATGTTTTTTGAATTCGCTCATGTCCACATGGAAGTGGGATGCCTGGGATGCCTCCCAGCCGATCCATTCATAGCCTTCCGGAATCCTGGTAATCCCGGCGTACCACGGTACAAACGGTGCCCTGGCAGGCATCGGGAAGGCCCGGTAAGCCACGGTCAGCTTCGGATCATCGTCGAACAGAATAATCGTACTCTCTACAGTCCATTCATGTCCTGTGCCGTAACCCTTCCAGTCCTCCGTAATCGCCTTGTCTTCCTCGGTGCCCAGTACCGTCAGACGCAGCGCTCTCTTCATCTCTTCCAGACCGTACTTCCTCGGTGCCTTGGCAGCGAATGTCTTGTAAGGCATCTTCTCACCGACAAGATACGTCCAGGCATAGTTGGAACGGAACATGTTGAACGGGATCATGACATTGAACTTCTGGTAGGCTTCCGCGAAGTCAAAGTCACTGTAATCACCTTCCTTGGCCGGTGTATAGCGGCCCATGGCAATCGCGTCCGTCACTACGGTATCGGACCAGTAGAACTTCTTGTGCTCGGTATCGCTGAAGTCGACCTCATGGATGGTGAGCCAGTTCGGCATGTAGTAGACTTCATCATTGCCGATCCTGCGGGCCGCGAAGTTGCGTCCGTGCGTGACCTGTACAGCCCACGCTTCATCCTTGTCCGCAATCTCATAGATCCGCTCGGAACGGTAGCCGAAGTTGTCCATCAGGTACTTGATGACCTCGACGCCTTCCCTCGCTGTGTGCGCTCTTTCCGCTACGATCTGGCGTACACCGTAGCCCAGTCCCTGATGATCCTCATCCGTTGCCGGGAAGTATGTTTCAAAGCCCTTGTTCGAAACGACCGCTACGCCGCATTCGTTGATGTACGCGTCCGCAAAAGGCTCG
>JAFOIY010000191.1 GCA_017420505.1 Solobacterium sp. | reverse complement strand
TATGCATCATTACAGACCATCCGTTCGCACTGGAATACAGCTTCCCGCTCTATGCCGGTATGGCGGCAAAAGCCGGAATGAAGCGCTTTGACGCTCTGAAAGCAATCACGATCAATGCGGCCGAGCATCTGGGCATTGAAGACCGCGTCGGCAGTATTGAACCCGGCAAGGACGCAGATATCAACATCTATGAGGGGGATCCTCTGGAGACGACAGGCAGGCTCATCGCTGTTTTCATTGATGGAAAGCGGGTAGAAGAATAAAAAAGATCCGGTCCTGAAGCGAAGGCTTCAAGGCCGGTTTTTTATTGTTATTCTTCTGCACGGACCATTTGGTATCCGATTCCGACGTGGGTACGGATCAATGCTTCTTCGGATTCATCCTGGCTCAGCTTCCTGCGCAGCGAAGTCATATAGACACGAAGGGATACAATATCCGTTTCCATCGTACTGCCCCAGATATGCTGGATAATGTAGGAATGGGTCAGTACCTTGCCTGTATTCCTGCTCAGCAGGCAGAGCAGTTTGTACTCGATCGGGGTCAGGTGGATTTCCCGCTCACCGCGCTTGACAATGGACGCTGCATAGTCTATGAACAGATCTCCGTTGCGGTAGACGGATTCCGAGGAGCCGGAAGCCAGCTGTATGCTGCGGCGCAGGGCAGCCCGGATCCTGGCCATCATCTCATCGACGGAAAAAGGTTTGGTCAGG
This sequence comes from Solobacterium sp., assembly GCA_017420505.1. GTDB lineage: Bacteria > Bacillota_I > Bacilli_A > Erysipelotrichales > Erysipelotrichaceae > Bulleidia. The sequence continues at coordinate 37,657 of JAFOIY010000191.1, read as the reverse complement.
TAATCATCCGCACCGTTGTCCAGTGCTTCGATCTTGTCGGAATCCTCTCCCCGGGCACTGATTACGATGATCGGTACCTGCGACCAGGTTCTGACCGTACGGATGACGTCAATGCCGTCCATATCGGGAAGACCGAGATCCAGCAGGATCAATGCCGGTGCATAGGAAGCACATTGGGAAACGGCTTCCTTTCCGCCGGAAGCACATACATATTCATACTGGTTCAGTTTCAATGTTGTTGAGATGAGGTTCATGATGGACCGGTCATCTTCAACAATCAGTATTCTGGATTCTTTCATCCTGCAGCTCCTTTGCTTTCAGACTGAAACGGAATATGGTTCCTTTCGGATGGTTGTCCAGCACTTCGATCTTCTGACCGTGTGCCTGCAGTATCATAGCGCAGAGATTCAGACCGATTCCCATGCTCCGGTTTGTTTCGGACAGTCCTCTGTGCCCGGTATAGTAGAGATCGAAGATGTGTTCCTTCATTCCATCAGGAATCCCATCACCATCATCCGCTATCGAAATGAAGATAAGACCATCTTCCTTGGTGCAGCGGATGGTTATGGCTGATCCCGCAGGTGTATGCTTGATGGCATTGTTGATCAGGTTGGTCAGGACCTGCAGGATCAGGCGGGAATCCATTTCAGCGAACAGTGCTTCCTCCGGCCTTTGGAAGGTGATTGTGTGCTCGCTGGCCCGGTAGTCCAGATGGTTCAGGCTCTCCTGGATGACATCTTCAACGTTTTCTATGCTCGGCTGGATATACCGGTTGTTCTCCAAACGGCTCATAGACAGTATATTCTCCATCTGTGACGCAAGCCAGAAGGAATCTTCCCGGATGTCTTCATAGATGGTCTGCTTGTCGTTTTCTTCCATGGAGGAACCCATGGAGATCAGGTTTGAAGTATTGCCGATGATGGAGGTCAGCGGTGTGCGCAGATCGTGGGACAGCGAACGCAGCAGTCCTGCCCGGTAGCGCTCCTGTTCTGCCTGGATCTCCGCCGCTGCTTTCTCCTGCATGGTGTGCTCGTTGTTCAGGGCAAGAATGAACTCATTGATGATCGAGAGAAGAAGGGTATTCTCGAATTCGGTAAAGGACCGGCCTTTCATGTCAATGCGCAGAACACCGTATACTGTCTGATCCGAGGCAATCCGGAGATATCTGTAGGGGTGCTGGGAGAACCGGCCGGTATAGGCACCTGCCTGCTGCTTGCCTTCACAGACCGAGCGCAGGATCTCTGTTTCTTCCTGGTCTTCGGATGTATCATCGGGGCTGAAGAACACCACCGGCCGCTTCAGCAGGTCGCCCAGCTGCGTACAGGCAATCCGGATGATCTCCTGCCTGCCGGTCGCTTTCTTCATCTGGTCCGAAGTGTCCAGCAGGACCTTTCCCTGGTAGGCGTTTTCCGCTGCCTGGCGGGCAATGTCCTTCAACCGTACAGCCAGGGTTCCGGTGATCAGCGCAGCCAGGAAAGAGACGAAGTAGGTGACAATGTAGGAAGAGTCATAGAAGAGGAAAGTAAACCGTGGCTCTATGAACAGGAAATTGATCAGCAGAATGTAGAACACGGAAGCGAGGATGCCGTAGATCTGGTGGGAGCTCAGAATGGAAGCGATCAGCACGGCAAGGATATAGATCGTAATGATGTTGGAGTTGCTGTAGATGGATCTGTCAAACCAGTAGGAGATTCCTGTGGCGATTGCCATGATGATGATTACCAGCAGGAAGTCCTTCATATTCCATACCGGTGCCTCCGAATGCCTTCTTGCAAGATGGTAGGAGGAAGCCTTGGTATCGGGAATAATATGGATATCGGTCTCCGGCAGCGCGGATATGAGCTGTTCGGGGATGCTGCGGGACTGGATGATGTGCGAGGGAACACTGTAGCCGATGAACAGATCGGTTGCTCCTGTAAACCTGGCGAATTCGGATATGGTCAGGACGATATCGCTGCTTTCGATGATCTGGACTTCTGCCCCGCAGGATTCTGCGTAGGCGATGTTCCTGCGCAGCTGGCTGTCTTCGCTCAGGTCCTCATTCAGACTGCCTACATACAGCGCAATAAAACTGTCCGTCCGTTTGTTGAACAGTTTTGCGGCTGTTCGGATGACCCTCGGATTGCTCGGGGAGGGGGAAAGGCAGACCAGTATGTTCTGTTTTGCGTTCTTGTCAGCAGTCATATCCGTATTTAACTCTTATTGTATGCAGGCTGTGCCGGAACCTCAACCTAACGCCCCGATATACTCATCCGGTTTTTGTTCGCATGGTCCTTGACCGGCTCCAGAATGGCAATGCTCTGGCTTTCCTTGCGGCATTCATTCAGCAGTTCCCGTCTGCTTTTCAGACAGAGGGAATACTCGCCCGGTTCAAAGTGCTTGCGTACATAGTGAAGCATATCCAGGTTGTCGGTCAGAATCCGGTATTCCGGTGCATAGGAACGCTCCGGTTCACTCTGTTCGGGCAGAATCTCATCATAGATTCTGTTGATGGTGATGTAGATGATGGCTGCAGAGAAAGCGAAGCAGCACACGATAACGATCAGTTCATTCATGATTCTACCGTCCTACAGACTGAACATCTTCTGTATCTCCTGGGTTTTTCCAAGAACCAGCATGGTCTGTCCGAAATGCAGTACAGTATCACCTGTAATGTTCATTTCCATTTTGCCGTTCTTTACACCCAGTATATTGATTCCGTATTTGTTCCGGGCATTGATGGTCCCGACAGGAAGGTTGTCCCATTCCTTCGGTACATTGAGCTCGAAGATGGAGTAGCCGTCCATGACTTCGATGTAGTTGGAGATGGCGTCGGATGAGTAGCGGATGGCTGTCCACGCCCCCAGCTGGCGCTCAGGGAAGACAACCGCGTCCGCACCATTGCGCAGCAGGAATTTCTCCTGGGAGCCGCTCGTGACCCGCGAGACGACCTTTTCCGCACCGAGTTCATGAAGCAGATAGGTAGTCTCCAGGGAACTCATGAAGTCATCACCGATTGCGACGATGCAGAGATCGTAGTTCCGGATCCCGAGCGATTTCATGAATGCTTCGTCCGTACTGTCACCGATCTGAGCGTTGGTTACATAGGGCAGTACCTGGTTGATCCGGTCCTCGTTCTTGTCTACGAGCATGATCTGGTGGCCCATATCATGCAGGGCAGAACAGGTGTACAGTCCGAATCTTCCGGCACCGATCACTAGTATGTTTTTCATTCAGCCTCCTGATCAGCCGACGCTGATCTTTTCCAGCGGATACTTGCTGGTCCTGATGCGGATTCCGGATACGGATGCGTAGGCAAGCGTCAGCCCGCCGACACGTCCGAAATACATGAACAGGATGAGTATTGCCCGGGACAGGTGGGACAGCCCGGGTGTAATTCCGGTCGTCAGACCGACGGTGCCCAGTGCCGAAGCACATTCGAACAGGGTACGGATGATGGGCAGGTGTTCCCTCGCGGCGATGATGTACGCTCCTGTAATAAGAAGGAACAGATAGAGGCAGAGCAGGGTATGGGCATTGCGTACCGTGGACGGCTCCAGCCTCCGCATGAAGCAGTTGACATCATTGTTCTGCCTCATGGAGGAGAAAGCGGAAGCGACGACGACGTAGAAGGTTGTAACTTTCATACCGCCGGCAGCGGATCCCGGTGCGCCTCCAATGAGCATCAGCAGGATGGTCATCAGCAGGCTGTTCTCCGACATGCTTGCGTAATCATAGGTATTGAAGCCGGCTGTACGCGGGGTTACAGACTGGAACAGGGACAGCAGGATCCTCTCCTTGACCGGTACATCCGTGAATTCAAAGAAGAACAGAATCACGAAGGGGAAGACGATCAGGCACAGGGTTGTTGTCAGGATGATCTTGGTCTGCAGCCGGAGTCTGTGGAAACGGAAACGGTTCTGCAGCAGATCCTGCCAGGTCAGGAACCCGAGCCCGCCGCAGATGATCAGCGAAATGATGATCAGATTGACATGTATGTTTGCAGCATAGGCGGTCAGCGAGGCGTAGGGAGCGTTGGTGCCCATAAGGTCAAAGCCTGCGTTGCAGAAAGCGGATACGGAATGGAACAATGCATAGCCGATCCCCGTCATCACACCGTAGCGCGGGATGAAGACGAAGGAGAGCAGTGCAGTGCCTATGGCCTCAATGAGCAGGGTGACCTTCAGTATAAAGCCGGTCAGGCGGACAATTCCGCCGATCTGCGGGGCAGAGATGGAATCACGCATCGTACTGCGCTGCAGGATGCTGATCCGCTGCCCGGTCAGGACAAAGACAGCGACCGCAATGGTCATAACACCCAGCCCGCCGATCTGGATCAGGAACAGCAGTACACATTTGCCGAATACGGACCAGGAAGCTGCCGTATCGCAGACGACCAGTCCGGTTACGCAGACCGCCGATGTAGCGGTGAACAGGGCATCAGGAAACGGCGTGCTGCGGCCGGATGCTGAGCAGACCGGCAGGCACAGCAGGAACGCACCGATAAAGATCAGGGATAGAAAACTGAGCAGAATGGTGCGGAATGATGTGAAATGATCCTGCAGAAATGTCCTGAAATCCTTCATAGAGAACTCCTGTTCTGAGCCCATTATAGGATTCAGGGCATTAAGACGGTGTTAGGGTTGCCTGCCTCTGCGTTAAAATTCCGTTAAAAAGGATTCCCTGCGGAATCCGGTTCAATGACCTGGTGTATTCAGGCAATCAGGCATCGTCTACGGCCAGATTGGCTTTGACATCGCAGTACATGGCGATGATGGTTCCTTCCTGGAGTTCCTCATTGGCATCGAGAGAGACGATGGCAGGCAGGATGCCTACAGGGGTATTCACCTGCAGGATGGTACATCCGCACAGGAGATCACCGAACTGCAGGTAATGGGTCCGTCCGGAAACGATGGTACCGATGATGAAGGAGAAGGTTTCCGACGATCCTTCCTTCGGCAGAAGACTGCCGGAAAGAGCGAGGAACGGTTCGGGTTCGTCGGGAAAGTCCACATGGAAAGCTTCTTCCGTAGAATAGAGCGTATAGTCGAACGGAAACAGACAGACTGCGGTTCTCTGTACAGTGCCCTCAAGCTTTCCGGGAATCCGCTCCCGGCTGACGGTCTCTGCCTGGATGTGCTGGTCCTGTATGACTGCCTCATAGCATTCATTGCCTTCCTGCGGGAGATCCAGCCGGAAGACGTATTCCATGTCCAGTACAGGGCTGTCCGCAATCACCAGATCCAGATCCTTGATCTCCATGATCCCGTTGGTCATCGCCAGATGGAAAGCAGCCTGCAGGACCGTTTCTCCCTCAGTATCCTTGATATCGTATACAGACAGAATATGCTGGTTTTCACTGTTGGTATATGTATGGTCCGGTCTCTTCTGCAGCAGATGAAGCAGCTCGGAAATCAGGTCCGATTCATTGGCCGGATCGATAAAGCATTCGATATGTACAGGCATAGGCACCTCCAAAGGGATCATAACAGAATCCGTGGCATTCAGGGATAATTTTGCTACAATACTGAATAGACATAAAGGAGAAAACAACATGACAGACAGAAACCAGAATCCGGAAAGCTGCAACGGTGCATGTGAAACCTGCGGCACAGACTGTCCTTCCCGGACAGGCGGAGCACCGGATTTCAGAATAGAGCCGCATCCGCGCTCTTCCATCAGGAAAATGATCGGCATTGTATCCGGCAAGGGCGGTGTTGGCAAGTCGTTCGTAACGTCTGCACTGGCTTCCGAGATGCAGCGCAGAGGATACCGTACGGGCGTACTGGACGCGGATATCACCGGTCCTTCCATGGGCAAGGTCTTCGGTGTTACAGAGAAAGCAATGGGAGACGGGGAACTGATGTATCCGGCGTTCACAAAAACCGGCATCCAGGTCGTTACCTCGAACATGCTGCTGCAGAGCGATGACCAGCCCATCGTCTGGCGCGGTCCGGTCGTTGCCGGCCTGATCAAGCAGTTCTATCAGGAAGTGTTCTGGGACAGAGTGGACTATATGTTCGTAGATATGCCTCCGGGAACCGGAGATGTGCCTCTGACCGCCTTCCAGTCCTTCCCGCTGGACGGGATTATCGTGGTCACCAGTCCGCAGGATCTGGTATCCATGGTCGTAGAGAAGGCCATCAATATGGCCCGGATGATGAATATCAGAGTACTTGGCCTGGTCGAGAACATGAGCTGGGTGGAGTGCTCGGACTGCGGCAGGAAGATGTATGTGTTCGGTGAATCGCACATTGAAGAAGTGGCCGCAAAGTTCGGTACAGAAGTTCTGGCAAGAATTCCGCTGGATGAAAAGAATGCCAGGGCGAGCGATGCGGGCGATATTGAGGACCTGGAAGTAGAACCGCTGAAGAAAGCCGCGGATCTCATCGAAACATTGTAGAAAGTTCACCGGAAGTTCAGATTGGACAGCTATACTCACACTATGACCAGACTGTTGATTGTCGATGATGAAGCGAACATCCGGACGATGATCCGGAAATACGCCGTATATGAAGGCTTTGAGGCCGATGAAGCACCGGACGGGATGCAGGCGGTGGAGATGTGCCGCAGCCGGCATTATGATCTGGTGATCATGGATGTCATGATGCCGGAGCTGGACGGGTTTTCGGCTGTCAAGGACATCCGCAGGTTCAATCCGCAGATCCCCGTGATCATGCTGACGGCGCTGGGCGAGGAATACGACCGGATCCATGGCTTCGATGTCGGCGCCGACGACTATGTTGTCAAACCGTTCTCCGGCAAGGAACTCATGATGCGTGTAAAGGCGATCCTCAAGCGCACCGGCGGAGAAGCCGCAGAGGACCGTTTCGTCATGGGCGGTCTGGAAGTGGATTATTCTGCACGTGTGGTAACGGTTGACGGGGAGCGGGTGGCGTTCTCGCCGAAGGAGTATGAACTGCTGGTGTATCTGATCCGCAACCGGGGCATTGCTGTAACAAGAGAGGCTGTTCTGGAGCATGTGTGGGGATACAACTATTTCGGAGATGACCGTACGCTGGATACACATATGAAGCTTCTGAGAAAGAATCTCGGTCCCTACGGCAAATGCATTGTAACGTTGAGAGGAGTCGGCTACCGCTTTGAAAAAGATGCCTGATCTGAAACATAAAACCGGCAGGCTGCTGGGAATCTACGCAGTGCTCATCATTGCGTTGATTTTCATTTTCCAGGCAGTACTGCTGCAGCCGATGTATACCCACTCCAAGATCCGCAGTGTCAATACAGTCACTGAGCAGATCGCAGAAGCCTTGGATACCGATACATACCTGGACAGCGTCTACCGGCTGAGCAGGGAAAACGATGCCTGCATCCGGATCGTTGCGGATACGTACGAAGTAACGGATCAGGCAGTAGGCTGTGTACTGAACCGGATGAGTCCATGGGAAATCCAGGAACAGATCGGACTTGCCGAGGAGAACGGCGGCAGCTGGCTGAGCATCCTGGAAGACAAGCATGGTGCGGAAGGACTGCAGAGCATCGTCAGTACCCGTGTACAGGAGGATGGTACGGTAATCATGGTCAGTACCAATCTGACGGCGCTGAACGCAACGGTGCGTACGCTGCGGGTCCAGATGTTGTTCATCGCCGGGATTCTGGTCATCGCAACGCTGCTGCTGGTACTGGTGCTGAACCGGTGGATCGGCGATCCGCTGGTGAAGATCACCCGGGAGGCGGAGAGTCTTCCGGAAGGCAGCTACCATACAGATGAATCCACCAATGTATTCAAGGAAGCCGTGGAACTGAACCGTACCCTGGAACAGGCAGCCGCGGATATCCGCAAAGCCGACCGGGCCAAGCGGGATCTGCTGGCGAATGTGTCGCATGATCTGCGTACGCCGCTGACCATGATCGGCGGATACGGTGAGATGATGCGGGACATTCCGGGAGAGAAGACAGACGAGAACCTGCAGGTCATCATCGATGAATCCAGGCGGCTGAACAGCCTGGTCAATGACCTGCTGGATCTGTCCAGACTGCAGGATGAAAGGATCAGCCTGCAGTATTCAGTGTTCAGCATGGATGAGCTGGTGCGCCGGGAACTGCGCAAGTACGATGTCTTCAAAGTACAGGACGGGTATGAATTCGTGTGTTCCGCCGAAGAGCATCTGTACGTCCGTGCGGATGAACAGCGGATTGCCCAGGTCGTCAACAACTTCCTGAGCAATGCAGTGAACTACTCCGCGGAAGACCGCAGGATCGGTGTCCGGTGCTTCCGACAGGACAATCAGGTGATCACAGAAGTGGAGGATCACGGAGAAGGGATACCGGAAGAAAAGCTGAAGGACGTCTGGGAACGGTACTACAAGGTCGACCGGACCCATGTGCGCCCGGTGAGCGGAAGCGGACTGGGACTGGCAATCGTGAAGGAGATCCTGGAGCTTCACGGGGCGCAGTACGGTGTCCGCAGCAAGGAAGGAGAAGGCAGTACATTCTGGTTTGCACTGCCGGCAGGAGAAGAGAATGAAGATACTGGTCACAGGATTTGAACCTTTCGGGGGAGAAACGATCAACCCCGCAGCTGAAATACTGAAGCAGCTGCCGGAAACCATCAACAGCGCCAAGATCATTACGATGCTGGTGCCGGTGGTGCGCTACCGGTCCATTGATATGATCCGGGAAGAGATCAAGCGTTCGGACCCGGACATCATCCTGTCCCTGGGACAGGCAGGCGGCCGGGCGAAGCTGACGGTGGAACGGATCGGCATCAATGTGGATGACCAGCGGATCCCGGACAACGATGGGAAGCAGGTCATCGATGAAGCGATCTACGCAGACGGTCCGGATGCCTACTTTGCCAGCATTCCGGTGAAGAAGGTTGTACAGTACATCAATGATGCAGGTGTACCTGCAGCGGTATCCAATACTGCCGGCACCTTTATCTGCAACCATGTGCTGTACGGTATCCGCTACTGGCTGGAACGGGAGTATCCCGGCAAGAAGAGCGGCTTCATCCATGTACCGTTCCTGCCTGCACAGAGTACAGACAAGGGGATGGATGTACCGAGCATGAGCCTGGAGGATATGGTGAAGGGAATTACCGCGGCGCTGTGTGCTCTGAGCGAGTGATTTCCTATATCCGCCTGTTCATGGTAAAATAGTTAGGATGTTTTTGAAGAAGATACAGAAACTGCTGATTATACTGCTGAGTGCAGCAGTGCTCAACCCGCTTCCTGTGCACGCGGAAAACACGCCGCTGCGTTTTCAGGATGATTTTTATCATGTTGTGGACTTTGCGGCAGGGGAAGAGATCGATGTCTTCTACAACTACGCCTACGCGCACTATGCCATGCAGAACCGGCGGAACAACTACGAGAACATCGGCATTGTATTCCGTGATAAGGTCCTGGCAGCGGAGCACGCGGTCGTTTATATCGGTTCCGATGACTGTACGGTGGATGTCCGCTACACTTCCAGCATTGATGGACAGAGCGGTACGCTGAACGGATGCTACGGCAAGGATGCGGCGTATCTCGGTACCAATGATCATGCGTCGGAGGCGATCGTGATGATTTCCGGGCTGAAGGCGAGGATCTCCCTGGAGGATGCGGTCATCATTCCCGTGGAAGAGGTTGCTGTGCGTCTGTCCGGGTATACGGTCAGTGGAGGCACCCTCTACCACGAGATCAAGGGCCAGATGAAGGATGACTACTACGCCAGCATCATAAACAACGGTCCGGCTCCCTCCTGGATGAAGGAAGGAGAGAACTACAGCAGCTATGACGGTCATTATTTCTACAGCGAGGATGACTTTGTACTGATGCTGGAGGACTATATCGCCGGTACAAGGGAACACAGCCTGAATCCGGAAGAACCGTACTATGACTACTATCAGTTTGTATCGCATCGTTCCATCAGCTCTGCCGGACTGGCGGAACTCCGGGATCTGTTCTACGGATCCATGGGAATCAAGGGACCGGTGGATACCTACCGGGATGATGACAAGGATTCCTTTGATGATACCCTGACCCGTTCCCAGTACTATGGTCTGGAGGAATCCTTCCTGCAGTATGCCTATGAGTACGGGGCGAATGTACTGATGATGCTGGCGGTAAGCCAGGAAGAATCCGGCAGCGGCAGGAGTTCCCTGAGCTTCTCACGGAACAACCTGTTCTCCCACGCGGCCTATGACAACGATGAAGAAGCCGGTGCCATGCGCTACTATACACCGGCCAATTCACTGTATGCGCACGCAAAGTACTTTATTTCCGGTTCCTACTGTTCACCGCTGAAATCGCAGTTCCACGGCGGATTCTTCGGCAACAAGTCATCCGGCATGAACGTTTCCTATTCACCGGATCCCTACTGGGGAGAAAAGGCTGCTGAGAGATACCGTTTGCTGGATGAAGCCTGCGGCGGAGCGGACAGCGGGAAGGAAACCCTGGGAATCAAGACCGATGCGAAGACCATCATGGTCTATCAGTATCCGGAAAACGGCTCCAGGGTGCTGTATCTGAGCGGAGAAAACCCTGACGAAGCATTCGTGATCATCTCCGAGGTATACAACGATAATACCTACTGGTACAAGGTCCAGTGCGAAGCGACGATGAACGCAGATTCGGAAGTCGCCCTGACCTATGAATACGATTTCTCCAACAATATCGGCTATATCAAGGCGGAGGATATTCAGCTCGTCCTGCCCGGAACGGGAGAAGAGAGCGGACTGGTCCGTGTCAGCTTTACGACAGACGGCGGCCGTTTCACTGACGGACAGGAAAGCGTTTCCTACGTAATGCCTGCCGGGCGGGATGCTGTATGCACCGTACCGGACAGGGACGGCTATCTGTTTGCCGGATGGAACAAGGAAACGAGCGGTGTCTCTGCAGATACAGAGTTCACAGCGGTGTGGCGGGCAGTGGACCGCATTGAAATGGAAACCCTGCCGAGAACGGACTACGAAGTCTATGACCGGATCAGTGTCAAAGGCGGCAAAGTGCATGTCTTCTTTGCGGACGGCGAAGAGGAGAGCGTGGATCTGACAACAGCGATGATTTCCGGCTATACCATGGATAAAGCAGGGAACTACAGTGTCAAGGTGCGCTGGGCAGGCCGGGAATGCAGCTATGATATCGTCGTGAACGCAGAGGCAGACGCTGTACGTACGCAGCTGAAGAACCGGATTGTTGATACAGTGCGCACCTATGAACACCGGGATTCTCTGGATGAAATCGACAAGGAATACCTGCTGTCGCTCAAGAGCGATCTGGACGCTCACGCGATCCCTTATCTGACTCAGACCCAGCTGCGTTCTTTCGACCGCATCATGCGCATGGTCGTCGGTGATAGGATCAGCTACATTCTGGAAGACAATGCCTATGTGACCGGGGTATCGGGACTGTCGGTCTCCGTACCGCTTTCCGATTCTCTGGAAAAGCAGAGCCTGTTCCGTGATACCTACCGTGTGCGGGTCAGGGACGGTGTAACGCCGGAGGCGCTGGAATCCATGAGCAGCGCCGCGGAATTCCTGAATACGGACGTGCATGAATCATTTACGCTCAGCCTCCGCAGGAACTATTCGGAGTTCAGCCTGGACGGTCCGTTCCTCTGTACCATACGCAAGCCGGACGGTGCGGATGAAGGGGAAGTGTTCACGGTATTCTATTATGACCCGGAGGACGGGGATGTAGAGAAGTGCTATACCCGGCAGACAGCGAACGCAATTACCTTCATGGGCAACCATGACGGTGAATACCTGGTATCCGGCAGAAGGACCTCCAATCACTATACCGGGGAGGATCCGGTGGAGTCTCTGAGCATTTCGAACTCTTCCTTTGACTTTGAACACATCTATATGTACATCACGATCGGTGCTGGTGTCCTGTTCCTGCTGGGCATGATCCTCTCACGCAGGCAGCGCAGGCGTCTGGAGCAGGAAGTGCTGCTCAGGCGGGAGGAGATCAACCTGGAAAAGGCAAGGGAACCGCTGCCTCCGGTGGATGTCACGCAGGCACTGACAATCTTTGAGACGGAAGTACTGCGCCTCGATGAGATACGCAAAGCAGCACAGGAGACGGAAGATGATCAATACGATGATCGATCTGAATGAGATCCGCTGGGAGTACAAAGAACCGGGGGATCTGCTGGATTCCATCGCGGAAAGAGGTGTAGCCATACCGGTACAGATTGCGAGGGATGAAGCAGGATGGTACTGCACCGACGGACGCCGCAGGCTGTCCGCCTGTGCGCTTCTTGCGCAGAAGGATGATAAATACCGCCGCGTCCCGGTGATGATCACAGATGATTTCACCAAGGCCGGAAGCGCGTACTGGGGCAATACGAGGAACCGGCACTGATGGAAGAACGGCTGCAGAAGGTGATTGCGGCTGCCGGCATCGCTTCCCGCCGGAAAGCGGAGGAGCTGATCCTGGCAGGCAGGGTAAAAGTCAACGGAGAAACGGTGCGCACCCTTGGAACAAAAGTCAGCAGCCGGGATACGGTGGAAGTGGACGGGAAGCTGCTGCAGAAGGAAGAAAAGGTCTTCTGGCTGATGAACAAGCCCCTGCATACCGTATGTACACGGAAAGATGACCGGGGCAGGCAGACCGTTCTGGATCTGATGGATGTCAAGGAACGGGTCTATCCGGTGGGACGGCTGGATTACGATACGACAGGAGTACTGCTGCTGACGAACGACGGTGATTTTGCCAACCGGATGATGCACCCGAGGAATCATCTGCCGAAGACGTATGAAGCTGCCATTGAGGGACTGATCCAGGATGAACAGGCAGAACAGCTGAGCCGCGGCATTGAACTGGAAGACGGGATGACGCTGCCGGCAGAGGTGAAGATCATACTGCGCAATCCGGGCAAAAACAAAAGCGTCCTGCAGATTACCATCTTTGAAGGACGCAACAGGGAAGTACGGCGGATGATGGAACACTTCGGCTTCCGCATCACCCGGCTGGACAGGGTCCGCTACGGGAATCTGGATGCCGGAAAGCTCAGGCGGGGTGAATACCGGCGCCTGAAGAAACACGAGATCGATGCACTGCTTCAGCTCAGTGCAGACGGGGGAATCGTCCCCGGATCCGGATCGATGTAGATCGTCCGGTACGAACCAAGCTGTACCATACCGGGCTTCGCACCCGGTATTTTCTTCAGTTCCTTCACCGGGCACCAATTGACGGGCACAGAAGAGGAATTCCGGCCGCCGGAGTAGTATGCCGCCACATTGGCTGCCATGCGCAGAACCGCCTCGGACGGGCTGCTGTCGTGAATGACGACATGAGCGCCGTGGTAGTCCTTGGCATGAAGCCAGATCTCGTTTTTGCGGGCACTGTGGAAGGTAAGCGCTTCGTTCTGCAGGTTGTTCCGTCCGAAAGAGATCCGGACGCCTTCATATTCAAAAGTACGGAACGGTGTTTCCGCTTTCTTTTTCTTCTTTCTGCGGGCTTTGGCGTCTTCCTTCATGTACCCGCCCTTGATCAGCTCTTCCCGGATTCCGCCGGCCGTTTCGAAATCGGTATATCCCAGCTGTTCGATCAGACCTTCAAAGTAGGTGATTTCATCCTGACAGATCCGGATCTGTTCCTGCAGGTATGTCTGTCCCTTTTTCAGCTTGCTGTAGCGGGTATAGCACTTCCGGGCATTGCCTTTTCCGTCCAGGCGGGGATCCAGAGGGATCCTGACCGGTGTGTCATCCTCAAAGCGGTTGAGGGTGATCTCCTTCATCCCTTTGGTATCGTTGATATTGTAGGCATAGAGCAGTTCACCGTATGTCTTCCAGCGGTCGCAGTCCAGTGCTTCATCATATTCCTTGAGCAGGCGGGGAAGCTTGATCTTCTGGTGCTTCAGTTCTCTTTTGACCACCTGATGGATATTGCCGGTGATTTCCTTGATCCGCTCTTTTTCTTCCTTGTGGTAGAAGAGTACGTCAAAGCCTTCCATCAGGGGATAGCTGACGCACTCACCGACGGAGTGCAGCGGTACACAGTGGAATACTGCTTCGTTCTTCCGGTTGGCAATGTACAGGCAGGTGCTGCGGTCTACCTCGTCCATGAAGGACGCAAAGGACTGACCTTCCCGCATCCGGGTTTCGGCTTCTTCCGCCAGGAAGGGGGAGAAGCCGGCAAACTGCTGGTACAGAGGGGTGTCTGCTTCAATGACCGGATCCAGGAAGGGATTCTTCTTGTTCTGGTCCGGTGTAGGCTTGAATACAGCACCGGGTTGGACGGTGCGGCGGTTGTTCTCAAAAGGAGGAATGCGCTTGAGGGCATCGATGATCCTACCGTCCGGAGAGACCAGGATCAGATTGGCATATTTGCCCATCAGTTCCACAACGAGATCCAGCTCTTCCTGATCCCCGATGCCATTGTGCCTGCGTACGCGGAACGTACACCACCGGTCGAGACCGGCCTGCTCCACGGATACAAACATCGCTCCCTCCATGTACTTCCGCAGCAGCATGACAAAGTTCGACGGCTCGTCCGGTGTCGGATAGTTCCTCTTTGTCAGCAGGATCCGGTTGTACTGGGAATGGCAGGAGATCAGCATCTGCTGTTTCCCCGACGGTGTATGCAGCAGGAAAAGGATCTCATTGCCGGAGATCCGGTAAATCTTCTGAATGCGGCAGGGCAGGATTTCCCTGATCTGCTGCACTGCTTTATGCAGAATAATGCCGTCCAGTGCCATTTCGTCTGCCTTTTGCTCGATTATACCATGATTCCTGTTGTAGAATAGCAAGTATACAGGACAGGAGAATGAGATGAACAAAGGGCTGCTGATTGTCATGAGCGGACCGTCCGGTGTCGGCAAAGGTACGATCCTGGCTGAACTGATGGACGATGAGGAACTGAAGATTGCCTATTCCGTTTCCATGACCTCAAGGAAAATGAGGGAAGGGGAAACCAACGGAGTGAACTACTGGTATGTTACGAAGGAAGAATTCCAGGAAGCGGTGGAACGCGGTGAACTGCTGGAGTGGGCGGAATTTGTAGGCAATTACTACGGCACGCCCGTAAAGGGCGTGGAGGAGCTCCGCGCCCAGGGAAAGAATGTTCTTCTGGAGATCGAGATCGAGGGGTGCAAGCAGGTAAAGAAGAAGTGTCCCGATGCACTGACGATCTACGTGATTCCACCGAACATGGAAGAACTGGAGAGAAGGATCCGGGGCAGGCAGACAGAGCCGGAGGATGTCATCGAAGGACGTCTGGCCAAGGCCAGGATCGAGATGGAGCAGATCAACGAATACAGCTATGTTGTCTGCAACGAGACGGTAGCCGAAGCAGCGGAGATCATCCGCAACATCATTCTGAATCATATGAAGCAGGCATGAAGCCTGCTTTTCTTTTGCAAAGGAAAAGACGCATTTCTGCGCCTTCTTTTCACTTACCGGTTGTAGTATTCAACGATCAGTGCTTCGTTGATTTCCTGGTTCAGTTCGGAACGCTCGGGAATGCGGACATAGGTGCCTTTCTTGTTTTCCTTGTCTACTGTAACGAACGCCGGAGCTGTGTAGTTGGATTCCAGGGATTCAACGATCGGCTTCATGTTCAGGCTCTTCTCTCTGATGGAGATGACCTGTCCGGGCTTGATCTCTGCGGAAGGGATGTCGACCTTTCTGCCGTCAACAGCGATGTGTCCGTGGTTGACGAGCTGGCGGGCTGCCTTGCGGGTGACCGCGAAGCCCATACGGTAGACCAGGTTGTCCAGTCTGCTCTCAAGCAGTACCAGGAAGTTGTAGCCTGCCATACCTTCCATACGGGAAGCCTTTACGAAGGTGTTGGAGAACTGACGCTCTGTAACACCGTACATGTTGCGGACTCTCTGCTTCTCACGCAGCTGGGTGCCGTAGCCGCTCAGCTTGATGCGCTTTGTCGGGCCGTGCTGACCCGGAGCATAGGTTCTTTTCTTGAGCTCTTCGCCGGTTTCGAGTACTGAGAAGCTCAGGCGTCTTGCCTTCTTCCATACCGGTCCTGTGTAACGTGCCATGTATTGTTTCCTCCTTCTTATGGCCGAGAAACAACAACAGGTGCGGATCATCGGTGCGGGGTGTTGCTGCGGACCGTTTCACTGAATGCAGCCAGGTACTCCGGTAACAGTTCTTCTGCCAGCAACGCCTTGCGCATGACTCCGCATGCTGCCATTATTCAACGCTTGAATAATATAACAAATTTCTGTTTAATTCGTCAATCGTTTCCTATCATTGATACTGGTTTCTGTGATAAAATAAACTGCGTATACGGAAGGCGGTATCTTGGATGGATAAGGTGTTGAAGGTTTTGTCCGATATTCGGGTGTTGATTGCGATCGCAGTCCTGGCGCTGCTGATCATTGTTTTCATGATCGTAAAGAAGATCCGGTCGAACAATTATAAAAAAGAACTTCAGGAGCTGGAGGTACGCTACAACAACCTCCGGAGCGTTCCGCTTTCCTTCAAGATGAACAAGGCTGTCGCAATCAGCCGCGTCGATCCGGAAACCATGCAGAAGATCGACAGCACCAAGGATGAATTCAACAAAGCAGGGGAGAACCTGAAGCAGATCGCCCAGGCCCTGGCCGATACAGAAGATGAAATCCTGATGGGCAGGCTGAAGAAAGTGCGTCCGGATCTGGATGATATTGCCGCAAGCATCTCCCTGGGTGAAACACAGATCGCTCAGCTGGACCAGTTCCTGGACGGTATCCTGCAGAAGGAGACCGATCAGCGGGCAGAGGTCACGGAGCTGAAGAACCAGTTCCGGGAGATCAAGGACGAAGCGACCGAGAACCAGACACAGCTTTCCTATGTATGGACTGCATTGCAGAATGTATTCGCAGACATCGAATCCAAGTTCTCTTCCTTCGAAGAGTGGATGTACGCTTCCGATTTCAACAAGTCCGAGCAGGAACTGGCCGGCATCCGTGCCGATATCAATACAGCACGGGAACTGGTGCATGATCTTCCGAACATTCTGGAAGACGCCAGAGGTGTTGTACCGCAGCTGCTGGAAGTGGTACACCATGAATATACAGCCGAGAAGGAAAGGGGCGTCTACCTGGATCACCTTGAGGTGGAGAAGAACCTGACGCTGATTTCCGGCAACCTGAAGCAGGATCTGCGTTCCCTGAAGGAAGGCGATCCGAAGGATGTTACAGCGAATCTGGAGGACTACAAGACCCGTCTGAACCAGATCGATGAAGCAATCAAGAACGAGAGCGCAAGCTTTGATGAACTCACGGCTGCAGCCAAGGAGACAGACCGTCTGTACCGGAGCAGCCTGGATACACTGGATGAGATCGAAGGCCAGTACACAAAGGCAAACGAACGCTTCGGACTGACGGAAATGCGTACGCATATCGATGAACTCCGCAGCGGTCTGACGGAAGTCGCTCCGGAGAAGGAAAGAGCCGAGGCGATGGCAGCTTCCCTGACAGCACCGTGCAGTGAAAGCCTGATCGCTGTGAAGAAGCTGAACGAGCGCCTGCAGGAAATCCACGACGGCATCAAGGGTATCAAGACGGAACTGGATACCTACAGCGGAGATGAAGAGCACGCCAAGAAGCAGCTGATCAAGCTGAAGGCAATCATGAACCAGATGCAGGTCTCCATCCGCAAGTACAAGCTGCCGAACATCAGCAGAGAGTACGAAGACGATATGAACCGGGCGAACGAGTATATCCGCCGCATCCAGGATCTGATCGACGAGACACCGCTGAATGTACAGTTGCTCAATGCAACGCTCACGGAAGCGATCGATTATATCTACAAGCTGTTCAACAACGTGAACAACGTTGTCGGCGCCGTCATCATGGTGGAGAATACGATCGTCTTCGGCAACCGCTACCGTTCGACGTATTCCGACATCGATTCCGAGCTGACGCGCAGTGAACTGTGCTTCCGCAACGGTGAGTATACACAGGCGCTCAATATTGCCATTGAGACGATCGAGAAGATCCATCCGGGCAATTATGAGAAGATGGTGAAGGAGAACGCCAAAGGTGCTGAAGAATAGAGTCTATTTCGACAGTTCCAGCACGACAGATATTCATCCGGAGGTACTGAAGGCATATATGGATCTGCTGCAGACCCAGTATGCCAACAGTGAGTCCCTCTACGATGAAGGCGCAAAAATCAACAGAAACATGGAAAAAGCCCGGTCTGCAATAGCCGGACTTTTAGGCGTTCGGGCAGATGAGATCATCTTTACCGGTGGATCCAGTGAATCCAATTCCACGGCAGTGAAGGGTGTATGCTTTGCACAGCCGCAGAAGAAGCACATCATTGTATCGTCCATAGAGCACGCGAGCATCATGAACTGCTGTGATCAGCTGGAAAGGCTGTTCGGCTACCGGGTAACGTATCTTCCGGTGACGCCGGAAGGAAAAGTGCGCCCGGAAGATGTACGCCGGAGTCTGCGGGAAGATACGGCACTCGTCTCCATCATGCATGTGAACAATGAAACAGGTTCCATCAACCCGGTCGACGAAATCAAGGAGATCGTGAAAAAGGAGAGCCATGCATTCTTCCATTCCGATCTGACACAGTCCCTGGGCAAGATACCGGTGGATCTGAAGCATATTGACCTGGCAACAGCATCTGCGCACAAACTGGAAGGATTGAAGGGAAGCGGTCTTCTGATCCGCCGGATCCATGTACCGCTGGAGCCCTTGATCTGCGGCGGCGAACAGGAAGGCGGACTGCGCGGGGGCACCAGCAACGCCGCGGCAGATATGGTCTTTGCCAGAACCCTGCGGCTTGCCCTGGAGAACGAAGCGAAGTACAGTGATCATATCCAGGCGCTTCATGACTATACAAAAAAGGGTCTGGAACAGATAGAAGGCATTGAGATCAACAGCCCGGCAGACGGAATACCGTCCATCCTGAACTTCTCCTACGAAGGCATACCGAGCGAAGTCATGCAGAATGCCCTGAACCGGGAAGGATTCATGGTATCCGCCCGCAGCACTTGCCACAGCCGGTCGGCAAAGACAAGCTATGTGCTCAAGGCAATGGGAATGAGCGACGCCAGGGCATCCAGCTGTATCCGGCTGAGCTTCTCAAGGCAGAATACGATGGAAGAGGCTGACCGTTTCCTGGTCAGTCTGAAGGAGGTCATAAAGAACTATGGCTGATTATGATACAGTGCTCATCCGCTACGGCGAACTGAGCACGAAAGGAAAGAACCGGAAGGATTTCATCCGGAAACTGGACAAGAATATCCGCTGGATCCTCAAGGACCAGGAGAATCTGGAATACCAGAGGACCTATGACAGGATCTATATCAGGCTCAACGGAGCTGATCCGGCTGTCATCAAGGAACGCCTGCAGAAAGTGTTCGGCATCAGTTCCTTCTCCTTTACGGAGAAAGTACCGTCGGATATCGAAGAGATCAAGAAAACAGCGCTGCGTATGGCTCAGGAAGCGAAGGGGAGCACCTTCAAGGTGATTACCCGCAGGCATGACAAGAGCTTCCCGATGAACAGTGATGCCATCAACCGTACAGTAGCCGGAGAGATCCTGCGCAATACGGACCATAAGGTGGACGTCCATCATCCGGATTTCGAGATCCGCATTGAAGTGCGGGAATATGATACGTATCTGACATCGGAAAAGATTCCCGGAGCCGGCGGCTATCCGGCAGGAATCAACGGAAAAGTACTGCTGCTGCTGTCGGGCGGCATTGATTCACCGGTAGCGGCATACGAGCTCATGAAGCGCGGTCTGAAGGTAGAAGCCGTACACTTCGCATCTCCGCCGTATACGTCGGAAAACGCCCGGCAGAAGGTGCTGGACCTGGCTTCCATTGTCAGCATCCATCAGGGCAGCATGCGGGTGCATGTAGTGAATTTCACGGATCTGCAGCTGAAGATCTACGAGACAGCCGGTGATCCGTATGCCGTAACCCTGATGCGCAGGATGATGTTCCGGATCGCGGAAGAGACTGCCCGGAAGCATGGCTGCCTGGCCATCGCAACCGGCGAAAGCATCGGACAGGTAGCGTCACAGACACTGGAATCCATGGTATGCATCAATGATGTCGTCCACATGCCTGTGCTCCGGCCTCTTGTCTGCATGGATAAACTGGAGATCATCCGCATTGCCGCACAGATCGGCACCTATGAAACATCCATTCTGCCGTACCAGGACTGCTGCACCATCTTCGATCCGAAGAACCCGGTGACCAAGCCGTCCATTGAGAAAGCAGAAAGCTACGAAGCCCGCTTCGATTACCAGGCCCTGATCCAGGAATGCCTGGCGAATACAGAGACCATTACGATGTATCCAGACAGCAATGAAGAGGAGGATTTCCTGTAAATATGTTCGGTGGTAAAGACAAGAATGTTGCGGACCGGTTCGAAGAAATCTTCCAGCAGGGGATGAACCAGTCAGAGAGTGAGTTTCTGGACAGTCTGAACATCATTGTACGGATGGTGGAAGTCAATGATGTCTACAGTACCGGAAAGAAGCTGAAGATCTACGAAAGGCTGACACTGCTGGCAAACTGCTCACCTTCGGACAGATACAAGTACGCAAAGAAACTGAAGAGAATACTGTGAAAAAGCGGGAAACCGCTTTTTCCTTTATCTGACCGAAGGTGAGCAGAATAATACCTGCAATAAAAAAGGATCAGTATTCTCACTGATCCGTAATGGCTTTATGCTCCAGATGATAGACCACCACTTCCGCATTGCTAAGGAAGCGGATGTCCCGTTCCCTTGTGCCTGTACCGGTGGAGATATCCAGCGTGAACCGGCCGTCTATGATGTGCTTTCCCCGGAAGTACTGCAGAGCACCGTCGTAGTTCAGCAGTGATCCGAAGATCCAGTATACCTGGCCACCGTGGCTGTGGCCTGCCAGCATGTATTTGGTCAGGTCTGCCGGTACATAGACCGCAGTATCCGGAGTATGGCAGACAACGATTGAAAAGATCAAAGGAGAGATGTTCGCAAAGGAACCGGTAATGTCCGAATATCCGTTTACACCGTTCTCTATGCCGACGATGGCAATGGCTTCTCCGCTGTCGTTGTGAATGGACTGGCTGCGGTTGTCGATGATCTCGAAATCGCCCAGATACAGCACTTCCTCCACCGGCCGGCGCATCTCGGGTGTATTGTCCGTATCCCCGAGGATCGCAAACTTGCCGAGAGGGGCCTTGATCTGTGCCAGGCGTTCCGACACAGCGTTCAGCTTCTCCGTATCCTGCGGACCGACGGTTTCATCAAACACATCACCGCCGAAGATGACCACATCGGGTGCAACTTCGTTGATGGTCTCCACCAGTTTGTCCATCCGTTCCTCATCCATGTACTGTCCGTAGTCCAGGTCGCTGAAGAACAGAACATCCACGTTATCCATGGATACCGGGATGTACAGGGAGGAAATCGTTTCGGTACGGACGACGAAACGCTGCGGCGCCGTATAAAAGGCGTCGTACAGCAGTACGCCGCAGAAGAATGCCAGTATGCTCAGAACGATCAGTATTTTATGCCAGATCTTCATTCCTGTTTAATGATAGCACATCCAACCATCCTTGGTATGGTATAATCACGGTATGCTGAGTGATACCTGGCTGATCTGTGAAAGCTGCCTCTGGAAGGGCGGCACCCTGCGGAAAGACGCTGCCGTCTTCCTGCGCTTTCTTCATGACAATGACTGTTCGTTTGTCATACTGAGCGAAGATACGGTACGTACCCGCGAGGATCAGGCTGTCCTGTACATTGATCAGGGTCTTTCCTTTATCACCAAGGATGATATCTATACCAGTGTATTGGCCGCTGCGGACCGCATCACGGAAATGACGCCGGGACACCGCAATGCCGGTGTCATCGGCAGTGCAGGCCTGCGCTCGACGCTCAGGGAAGCTGGATTCTCCCTGGATACGGACCGCGCGGACTGGGTGTTCGTAGGCTATGACCGGGAAGCAGAGATCAATGACTTCAACTACGCACTGAGGCTGCTGCGCGGCGGCGCCCAGCTGATTGCGACGGATATGCGCCCGTACCGGGAAACGAAAAACGGTCCCGCCGTCGGGGCAGGATCGTTTGTCAGGCTTCTGGAATACGCTTCCGGAAAAAAGGCCGCCCAGGTATGCTTTCCTTCTCCGTTCATGGTGAAGGGAGCCGTCAACTGGCTCAGTACGACCATGGACCGGGCAGTACTGGTCGGCAGTGACCTGCAGCGCGAAATCAAATGCGGCAATGATGCAGGCATGACGACGGTCTATGTACCGGCTTCCATGGAAGAGGATCTCTTCGAGGAGTCCGTACGTCCTTCCTATGTTGTCGTAGACCTTTACGGTCTTCTCAGATAGGCACGGCAGTCTTCCAGGAACATCTCGCCCAGTGCTCTCTGGCGCTCATCCTGCTGGACGCGCTCCGGGTGCCACTGGACAGCGATGACGTTGTCCTTCTCCATGCCTTCGATCAGTCCGTCATCGGACCAGGCGCTGATGGTCCAGCCCTCCGGGGCTTTTTTTACTGCTTGATGGTGGGAACTGCTGACCGGTGCACGTTCACCGAAGACGCTGTAGAGGCGCGTGCCTTCCACAAAGGTGCAGTCATGCAGGAAGCCGTTGACAGGAATGCTCGGGTCCTTGAACTGGTTGTGATTGTGGAAGGAAGGATTGTATTTATGGATATCCTGCATCAGGGTACCGCCTTCGGCAACCGCAATGAGCTGGTGACCTCTGCAGATGCCCAGAACCGGCTTGCCGAGGGCACGGAACGCTTTGTACAGGTAAAGATCGGTCGCATCAATGCGGGGATCCGTCAGGGAACAGTCGGTGTTCTCTTCTCCGTACATGGCAGGATCCAGATCCTCACCGCCGGTAATGATCAGACCGGTGCACAGTTCAGCGGCCGCAGCCGCTTCCTCTTCACTGCAGATGGGCATCATAACGGGAAGGGTATCTTCTCTTCTTACTAAATTGAAATAGGTGTACAGATCCTGATAAACCTCCATGCCGAGAGGGTTGATGGAAAAGCGCGGTGTAATTGCAATCAGCATTCGTTTCATAGTCTTTCTCCGTTTTCTCTATTATAGCGTGCAGACGGCTGTTTGCACCGCTATGCGTAGAATGATATATTATTGAAAGAGTCCGGCCTTCAGCGGATGGACCGGCCAAGAGGAGGAAAAGGAAGACGGCAATGTTCGTCTTTCTGTGTATGTTATGCATCAGTATCTGTGCAATCATGAGCTGCATCCCGGTGAAACGGTGTACCTGGACAGGGACCAGGCACACCATGCGCTGAACGTACTTCATCTGGATCATGAAGAGATCCGGCTGATATACAACGGCAGGGCATGGTATGCGCTTGGTTTCAAGGACGGCAAAGACTTCGCTGCAGAAGTGCTCCGCGAGGATCCCCGGAACAATGAACTCCCGGTGCACGTAACGCTCTGCATGGCGCTGATCCGGCGTGAGAAGATGGAGCTGGTCCTGCAGAAGGCCGCAGAACTCGGTGTTTCCAGGATCGTACCTTTTGTGTCTTCCCGCTGTGTGGTGAAGGAAAAGAAGGATCGCAGCGAGCGCCAGGTACAGCGCTGGCAGAGCATTCTGGAAGAAGCGTCCAACCAGTGCAAGCGCAACCGGGTGCCTGTTCTGGAACCGACCGTGGACATCAAGGATCTCGGCCAGTATCTGGGCACGGACGGTTTTGTCGGCTACGAGAATGTATTCGGGGAGAAACCGATGCTGGGAGAAGCCCTGCAGGGCAATGATACAACAGTGGTCATCGGTCCGGAAGGCGGGTTCTCCGTCAAGGAGATCGAAGATCTGGAAGCGGCAGGATACCGTACGGTCAGCTTCGGCAGCCGGATCCTGCGGGCAGAGACAGCGGCCATCTATGCTCTGAGCGTCATCGGCGATGATGCGGAAAGGAGACAGCACTGATGCGTTTTTCCGTAGTCAACCTCGGCTGCAAGGTCAATGCCTATGAATGCGAGAGCGTGGCATCCATGCTGGAGGAAGCCGGGCATGTACGGGTTTCCAATGATGAAGCGCGGGATGCAACGGTGGTCTTTACCTGTGCAGTAACGAATACGGCAGCCCAGAAGAGCCGCCAGCAGATCCACCGCATCCGGCGCAGATACCCGGACAGCATCCTGGCCGTTGCCGGATGCTACGCCCAGATCGATCCCCAGGCCCTGAAGGATGCCGAAATCCTCGTCGGCAGCGCGCACAAGAAGCGGATACCGGAGTATATCGAACAGTACATCAGGAAACAGGAGCCGATCATGGATGTAGAGAAGATCGAAGTGGTTCCTTTCGAAGATCTGGTACTGGACCATCTCGGTACCCACAGCAGGGTATACCTGAAGATACAGGACGGCTGCAACCAATTCTGTGCCTACTGCGTAATTCCCTATGCCAGGGGAAGAGAGCGTTCCATGGAGCCGGAGCGCGTCGTAGAAGAAGCCTGGAAACTGTGTACGAAATACCAGGAAATCGTCCTGACCGGCATCCATACCGGCAGGTACGGCAGGGAATACGGTGTCTCCCTGGCACAGATCATGAAAAGGATCCTGGCGGAAGCACCGGAGACATTCCGCCTGCGGATTTCCTCGATAGAGATCACGGAGATCGACGATGAACTGATTGCTCTGATGAAGGAAGACAAGCGCGTAGCCCGCCATCTGCATATCCCCGTGCAGGCCGGCTGTGACGCAACGCTGAAGCGGATGAACCGTCCGTACACAACGGATGAATACTACAATCATCTGCAGGAGATCCGCCGGTCTCTGCCGGATGTATCTGTTTCCACCGACCTGATCGTCGGTTTCCCGGGAGAGACGGAGGAGGAGTTCCTATCCACCCTCAGCTTCCTGCGGAAGTGCGAGCTGTCCTTCCTGCACGTGTTCCCGTTCTCCCTGCGGGATGGTACGGCAGCGCAGCAGCTGCCGGATCATATTGCCCCGGCAGTAAAGAAGCAGCGGGCAGCGGAAGCTGCAGCGCTGTCGGAAGAGCTGTATGACGATTACCGCAGGAAATGGACAGGCAGGGATGTGGACGTGCTGGTGGAAAAGTGCGAAGATGGTATCAGCTACGGATATACATCGGAATACGTACCGGCAGCGGTGGAGGGAGAATGCCCCGTCGGCCGGATTATACATGTCCATGCCGTGGATACAAAGGATCATCGTTTGATCTGTACAGGAGTGAGCTATGAAGCTGAGTGAACTTTTTGAGAATGTACCTGACATAGAGATCAGGAGCCTGATGGCGGACAGCCGGACCAAACGCCCGGATTCCATCTTTTTCTGCGTCAAGGGAATGATGTTTGACGGACACCGTTTTGTGGAACAGGCCATAGAGAACGGCGCAAAGGTCATCATTCATTCCGAGACGATTGAGCGGACCCATGAAGATGTTGTGTATATCAAAGTGCGGGATGTCGTGGATGTCTTCAACAAGGTAGCGGATGCGTTCTACGGCTATCCGTCCCATACACTGCTTATGTTCGGCGTAACCGGCACCAACGGCAAAAGCTCCATTGCGAGCATCATCCGGGACCTGATGAGCAACATCCGTCCGACCGGCTATGTAGGCACAATCTCCATTGAATACGGCAATGTCAAGCTGCCTCCGCTGCTGACAACCCCGGATATTGATGACCTGCACGGAATCCTCCATGATATGGTCGATGCCGGCATCCGTGCCTGTGCGCTGGAGGTTTCCTCCATCGGCATTGAACAGGGCAGGGTGGATTCCATTGATTTCGATGTCGGAATCTTCACTAATCTGACCCATGATCACCTGGATTACCACGGAACCATGGACAACTACTTCCGGGCGAAGAAGAAATTCTTCGACCGTCTGAAGGAGAGTGCCGTCGCGGTAACGAACGCGGATGACCCGTACGGCATGAAGATGGTGGAGGACTGCCGCTGCAAGGTTGTGACCTACGGAATAGACAAGCCGGCGGACTACCAGATCCTGCGCTACCAGCTGATGGCTGACAGGACGGTATTCACACTTCGCTGCAACGGGATAGACTATGAACTGGAGACCAATCTTGTTGCAAAGTTCAATCTGTACAACCTGCTCGGTGTCATTGCGGCACTGAACCAGAAGGGGATATCCATCACCCAGATGGTGCCCTGGCTCAGGACCATTCCTCAGGTGGAAGGCCGTGTGGAGCGGAGTGATCTCGGCCAGCCCTTCAACATCATCGTTGACTTCGCGCATACACCGGACGGTATCGAACAGCTCTGCCGCTTCGCTTCGGAGATCACACCCAAGACAAAACGGATCATTGCGATTACCGGCAGTGCCGGAAAGCGGGATACAGCCAAGCGTCCGGTCTTCGGCCAGCTGCTGGACAAATACGCGGACCTGATCATCCTGACGGAAGATGACCCGCGCAACGAGAAAGCGCTTGATATATGCAATGAGATCGCGTCCGGTATCAGCCGCAAGCCCTATGTCATCATCGAGGACCGGGCGCAGGCCATCATACAGGCCGTAGAGCTCGCAGACGCGAAGGATACGATTCTCATCCTGGGCAAAGGAGACGAGAAGTTCATCTACCGGGAATTCGGCAGAGAACCGTATGAAGGGGATGATGATATTGCCCGTGACGCACTGAGAAAATACCGTAGTGAAGAGCTGCAGAAGGAGAAGGAAGATGAAGCGCAGTAAATACATTGATCATACACTGCTGAAGGCGGACGCAAAGGAAGCGGATATCCGCGCATTGTGCAGGGAAGCCATCGACTATGATTTCATGTCCGTATGCATCAATCCCTGCTGGATTCCGCTGGCAAAGGAAGAACTGAAGGACAGCGGAGTACTGGTATGCACCGTGATCGGATTCCCGCTCGGAGCAATGCGCACGGAAGCGAAGGTCTTTGAAGCAGAGGACGCAGTGCGTGCCGGTGCGGATGAAGTGGATATGGTTGTCAATATTGCCAAGGTCAAGGACCATGATGAGGCCTATGTCACGGAAGAGATCCGCAGGATCAAGGAAGCGGTAGGCAGCTGTGTGCTGAAGGTCATTATTGAAACCTGCCTGCTCACGGATGAAGAGAAGGTCTTTGCCTGCCGGTGCGCAAAGAATGCCGGCGCTGACTTCGTCAAGACCTCGACCGGATTCTCTACGGCCGGAGCAACGGTGGCTGACGTCAGGCTGATGAAGGAAACGGTCGGTGATGGTGTAAAAGTCAAGGCGGCCGGCGGTGTCAGAACCAGGGAAGACATGGATGAAATGATTGCGGCGGGTGCGGAGAGGATCGGAACCAGCCGCGGCAAGGACCTGATGTAAAGCGGTTGCTTTTTGAAAAACGGTCTGCTATGATAGACATGCTGTGTGAAGAAAGGGGGGAGATTCGGAAATGGCACGGGTTGTCGTAAAGGAAAACGAAAATCTGGATGATGCGCTGCGCAGATTCAAGCGTCAGGTATCCCGTAACGGTACCCTCGCGGAAGCACGCAAGAGAGAGTACTACGTAAAGCCGGGCGTCAAGCGCAAGCTGAAGAGTGAAGCTGCACGCAAGGCGAGAAAGCGCAGAAAGTAAGAAGAAGCGATATGCTTCTTTTTTCTTTCTCTATGCATTACAATGGTTCCGTAGGGGGAATTCTGCCTTGGAAGAAACAAAAAACATTAGCCTGAACGGTATGACGGCGCTTCAGGCCATCAGCCTGATCGGAACGGAGGACAGGAACCTGAAGACACTGTCCGACTGTTTCGGAAAGGAAATATCATTCCGTGACAATACATTCACGGTACAGAACTGTGATGATGTGATCTGCAGACAGATCACGGATGTCATCCACGCATTGTATGAAGTAGCGAAGAAGAACCAGCCGGTGACGGAGCAGGATGTCATCTATGCCTGCCGTCTGGTATCCAAAAGCGAAGAAGTCGGGTTTGAAGAACTCGGGAACACCGTCATCGGCAGAACCCTGACAGGCAAGACCATTGCGCCCAAGACAAAGGGACAGCTGGCGTTCGTACGCGCGATGGAACAGAAGTCCATCGTATTCGCCATCGGCCCTGCCGGAACCGGCAAGACCTACCTGGCGGTCATCAAGGCCGTCAGTTCCCTGAAAAAGGGTGAGGTCAAACGGATCGTACTGACCAGACCGGCAGTGGAAGCCGGAGAGAACCTGGGTTTCCTGCCCGGAGATATGAAGGAAAAGGTCGATCCTTACCTCACACCGCTGTACGATGCCCTGCATGACATGCTCGGAGTGGAACAGACGGAGAAACTGATCGAAAAGGGGACGATCGAGATTGCTCCGCTGGCCTTCATGAGAGGACGTACACTGGATGATTCGTTCGTCATCCTGGACGAAGCACAGAACACGACACCGGCCCAGATGAAAATGTTCCTGACCCGGCTCGGCTTCCGTTCCAAAATGGTCATTACAGGCGATGTAACCCAGATTGATCTGAAAATCGGTACAAAGAGCGGACTGATCGATGCGGCAGAGATCCTCGGCGGCATCGATGAAATCACCATCCTTCATCTGACCAGTGATGATGTCGTCCGTCACCCGCTCGTACAGAAGATTATAGAAAAATACGAGAAGAGCCGCTAAGCATCCGCACGGATGCTTTTTCAAGCACAGAAAGGTATAATCGGAATATGGAGATCACACTCATCAACCGGACCAATACAGACGCAGAAGCATTCCTGCCGCTGTTCACGAAGATCGCAGACCATGCGGAAACCATACTGAAGCTGGCAGATGACCTGCAGATATCGGTTACTTTCGTACGTTCACGGACGATGCATACCATCAACCGTGATTACCGGGGAATCGACCGGCCGACGGATGTAATCAGCTTCGCTGTACAGGATGAAGGGTTCATCCTGCCGGAAGAGATGAAGGATCTCGGTGATCTGTTCATCAACGTAGACTATGCAAGACGCCAGGCCAGAGCCTACGGGCACAGCTATGAGCGGGAGACAGGCTTCCTGTTCACACACGGATTGCTGCACTGCCTCGGCTATGATCATATGACGGAAGAAGAGGAAGCGGAAATGTTCGCACTGCAGGAAAGGATCCTGGATCCCATACTGCCCAGAGGAGGTACAAATGGACCGGAAAGCATTGATTGAAGAAGCGTTCAAAGCGCTGGAGAATTCCTATTCACCCTATTCGAATTTCAAGGTTGGCGCCTGTATCCTGTGCAGGGACGGTACACTGTTCTACGGTACGAATATCGAGAATGCGTCCTATCCCGTCACCAACTGTGCAGAGCGCAGTGCAGTGTTTGCCTGCTACTCCAGAGGATACCGGGAGAAGGATATCGAGGCGATTGCCATTGTATCGAACGGTGCACGCATTTCTGCACCCTGCGGAGCCTGCCGGCAGGTACTCTGTGAGCTGCTGGAACCGCTGACACCGATCTATCTGTCCAACGGAACGGAAGAGATGGAGACCAACATCCAGCGTCTTCTGCCGATGCAGTTCAACAGGAAAGACGTACTCGGATGAAGAGCGGGTTTGTAGCACTGGTCGGACGGCCCAATGCCGGCAAGAGCACGCTGCTGAATGCATTGATGAAGCAGAAGGTCGCAATTGTATCGGATAAGCCGCAGACGACGCGCAGTGAGATCCGGGGCATTCTGAATCTGGAGGATGCCCAGATCGTATTTACGGATACGCCCGGGATCCACAAGCCGGAGCATCTTCTGGGCAGCCGGATGAACAAGGAAGCTTCCAATGTCATGCAGGGCGTAGATCTGATCTATCTGGTGAGTGACGGTTCTGTACCGTTTTCACGTGGGGATGAATTTGTTCTGCGGATGGTCAAGCAGTCCGGCATCCCGGCGTTCCTGATCTTCAACAAGATCGACCGGATGAAGAAAGAAGACGTACTGCGCTACCTGGAACTGTGGCAGAAAAAACATGACTTCGCTGAGTTCTTTCCGGTATCTGCTCTGAAGCAGGAAAGCTATGAAGACCTGATCAGGACAACACTGGAATACCTGCCGGAAGGGGAACCGTTCTATCCAAGAGAAACGCTCACGGATGCCGGAATCCGTTTCCGGATCGGTGAGATCATCCGGGAGAAGATCCTGATGTGTACGGAAGAAGAAGTCCCGCACGCTTCAGCAGTCTATGTAGAAACCCTGAAAACAAAGAAGGAAAGCGCAGAAGTCGGTGCATTGATCCTCGTGGAGAAGCAGGGACAGAAGGGCATTATGATCGGGAAGCAGGGGGCTATGCTCAAGAAGATCGGCACGATGGCGCGCCCCGAGATCGAAGCGCTTCTGGGGAAAAGAGTGTATCTTTCCCTGTATGTCCGGGTGGAAAAAGAATGGCGTGACCGGGATAAACTGATAACAGAATACGGATACGGAAACATCGATGAATGACAGAACGGACGGAATTGTCCTGAAACAGAGCGATTACAGGGACAGCGCTGTACTCCTGCAGGTACTGACCAGGGAGTACGGCCTGCTTTCCTTTACTGCCAAAGGAGCGAGGAAGCTCACCAGCCACAATGCGCTGCACATACTGCCTTTTACAGAGTCGGAGTTCCTGTTCGACTACAAAGAGGGGAGAACGCTGTTTCCTCTGAAGAGTTCCCATACCGGGAAGATGTTCCGCCATGTCCATGAAGATCTGGAGGCCGGAGCAGCTGCCGGTGTCATGGGGGAACTCCTCACCAGAGTCATGGATACCGAACAGGATGATTCCGTGTATGACCTTCTGCTGGACGCGCTGGAACTGCTTGAGAAAGGAGCAGACAGCGCCCTGGTGCTTGATGTTTTCCTCGCAAGGATGCTCAGCATCCTCGGTACTGCACCGCAGGTGGACTGCTGTGCCGTGACCGGTGATACCCGGGTTGCGGCAATCAGTGTCCGCGACGGTGGATTCATCTCTGAATCCGTAGCCAGAAGCGAGGGGATTCCACTGTCCACCCGGGAAGAGCTGCGCGCATTCCGGCTGATCAACCATGCGTCCATGAAGGACTATGATATCCTTGCGGAATACGTCGAGGACGGGCTGTCCGCCCTGCGGGTACTGAGTGCTTTCCTGCGGGAATTCCTCAGTACGGACCTGGCGTCCCTGCGCTTCTATTATTCCGTCCGTGCCATTGAATGAGGCTGTTTTATTTGCTATAATGCATAAGCTTATATCCGGAAAGGAGCATTTTAATGATGGAGAAGACATTTGACAAGATCGTATCGCATGCGAAGAATACGGGATTTGTATTCCAGGGTTCAGAGATCTACGGCGGTCTCAGCAATACCTGGGATTACGGTCCCTACGGTATTCTTCTGAAAGATCATATCAAGAGGGCCTGGCAGAAGAAATTCGTTCAGGAGGATGAAAACAACGTTGAGCTTCAGGCGGCGATTCTGATGAATCCCCGTGTATGGGAAGCTTCCGGACACCTGAAGGGATTTTCTGATCCGCTGATGGACTGCCGTCACTGCCATACCCGGCACCGTGCGGACCATCTGATCAGTGATTTCTCCCACGGTACAGTCAGCGCAGACGGCTGGACCAACGAACAGATGGAACAGTACATCGAAGAGAACCACATTCCCTGTCCTGACTGCGGTGCGCATGACTTCACACCGATCCGCCAGTTCAACCTGATGTTCAAGACCTTCCAGGGCACCCTGGAGGACTCCAAGAGCGTCATCTATCTGAGGCCGGAAACAGCGCAGGGACAGTTCGTCCAGTTCCGCAATGTACAGCGTACCTACCGCAAGAAGCTGCCGTTCGGCATCTGCCAGATCGGCAAGAGCTTCCGGAATGAAATTACACCGGGCAACTTCATCTTCCGTACCCGTGAATTCGAGCAGATGGAACTGGAGTTCTTCTGCGAGCCGGGAACAGATGATGATTGGTTCCCTTACTGGAGAAAGTTCTGCATGGACTGGATCCTGAGCCTGGGCGGAAAGGAAGAGAATCTCCGCTTCCGTGACCACTCCAAGGAAGAGCTCAGCTTCTACTCCAAAGGCACGACGGATATTGAGTACAAATTCCCTTGGGGCTGGGGTGAAGTATGGGGCATTGCGGACCGTACAGACTACGATGTCTCCCAGCACATGAAGTTCTCCGGCGAGGATCTTCGCTATCTGGATCCGAAGACGAACGAGAAGTATGTACCGTATGTTGTAGAACCGTCAGTCGGTGTAGAGCGTCTGCTGTTCATGTTCTTTACAGATGCCTACGATGAAGAGACACTGGCGGACGGCAGCACACGTATCGTGATGCATTTCCATCCGGTACTGGCTCCGATGAAGGCAGCTGTTCTGCCGCTGCAGAAGAAGCATGCCCAGCTGGCGAAGGACATCCGCAAGGAACTGTCCTATGACTTTGAGACAGACTACGATGAAGCCGGTTCCATCGGCAAGCGCTACCGCCGTCAGGATATGGTCGGTACACCGTTCTGCATCACAGTCGATGAGCAGACGGCCGAAGACGGAACCGTGACGATCCGCTACCGTGACACCATGGCACAGGAGCGTATGACTGTCGCAGAGGTCAGCGAGAAGATCAGAAAAGAAATCCGGTTCTGATAGAAAGGATCCTGATGGTCAGAATCCGCGAAGATGATATCAACGAAATCCGGAACAAAGCCGGAATCGTTGACATCATCAGCCGCTATCTTCCTGTTTACAGAAAGGGCAAATCCTATACCGCGCTTTGCCCTTTTCACGATGATCACACACCCTCGCTGTCCATCTCCGAAGACAAGCAGATCTACAAGTGCTTTGTATGCGGAGCCGGCGGCAATGTGTTCTCGTTTGTACAGAACTATGAGAAGATTACATTTCCCGAAGCAGTGGTCAAGGTTGCGTCCCTGATCGATTATCCGCTGGACTATGAAGCGGATGACGTGCGGGAGAAGATCGATCCCCATAAGGAAACACTGTACCGGATTCTGGAAGATACCATCAAGTATTCCATGTATGAACTGAACAATACCGAGGCGAAGAAGCAGTACCTGGAAGGAAGAGGACTGGATGAACGGGTACGGCAGCGCTTTGAGATCGGCTACAATCCGCCGAACGACGCACTGTACCGCTTTCTGAAGGCAAAAGGGTATACAGACTAGGATCTGTATGCCTGCAATGTCATCCGCAGTACTTCCCAGGGCTTCCAGGATGTCTTTACCGACCGGATCCTGTTTCCGATCCATGATGCAAAAGGGCACCCGGCCGGCTTTTCCGCCCGTACCCTGGATCCGCAGAATCCTTCCAAGTACATCAATACGAACGAGACCGAGATCTTCGAAAAGGGGAAGCTCGTCTACAACGCTCACCGGGCATCGGGGGAAGCCCGCCGGCAGGGCAGGATTTATGTCACAGAAGGTGTAACGGACGTAATTGCGTTCGACCGTGCGGGCGTGCAGAACTGTGTCTGTACCCTGGGCACTGCCTGTACCAAGGACCAGATCAGGATATTAAAGGATCTGGCGCCGAAGATCGTCTTCTGCTATGACGGAGACGATGCAGGGCAGAATGCGACCTTCCGTGCTGCCAAGATGGCGATGAACGCCGGTGCAGATGTATCGGTGATCCGCAATACCGGCGGAATGGACCCGGATGAGATCATCCGCTCCGGCGGCAAGGAAGCCCTGCTCAGCCTGTTGAAGAATGAAATCTCCTGGGGAGAGTTTGTACTGCAGTATCTC
Source organism: Solobacterium sp. (assembly GCA_017420505.1). Taxonomy (GTDB): domain Bacteria; phylum Bacillota_I; class Bacilli_A; order Erysipelotrichales; family Erysipelotrichaceae; genus Bulleidia. Next base: position 4,126 of record JAFOIY010000191.1, on the reverse strand, counting down.
GGCAGGAATGTCAACTTTGACAACTACCTGGAAAAGAAGGAATTCGCCAGGAAAGCGCTGCAGGAGATCGAAGCCGGCGGTGATGCGTTCGACATCCAGCACTTCCGGGAAGAGATCGAAAAGATGACCGGACTGCATCTGGAGAACAAACAGAAGCCGAAGAAGGAACCGGTCCGCCGGAACAATGTCCGGATCCCGAAAGGCATTGAAGAAGCCGAAGAAACGATCCTGATGTACATGATCCGCTATCCGTACGCAGTCACACGCTTTACGGAGAAGCTCGGTTTCCTCAGCGATCCGGTCAGATCGAAGACAGCGATGCTGATCGTCGACCGTACAAGGAAGAAGAACACCTGTACACCGGCGGATCTGATCGACGCAACAGAGAATGAAGACGTACGGAAGCTGGTAACGAAGCTGGCAACGGACGAGCGTTTCGACCGTGAATACAATGAGAGCGTTCTCGACGGTGCGATGCGCAGAGTCAGAAGCTATGTAACAGAGAAGAATATCGAGAGCCTGTCCGAACAGCTGAAACAGCCGATGAACGAAGAAAGCAGAATGATCCTGCTGCAGAAATACCAGGAAAGCATGCAGGAAAGAAGGAGGTATATTGATGAAGATGATAGTCAATGAGACGGAACGGCCGGTCAATGCGGCCAGGAACAGAATCCATGCAAAGCGCAGGGCAGCGTATGTCCGGGCAGAAGCAGCGGATATGGAGAAGGCCGTCGCTGCATCTTTGAAAAGACGCTCCTACCGGATGATGAAACTTGCCGGAAAGAAGGAAACTGCAGAGCCCATCGTGGAAGAAACCGTGGAAATCCAGGCAGTTCCTGCTGCAAAGACCGTTGTGGATATCAGTGCTTACCGCAGTGATGCGGCAGGCAGGGAGCTCAAGACCCTTGAGGAACTGAAGGAGAACTTCCGGGAGTATTACCTGAATGAGGGTGTAATCTACCAGAAGGATATTCTGAGCGCCCTAGAGCATCTTGAACTGAGTGATGAGGAAATGGAAAACCTCTATGTCTGGTTCGATGATGAAGAGATCAACATCTCTGAAGATGAAGATGTCGAAGAGATGAATGATACCAGCATGGATCTGCTGGATGAAGAGGGTGATGATCTGGATGAAGAGAGCGATGTCGTCGCGGATATCAACGCCATCATCAATTCCACGGATATCGGTCATTCCGGTTCCGTACAGCTCAACGACCCGGTCAAAATGTACCTGAAGGAGATCGGCCGCGTCCCGCTGCTGAAAGCGGAGGATGAGCTGGAGATTGCCAAGCGGATCGAGCAGGGGGACGAGGAAGCCCGCAGCATCCTGATTTCCAGCAACCTGCGTCTGGTCGTGTCCATCGCCAAGAAGTATGTCGGCAGAGGCATGCTGTTCCTGGATCTGATCCAGGAAGGCAACATGGGCCTGGTAAAGGCTGTAGAGAAATTCGATTATACCAAAGGATTCAAATTCAGTACCTACGCAACCTGGTGGATCCGCCAGGCAATCACAAGAGCGATTGCCGACCAGGCAAGGACCATCCGTATCCCGGTCCACATGGTGGAAACCATCAATAAGCTTACGCGTGTACAGCGCCAGCTCGTACAGGAGCTCGGCCGGGATCCGACAGCGGAAGAGATCAGTGCCCGCCTGGACGGCATTTCTCCTGAGAAGGTAAGGGAGATCCAGAAGATTGCTCTGGAGCCGGTATCCCTGGAAACACCGATCGGTGAAGAGGATGATTCCCATCTGGGTGACTTCATTGAGGACAAGGATGCCATGAGCCCGGACCAGTATGCCAACAATCAGCTCCTGAGGGACGAAATCAACAACGTCCTGAGCGGTCTTACAGAACGTGAGGAAAAGGTTCTCCGCCTGCGCTTCGGCCTGTATGACGGCCGTACAAGGACACTGGAGGAAGTCGGCAAGGAATTCAATGTCACCCGTGAGCGTATCCGTCAGATTGAAGCCAAGGCCCTGCGGAAGCTCAAGCACCCGACGCGCTCCAAGCGCCTGCGCGATTTCTTCGACAAATAATATGACACCGAGGATGGAAGCCGTTGCGTCGCTGGTGCCTGCAGGCAGTGTGGTGGCAGACATCGGCACCGATCATGCACAGTTGCCCATTGCTCTGGTGAAGCGGGGCATCTGTCCGAAGGCCTGTGCAGCGGATATTGCAGAAGGCCCGCTGCAGACCGCCCGCATGAACATAGCCCGCGAAGGCCTTCAGGACCGTATCGCAACGGTACTGTCCGATGGCTTCAAGCACATTCCGTCCGATGCGGACTGCGCCGTAATAGCCGGTATGGGCTTCTTCACGGCAGCGCACATTCTGGAAGAAGCGGCAGACAGACTGCCTGCTATGAAGCGCATCATCGTCCAGGTGAACAACGAAGCGGTCCGTATGCGCCGCTGGATCAGTGAACACAAGTGGGAGATTGTGGATGAGCGCTACGTACGGGAACGGGGAAAGGACTATGAGGTCATTGCCTTCCGTACCGCGGCGCACATCCCCTATACGGAATCCGAAATCCGCCTCGGACCCTGCCTGATGAAGCAGAAGGGGGAAGAATGGCTGGACTATCTCCGGAGGCAGTATGATAAGGCGAAGCGCATCAATGCCCTTCGGAGGGAGTGCGCACAGCCTGCAGATGAAGATCTGGTGCAGGCAGAGCGCATTCTGGAAGAATATCTGGGAGTGTAGGACACTCCCTTTTCTTTGTATAATGATCACAGAACAGAGAGGTAACTGTATGGGATTCAAGGAAGAGAGATATCTGGACACTTTCAAAGCACTGCTGGACGCGGACAGCACCACCGGCCAGTATGAAGAGATCCAGGCACTGGTCTGCCGTATGGCGGAAGACATGGGATATTCAGCTCACCGGCTGCACAAGGGCGGTGTCATCTGCACCGCAGGAGAAGGAGGGGACCCGCTGGTCATCACAGCGCATCTGGATGATATTGGCCTGATGGTCAGGCACATCAACGCGGACGGCACCCTGAACGTCTGCCCGGTAGGCGGGCTGTATCCGGGCTACTGTGTCACGGAGAACGTACGTGTATATACCAGGGACGGCAAAGTGTTCACCGGTACAGTCTGCCGGACACCGAACTCCGTTCACGTAACGGAGGAAGAACTGCGTACAACGCTCGGCGATTTCCGGAAGAATGTATGCGTTGTTCTGGATGAAGATGTGAAGAACAGTGAGGATGTACGCCGGCTGGGCATTGAGACCGGTGACATGATCGCCCTGGAGCCACGGTTCCATTTGGCCAACGGCTATATCAAGTCCCGCTTTGTGGATGATAAGGCATGTGCGGCAGTCCTGCTGGAAATGATGAAAGTAATGCAGGAAGAGGGTCTTCGCCCGGACAGGAAGGTATACTTCTACTTCGGTGTCTATGAAGAAATCGGGCACGGAACGACCTGGCTGCCGGCAGATGTCAAGGATATCATCGCAGTGGATATCGCACCGACGGGACCGGACCAGAATTCGGATGAGCGCAAAGTATCGATCTTTGCCAAGGATTCCCGCTTCCCGTACCACTACGGGCTGACAAACGAACTGCGCAGGACAGCGATCGATGCCGGAATCGACTATGTGATGGATATCTTTACGCCGCATTACGGTACGGACGCGGACGGCAGTATCCTGGCGGGGTACGATATCCGTCACGCAGCGCTCGGACCCGGTACAGCCAATTCCCACGGCTACGAGCGCACCCATCTGGAGGGTATAAAGAATACCTACGGACTGTTGATGGCATACATCGGCATCCGCTGAACAAAGGAGCAGGCATGAAAAAAACAGGTCATGCCTGTTTCTTTATTATTTTCAGCCTTCGATAGAATTCACTGCTTTAGCCAGTCTGGACTTCTGACGGGCAACGTAGTTCTTTGTCTTGATGCCGTCAACCAGGGCCTTGTCCAGTACAGAATTCGCTTTGCTGAACGCAGCAGCCGCAGCTTCCTTGTCCTTCGCTTCAACAGCCTTCTGAACGTTCTTGATCGCTGTCTTTACGGCAGTTCTCTTGCTGGCATTCGCAAGCTGGCTCTTTCTGTTTGTAAGCGCACGCTTTTTCTGGGACTTGATATTCGCCATGGTACACCTCCTATCGGTT
>JAFOIY010000190.1 GCA_017420505.1 Solobacterium sp. | reverse complement strand
TTTGCGCTCCAGACCGAGGCAGAGGCTGAGCCAGTTCTCGATGGTACGGATGCGGTTGCCGCAGCTGATGCGGTACTTATGCCACATGCGCATTGCCGGGATACCGCCTTTCTCCAGACCTTCACGGACTTCCAGGAGCTCTTTCCGCTTCTGCTCCGGCAGGTCAAGCTGCAGGATATAGTCGATGGAATCGATGCTGTCACGGGCGATGAAGGCATTGTTGTGGATGACTGTCCTGATTCCTGCCAGCGATTTCAGGAAATATCCCGGGGTGATGCGGTAGACTGCGCCTTTGGTTGTGTTGTAGGAATGGCGGCGGTAGGACATCAGTACTTCCGGGATGAAGGACAGGTCTGCGTCCAGGGCAGCCGCAACCTGATAGGTCAGGTTGTCATAGGAAATGGTTTCCGGGAAATCCGGGTCGCTCATAATCTGCCGCAGGGCTGCGTGTACCCGCTTGTCGATGAAGAGGTTGCAGCCGAAGACCCGGTGGGTCAGGAAGGCATCCATGGGATGCTTGATCTCATAGGGGTAGACACTGGCAAAATCCGGACTCAGCAGATTGCCGTAGGTATCAATGGTCTCCATGTTGCAGGTAAAGCAGATCGGCGTATCCTCTCCCTTTTCCCTGCGGATTTCCTCTGCTCTGCGGACATAGGTTTCCAGCTTGTTGGGTTTCCAGATATCATCGTTGTCCAGATAGGCATAGTAGTCATACGAATCATTCTTTGTGTCTGCGTTGATGATCAGATTGCGGTTGTTGCCGTGGGAACCGTGCCTTCCGGTATCGTTGCCCATGAGCAGAAAACGAGTATCCTTTTCCATGAATTCATGGATGATTTCCATGGTGGCTTCATTGGCCGAATCGTTCGCAAGAATCATTTCCCAATTGGTAAAGGTCTGGGCAACGACGCTGTCCAGTTCTTCCCGGATATATTCTTCTGAGTTCCATAGAGCGCAGGTGATCAGTACTTTCCGATGCTCCAGCATACCTCCACCATAGCGCTGGAAAAGACCGCAGGCAATACCTGTACAGGGAAAAATATACAGCAGAAAGTATTCAGCACATATGTGCACGAAGGCAGACAAAAAGCGGTTTCCCTACGGATTCCGCTTTCTGTTTCCGGTTATTCTGCCGGGAGATCTGTTTCAGCAGGCTCTTCAGGTGCAGGTTCCTCGCCTGCAGGCTCTTCCGGAGCAGGCTCCACCGGTTCAGCAGGTACACCCGGTTCTACAGGTGCTGTCGGTTCAATGCTTTCATCGACCGGCGAGTCAATCGCAATCGGTTCTTCCTCTGCCGGCTTGGCAGCAGTGATGAACATCTCTACGGTATCCGGATCGGTGTGGGAGAGGAACAGGCTCTTCTTTTTGTCCAGTGCCTCCAGGGAAACCATTTCACCTTCACTGAGCTTGAAGTCCAGAACATCGAAGTTCTCAGCCATTCTTTCCGGGTTCGTGGTCTTGGGAATGACAACGACCCCGCGGTCAATGTTCCAGCGCAGTGCCAGCTGGGCAGGTGTCTTGCGGTACTTTTCACCGATGGCCAGCAGGAGCGGTTCTTCCATAAGTTCCTTGTTTGCCTGTGCAAGCGGAGCCCAGGCTTCCATAACCACACCGTATTTGTCCATGAACACCTTGGCTTCTGCCTGCTGGAAGAGCAGATGCGCTTCCACCTGGTTGACCATCGGCTTGATGCGGTTGAACGCACAGAAGTCAATCAGTCTGTCCGGATAGAAGTTGGATACACCGATGGCACGCAGTTTGCCTTCATCATAGAGGTCTTCCAGTGCTCTCCATGCACCGTAGGTATCATTGAAGGGCTGGTGCAGCAGCATCAGATCAATATAGTCTGTCTGCAGCTTTTCCAGGCTTCTGAGGACAGAGGCACGGCAGGCATCATAGCCGTAGTCGGAAATCCAGACCTTGGAGGTCAGGAAGATCTCCTGGCGGGGAATGCCGGACTTGATGATGGCACTGCCGACTTCTTCTTCATTTCCGTAGGCCTGGGCTGTGTCGATGCTGCGGTAGCCTGTCTGCAGTGCGTTCAGTACACATGCTTCGGTTTCTTCCTTCGGAATCTGGTAGACACCATATCCGAGGACAGGCATTTCAATGCCGTTGGCGAGGGTTACATACTCCATGGATTACGCCTCCTTCTTATAGGTAATATGGATCTGATGATTGATGCGGATGCGGTCGTTGGATTCCTGCTTGATCATGTCATAGACAGCCGGATCGCTCAGCAGGATCGAATAGGCCTGCCATACTGCTTCCAGCCAGTCTTCGTTGAGTTCAAAGCTTTCTTCCAGCAAAGGACAGTAATACGGCAGTTCAAGGTCGAAGCGGACGAGGGAAAGCTGGTCTTCCTCGTCCAGATGGGCTGTGACGGGGAAGAAACGGCACTGCAGCGGTCTTTTCTTGCGTTTGCAGTAGGCCGGACCGTAGCAGTTGACATACCAGACTTCCTCCGGCCAGCCGGGCGGGAACTGATGATCGGACGCTTTTACCTTCCTCCAGAACAGCCAGGGATCCTTTTGATCATGAACGGCTTCTTCTCCGGGGAAAAGGTACATGCCCATATCGCGGTCGTTCTCCGGCTGACAGCAAACGCTGTGGCAGAGCCTGCCGCAGTCATAAGGCAGGACTTCCACATGGTTGAGCAT
>JAFOIY010000189.1 GCA_017420505.1 Solobacterium sp. | reverse complement strand
TGTATACGATGACGCAGATTATCGGGGATGAAATGGCCAAAGCAGGCAGACAGGTCCGCCTGGTGGCGCTCACCGGACCGACGCACGCAGAGGAAGTCGCCCTGGGACTGCCGACGCTGATTGTGTCTGCCAGTGAGGATGAAGGCGCGGCACAGAAAGTGCAGGATGCCTTCATGAATCCCGTATTCCGGGTCTATACCAACCGTGACGCACTCGGTGCGGAACTGTGCGGCGCCGTCAAGAACGTCATCGCTCTGGCTGCCGGTATCTCCGGAGGCCTGGGCTACGGTGACAATGCCAGAGCAGCCCTGATCACCCGCGGCATGACAGAGATCAAGCGCCTGGGTCTGGCCATGGGCTGTGAAGAGGAAACGTTTGATGGTCTGGCCGGCATCGGAGATCTGATTGTTACCGCCACCAGCAGTCATTCCCGCAACAACCGCTGCGGTACGCTGATCGGGCAGGGCATTGCGCCGGAGGAAGCGGTAAAGCAGGTAGGCATGGTTGTGGAAGGCATCAATGCGCTGCCGGCCGTACGGCAGCTGGCCCGGAAGTACCATGTGGAAATGCCGATCACGGAAGCCGTGAACGGCATCATCAACGAGGGCAGGGATCCCCGGGCAACCGTCAATGCCCTGATGACCAGGGACAGGAAATCAGAAGCCCTTTCAACGGAACAGAATTGATTCTTTACACCGGGAAGTGTACTGTAGAAGCAGAAAGAAGAGGTCGGGTATGACGAGCATCTTTATGAACAGCATTCATTATCAACATGCCCGGTCTTTGATGTAGATGATTCTTCTGTAAAACAAGAGACCGGACAGCCGGTCTTTTGTATTGGAAGGAGAAGAAACATGAAATTCATCGTAAAGAAGGAAGTACTGGATCTGGGTGTCAAAGCGATCGGTGCTGTTATCACGGATCTTGATAACCGGACCATGGATCCGGCGTATCCGGCATGGCGGGAGGAAGCGGTAAAGGAACTGCTGGAGCGCTATGCGGGATACGATTATAAAGCAGACCCGGTCTTTGAAGGCTTCTACCGCCTGCACGAAAAGGTCAACGTACCGCGCAGGAAGAACATTCCTGCCTGTGAGAACCTGGTGAAGCTCCTGATCAAAAAGCAGGAACTCTTCGCCATCAATAAAGCCGTGGATATCTACAACATCATATCCATGCGTTCCAGGCTGGCGCTCGGCGCGCATGACATTGACCGTTTCACCGGAAACGTAACATTGAAGCTGACGGAAGGGACAGAGAACTTCCTTCCCCTGGGCTCTGAGGAGCCGAAACCGGTGAAGGCCGGGGAGTATTCCTACGTTGATGATGACAACGACATCATCTGCCATCTGGAAATCCGCCAGGTAGAGAAGGACAAGGTAACGGAGGCATCGAGGAATGTCTTCTACATCATCCAGGGCAATGAAGAAACACCGTGGAATCTGCTGGAAACGACAGCACAGGAGCTCATTGAGACTACCGTGCGCTTCTGCGGCGGAACCGGCAGGATTCTGCACTGATTGGCATTGACGCAGCACAGGAATCAATGTAATATAACAAAGCACACATTTTTTGTGCGCACACATATGCGCGGGAGGATGACAACATCCGCTGGACCGCTGCATGTGGACTTTCTGTAAGGAGGTAGGCCACATGGCAAGAAAGAAAGTTGTGAAGATCTGCAAACTTCAGTTCCCTGCAGGCGGCGCAAAACCCGGACCTGCACTGGCTTCTGCCGGCATCAACATGCCGCAGTTCTGCACGCAGTTCAATGACGCGACGAAGGACCGCAAAGGTGATATCGTCCCTGTCATCATTACTGCGTATGAGGACAAGTCCTTTGAATTCGTGATCAAGACGACACCGGCAGCGAATCTGCTGAAGAAGGCTGCGGGCATCGAAAAGGCTTCCGGTACACCGAAGACCGTGAAGGCCGGAAAGATCACAGTGGCACAGCTCCGTGAGATCGCGGAGTACAAGATGCCGGACCTCAATGCCAACGATGTAGAAGCAGCGATGAAGGTCGTTGCCGGTACAGCGCGCAATATGGGCATTGAGATCGAAGGATGGGAGGCGTAATCATGGCCGGAAAGAAGTACAGAGAAGCGAAGGCGATGGTCGACCGTATGGTTGCGCTGCCGATTGCTGAAGCAGTCGCTCTGGCAAAGAAGACAAGCGTAACGAAGTTCGACTCTTCCGTTGAAATCAGTTTCAACCTGAACGTTGATCCGCGTCAGGCGGACCAGAACATCCGTGGTGCGATGCCGCTGCCCTTCGGAACAGGTAAGACAAGAAAGGTTCTTGTCATTACCCAGGGTGCGAAGGTGGAAGAGGCGCAGAACGCGGGTGCGGACTTTGTCGGCGGCGCTGACATGATCGAGAAGATCCAGGGCGGATGGCTCGACTTCGACATCATCGTTGCGACACCGGATATGATGGGTCAGCTGGGTAAGCTGGGCCGTCTGCTGGGTCCGAGAGGCCTGATGCCGAACCCTAAGACAGGAACCGTTACGATGAACGTAGCGTCTGCTGTTGATCAGATCAAGAAGGGTCAGATCGAATACCGTGTTGATAGAGAAGGAAACCTGAACACACTGATCGGTAAAGTATCGTTCAGCGACGAAGCACTGATCGGCAACTTCAATGCAGTGAAGGACCAGCTGATCCGTGTCCGTCCGGCTTCTGTCAAGGGTGCCTACATCAAGGGAATCACCATTGCGACAACAATGGGCCCGGGCATCAAGGTTGCGGTCGAGTAAAGGATCTCCAACGGACAATCCGGAAGGAAAAGTCAGAAAAAGCCATACAGGAATGTATGGCTTTTTTCGCAGTCAGTACCGGAATTCATCCGTTTCTGCCGGTGCGTAGACATCGAACAAAGACAGGTGCAGCAGACGTTCCGTACGGTCGATGGTATAGGATTCAGCGCGCCAGAGCGGCAGGAAACGTTCATTGTCCGCTGCATAGTCTTTATGGCTCAGAACATCCGACTCGGCACAGGACCAGTTTTCCGGCGGGAAATCACCGTATTGTTCACGCATTTCATCCGTCAGCCCGAAAAAGGCCAGGCTGTCCGGGTACTGGACTGTGAACATCGGATCCACGTGGTAGTAATCACCGTCCAGTTCAACCAGCGCCCACATATGCGCGGTTTCTTTATCACGTGACAGTCCCGAACAGGTCACTGCGTTGATGCCGGTCTGCAGCAGATAATAGATATACTCTCCGGCGATCTCCTGGCAGATGCCCTTGTTTTCCATGATGGCCCGGTACGGCCGGATCGTCAGGCTGTTCTCCAGCAGCATACCGTCTTCGTCGATATCATCCTTGTTTGCGACAGCGGTGAGCAGTTCTGCTGCGATGATGAAGTCCTCTTCCTGATAGGGCACTGCGGCAGTGATTACTTCATATACCCGGCTCCGGAACTGCTGTACAAGCTCTGTCTGCTGATTGTGGTCCATAGTGTAGGGAATGAAGCCGGTGCCGTTCTCGACCCGGATGCTGTCCTTGTCAATGCAGTAATCCGCAACCGGGAGGCATACAACCGCAATTGTCAGGATCTGATGATAGACCTCAAGCGAAGGGCACGGGAAGGTATCCCTGCCTTCCAGCACTGCGTCGCAGAAGCCGTAGAACAGCGGTTCGATCTCCGGACCGTAGATCACGGTATATTCGCGGGATAGTACATGGGGATTGAATTCATAGACAAAGGGAGCCGGTTCCGTTACGGCAGGTGACTCTGATCCGGCAGGTGCATCCGCAGTATGTTCCGGAGCGGTGCAGCCGGACAGAAAAAGAGCGGAAACGGCAAGCACTGCATGGATTCTTCCGATCATTCTGCGCATTTCAATCCTCCTCAATCCTGCCTGCGGCATTCTCTATTATATCCCCGGAAGGCAGAACAAAAGATCCCTTTCCGGGATCTTTTCGTTTGCCGGGTATCCGTGCCTGCTCAGGCCATCTTCGCCAGGAACGCTCTGTACGCCCGGTACGCTTCGTAGATGTCCGCTTTGGAAGCGAGTTCGCTCGGTGCGTGCATGTTGTGCACCGCGATGCCGGCATCCATGACATCCATGTTCAGGTCCGCAAGGATGTAGGCGATGGTTCCGCCGCCTCCTACGTCGACCTTGCCCAGTTCACAGGTCTGGAACTGTACATCTTCCTCGGCCAGGATCCGGCGGACCTTGGCGATGAATTCCGGGTGAGCGTCGTTTGAGCCGCCTTTGCCGCGGGATCCGGTGAACTTGTTGAAGACAATGCCGCACCCGAAGTACGCACTGTTTTTCGGATCGTTGACTTCCGGATAGTTGGGGTCATAGGCATTCGATACATCGCTCGAGAGCATCTTCGAGTTCTCCAGAGCGTCATTGATCTCTTCCGGCAGGGAGCATCCCTGCTTGGCGAGCAACTTTGTAACAACGTTGATGAACCAGCGGGAGTGCATGCCTGTATTGCCTACCGAACCGATCTCTTCCTTGTCCACAAGGATGCAGCAGGCTGTCCGTTCCGGTTTCTTCATGTCCATCAGGGCACACATGCTGGTATAGGCGCAGATCCGGTCATCATGGCCGTAGCCCATGATCATGGAGCGGTCCAGACCGTAGTCGCGGGCTTCCCCGGCCGGTACGACTTCGATCTCGGCAGAGAGGAAATAATCTTCCTCGATGCCGTACTTTTCCTTCAGCAGCTGCAGGATATACGCCTTGACCGGCTCTTTCTCAGTATCCTTGAGCGGCCGGGAGCCGGCGAATACATCAAGTGCTTCTCCGGTTACGACTTCAGCAGCGTTCTTCTTCAT
>JAFOIY010000188.1 GCA_017420505.1 Solobacterium sp. | reverse complement strand
GCCGGCAGAGCTGGTGCGCAAGGGCTTTGCGTACGGTGTGCTGGATATTGAGGGGATGAAGAAGCGGGTGCTTGGATGGAGCAAGGAATCGTGATGAAAACAATGACATGGTCCAGGTACAAGGATTGCCGGAACACAGAAAAAATACCGGTCCATGAAGGAACCGGTACTGATCAGGCGATAGGGAATGATCAATCATCGCTGAGGTGGAACACCCGCTCAAAGAGTTCCATCACAGCTTCCTTGTTGTTGTTTACCACGTAGATGATGAAGAACTGCAGGGCGAAGGACATCAGCATGTAGATGTACTGGCCGCGGATCAGAAAATGACCGATGCTGCAGTTGATCAGGATCTGGATCCAGACCGTGGATGATACAGCAATGAGGAACTGTTTCGGTGTCAGCCCGGAGTGCCCGGCAATGTGCGGGACGATGCCGTTCGGTACACCGGGAACCAGATAGCATACGGCTATCGTGAATACAGGATCACTGTTCCTGAGACGGTTCATCAAACGGGGCGAGATGGTATAGTTCTGGAAAGGCTTCTTCTCTCCGGTCAGCCTGTGAATGATATAGTAGATGGCGAAGTTGGCCGCAATAAAGGACAGGTAGCACACAATAAACGCTTCCCACCATCCGTAGATGACACCGGCCGCGACATTGATGATCATACCCGGGATGACGATACTGATGACCTGTATGGATACCGCCGCAAAGATAATGCCCATACCTTTCAGTATTCCGCCTGCCCGGACATATGCTTCGAATTCTTCTTCGTCGTGACGGCTGAGTATTTCGATGAATTCACGGAACTGGCTGCCGTACTCTGAGACAAGGTATACCAGCAGCATGCCGAACATCATGGTACCGGCAACGGCCGCGATGATGGTCCCGTAATCCTTCCGTTTGACAAGGGATGTCATGTTGATTTGACAGTAACTGTATTTCCTGGGAAAGTCAATCCGGGGACTTCCTGTTTCACAGATTGTTCATGATCGTACAGTATCCGGAAAGGAGTTGATTCCATGAACCTGAAAGTAGAACCGTTTATCCGCAGTGATGTATATGTACTTCTGCTCGGTGCAGAAAAGCCGGAAACATTCCTGGATCTTGTCCCGGATGCCAGTCTGCTGAATGTGACGGGCTTTTCCTGGGATGAGGACCTTTCACCGTGGTATGCACCGAAGGTCTTCCGGAAGGGAAATGACTTTGCAGGCCACGGGGAAGCCTTCCTGCAGGAACTGCAGAACACCGTATTCCCGCTTCTGAAGGATGCGCACCGGACCGTGATCGCCGGGTATTCCCTGGCCGGTCTCTTTGCGCTGTGGGCTGCAGGATGCACGGATGCGTTCGATGGTGCGGTGAGCGCGTCGGGTTCCCTCTGGTTCCAGGGATTCACGGACTGGCTGCGGGAACATCCTCTTAATGCGTCTGCGGTCTATCTGTCCCTGGGTGACAAGGAACCGCTGGCGAAGAATCCTCTGATGGCTTCCGTAGGCCAGTGTACAGAACAGGTGTATGAAACCGTGAAAGGATATGCCCAGGCCTGCTTTGAGTGGAATGAAGGCAATCATTTCATGCAGGCAGACGAGCGTCTGGCCAAAGGAATCCGCTGGACGGTGGAACATTTGAAGTAAAGCGCAGAGAATCTGTTACGGTTTGCGGTTTTTCGCATATAATGACAGTATGGTTTTTTCCAGTACATACTTTGCTTTTCTGTTCCTGCCGGCGGTGCTCCTGCTGTGCGTGATTGCGCCGAAGCAGCTTCATAACTATATCCTGCTCGCTGCGAGCATCTTCTTTTATGCCCACGGTGAGCCTTTTTTCGTCTATGTAGTCATTGTCTCGGCTTTCCTGAACTGGGCAGCTGCGCTCGGTATGGACCGTGCGCAGGGAAAAGGAATGCGGAGGGCACTGCTGATTGCCTCTCTGGTGCTGGACCTCGGCATTCTCTTTATCTGCAAGTACCTGGATTTCAGCATTTCTACCATCAACGGTCTGTTCCATACCGCGATCCCTCTGCAGGGAATCCGCCTGCCGATCGGCATTTCCTTCTATACCTTCCAGGTCATTTCCTACATGATCGATGTCTATACAGGCAGAACGGAATGCCAGAAGAACTTCCTGTACCTGGCACTGTACATCATGTTCTTCCCGCAGCTGATTGCCGGTCCGATTGTACGCTACCACTCGATTGCCGAGCAGATCGGAAACCGGAAGATGACGCTGAACGGGATCGGAATCGGTGCGAAACGGTTCATCTACGGATTCTCGAAGAAGATCCTGATCGCCAACCAGATGGCGCTGATTGTCCAGAGGTGCATGCGCTTCGGGGATACGGCGTGGATGCCCCGCAGTATCCTGTGGCTGGGCGCGCTGGCCTATACCCTGCAGATCTACTTTGATTTCTCCGGCTATTCCGACATGGCGATCGGTCTGGGCAGAATGTTCGGTTTCCGCTTTGAGGAAAACTTCGACCATCCGTATACTGCCCGCAGCGTTACCGACTTCTGGCGGAAGTGGCATATGTCGCTGAGCTACTGGTTCCGGGACTATGTGTATATTCCGCTGGGCGGCAACCGGGGCAGTATTCCCTTCCAGATCCGCAATCTGTTCGTGGTCTGGCTCCTGACAGGCATCTGGCACGGGGCGAACTTTACGTTTGTACTGTGGGGCCTGGGATACTTTGTGCTGCTGTGCCTGGAACGCTATGTGATCTGTCCGGAAGAAAAGCCGGGGGTATTCCGGCTGTTCTACCGGCTCTTCACTATGCTGGCAGTCTGCCTGCTGTTCGTTCTCTTCAATGCGCCGGATCCCGGCAGTGCGGGGCGCTATATTGCGGCGCTGTTCGGGGCAGGCGGGAACGCAGGCGGTCTGGCGGACGCCGGCTTTCTGCAGATCCTGTATGAAAACGCAGCGCTGCTGGCTGCTGCTGTGGTGCTGTCGGGCTCTCTTCCGGCAAAGGCTGCGAAGGCGCTCAGGAAGGTCAAGGTATTCAACCGCTGGATCTTCCCGCTCCTTGTACCTGTGCTCTGTACCTTCCTGTTTCTCTGGTCGGCGTCCTACCTGGTGATGGGTGCGCACAATCCGTTTATCTATTTTAATTTCTGAGTATGAAAAAGTTTGAAAACAAATTGATGGGGATCGTGTTCCTCATCCTGATCCTGCTCCTTTCCGTCGGTACGATGCTGAATGTTTTCCATTTCCGACAGGGAGATGTTCCGGTCAATGAACAGCTTCCGGAAGACGCGGATACGGAACAGGAGATGAATGCTGTATTCTACGAAAAGGAAGAATTCCTGAAGCTGAACGGTATGATGCGCAGAATGCTGGGGCAGCGGATGCTGAACGGTGTCGTACGGCTGAACAACGGGCAGCTGACGTATCTCCATGAACCGATCGAAGCGGAAACACTGCAGCAGAACGCGGACAATATCAGCGCGCTGTACAACTACTTCGCCCAGCGCGGCATACCGTTCTGGTTCGCGATTACCCCGGACAAGATTTCCATGTATGACGATGAACTGCCTCCGGGATATACCGATTCTTCAAATGACAATATCGAGATCTTCCTGCAGCGTCTGCGGGACAACGGTACCCCCTATATAGATCTGCGGGAAGGCCTGCATACCATCGATCCGGACCTCTACCGGTTCTTCTACCTGACAGACCATCACTGGACAACGGAAGCGGGATTCTACGCCTTTACACTGCTTGCGGAAGAGATGCAGAAAGGCGGGGTCTATTTCCCGGAGGAAGTCCTGGATATCCACAACTATACGCAGGAAGTCCATGAAGATACACTGTTCGGCAGCTGGGGACAGCGCGTCGGCAGGGGATTTGCGGATGAAGAGGATCTGGCACTGTGGATTCCGACCTACGATACCCAGGTAATGCGCGGCTTTGATTCCCTGCGCGGTACCTTGGGCGATGTGCTCTATGACCGGAGCGTCTTTGAGACCAATACGGACGGTCTGGTCTATGATGGTGTCCTGCTGGATACGACACGGTTTGTCAATGAAGGGCATTCCAATGGAAAGCGGATCCTGTTCATCGGCGATTCCATGGCCAGGACCGTGATTCCCTACTTTGTAGCGTCCTTCCGGGAGTTCTGGTGGGGGGATGCCTACCAGTCGGAAACCATTACCGAGGCGAAGATCAATGAGGTCTCTCCGGATGTGGTCATTCTGCTGATGTCTCCCTGGAACAACCTCGGCAGTGAAGTCTCCTTCAACTATCCTTTCGGAGGCAATCAGTGAACGAACATAAGGATTACTTCAAAAGAACAGCGCTGGAGCTGTTTGTGATGCTGATGTGGGCGGAAGGTGTCTTCCGTCTGCTGTCGTTTTCCCTGTGGTCCGTCGCTACGGTGCGCATTGTACTGTTTACAGCAGCTGCAGCGCTGTTCATTACCGCTGTCTGCGGCTTTCTGCCGGAAAAGATCAGGCGCACAGCCGTCTATGTGATTGCCTGGATCATTGCCTGCTTTACCGTGGTGGAACTGACCATGATCCACTATCTCGGCAACTATACATCCATCCGCGGCGGTACCGGTATGATCGGCAGAGTGCTCTCCTTTGCGCCGTCGTTCATCAAGGCCATCAAGCCGGTATCCTGGACGGTGCTGCTGGCACCCTTGGTACTGACGGTGTACAGCCTCATCAAGCGTCAGGCACTGAAGGCAGACCGGAAGACATTGCTGTGGGGTCTTGCCGGTGCGGTGTTCCTGGACCTCTGCGGCCTCTATACGGTCTGGGGGGAAGGGGTCACGCAGCCGTACCGCTATCCGCGCTTCATCGGCCAGGCGCTCAATGAGTTCGGTGTCGGGCGTTTCCTTCTGCGGGATCTCATGACACTGACCAAGGATGAAGAATACGAACTGGTGATCGATGCAGGAGAGGATACGGATCCGGCAGAAGAAACCATCCCGGAGGATACAGAAGAACCCCACCGGATCATCGACGATACCGAGTGGCGGGCAGCCAGTGAAGCGGAAGAGAACGAGAACATCAAGCAGCTGGACCAGTGGTTCCTGTCCCGTACGGTTGCGGACTACAATGAAATGACCGGTGCACTGCGGGGAAAGAACCTGATCTATATCATGATTGAAGCCTTTGACTACATGGCACTGGATCCGGAGCTGACTCCGACCATGTGGATGATGAAGGAAGAAGGCTTTGACTTTACGCATCACTATACTCCGAAGTACAGCTGTACGACAGGCGAGTCGGAGTTCATTTCCCTGTATTCCCTCATACCGGAATCGGACGTCTGTACACCGAACCAGTACCGGAACAATGATTTCTCCGAAGGAATCTTCAATCTGTTCAGAAACCAAGGATACGCAACGGCTGCCTTCCACAACTGGAAGGATGAATTCTATGAACGCCGGACGCTCTACGGGAATTCTGGCTGTGAGGTCTATCTGAACTACAATGATGTGCAGTATACACGGCTGTTCGGCTGGCCGAGCGACTATGAACTGTTTGAGAAGACCATGCCCGAGTACATGGATGAAGACCGGTTCATGGTCCTGTATGTGACCTCGAGCATGCATTTCCCGTATGACGCGGACAGTGCGCTGGGCAATAAGTACCTCGATGAGATCAATGCCCTCCATCCGGACTATCCGATCAATGTCAAGCGCTATATTTCCAAGGCGATGGAGCTGGACCGCGGCTTCCGTCTGCTGCTGGATACGCTGGAGGAGAAGGGGATCCTGGAGGATACCGCCATTGTCTTCTTTGCGGACCACCATCCGCTGAATACACCGCTCTCCACAATCGCCGACTATACTACCGCAGTCGATAAGCGGGAAGGCATGAACATGGACCGTACTCCGTTCGTGCTGTATGCGCCGGCATTGGGGGCGAAGAAGCTGGACGGGGTGAACAGTACCTTCGATATTCTGCCGACGGTGCTGAACCTGTATGATCTGGACTACGACCCTCGTCTGTATCTCGGCAATGACTATTTCGATGAAAAGGAGAAGGTCGTGTACTTCACCGACGGCAGCTGGCTGAGCGAAACCGGTGAATACTATGCGTCTTACGGGCAGTTTGTGCCTTACGGTGAAGATCCGGGCGAAGAGTATGTCAGCCGGATGAACAATGAAGTGCAGACGATGTTCCGGGTCAGTTCGATGGTTTTCCGGAATGACTATTTCCGTTCCCGGGACTTTGTAGTTGTGCCGGATGATTCTTTGGAGGACAACTGATGTTTACAGATACAATCGCCGCAATCGGTACACCGCCCGGCAAAGGCGCCATTTCCATGATCCGCATCAGCGGGGAAGAGAGCCTGGATGTGCTGCAGAAGGTCTTTGACCGTCCGCTGGATGATGCGGAAGGCTATACCGTGCACTACGGCCGCATTCTGGACGGTCAGGAAGCGGTGGATGAGGTACTGGTGAACATTTACCGTGCACCGCGCTCCTATACCGGAGAGGACATGGTGGAGATCATGTGCCACGGCGGTGTGTTTGTGACCAACCGGGTGCTCGGTCTGTGCCTGAGCAGCGGAGCACGGATGGCCAGGAACGGGGAATTCACCGAGAGGGCATTCCTGAACGGCAAGATGGATCTGGCCCAGGCAGAGGCTGTCAATGATCTGATCAATGCCCGGGACAACATCAATGCGAGAAGCGCGCTGCACAGTCTGCAGGGCAGTGTACGGAAGATTCTGGACCCGCTCATTGAAGATCTGACAGGAATCCTGGCCCAGATTGAAGCGAACATCGATTATCCGGAGTATGAAGACATCCAGGAGCTGACATCGGAAGAGATCCTGCCGATGGCAGAGCGCTGGCTGGACCGGATCGAAGAAGTCATACATACAGCAGAGCAGTCCATCCTGATCCGTTCCGGCATTAATACAGCCATTGTAGGCAAACCGAATGTAGGTAAATCCTCACTGCTGAACGCACTGCTGGAAGAGGACAAAGCGATCGTTACAGAGATCGCCGGGACAACGAGGGACCTGGTGGAAGGCAGTGTGCGCATCGGCAATGTTACGCTGAACCTGATCGATACCGCCGGAATCCACGAAGCAGGCGACCGGATCGAAGAGATGGGCATTGAGCGCTCCCTGAAAGCGCTGGAGCGCGCCCAGCTGGTCCTGCTGGTACTGGACGCAGAGCGCGGTCTGGACGCAGAGGATGAAGCCCTGCTGGAGATGACGGCGCACAAGGACAGGATCATTCTCTACAACAAGAAGGACCGCAAAGAAATCCCCGATGCCCTGTCCGTCAGCGCTCTGCTGGGGGACATTGATGATCTCCGCAGAGCCATTGCGGAAAAATACGCCGAGGAACTGTACGCGGCCGAGCAGGATACCTTCAACAACGAACGACAGCTCGCCCTGGCCCGCAGTGCCCGTACCTCCGTACAGGAAGCCGTAAAGGCAATGAAGGCAGGCATGGAGACGGATCTGGTGACCATTGATCTGGAAAGCGCCTGGAACGATCTGAAGGAAATCACCGGAGAAGGCGGCAGGGAAGTCCTGCTGGATGAAATCTTCTCCCGTTTCTGCCTGGGAAAGTGAGCCGCATGAAGTATATCGACAGCCATGTTCACCTGTTTGTACGTGCGTTCCGGGAGGACTTCCGGGACGTCCTTCAGCGTGCGCAGGATGCAGGTGTCGAACGTATGATGATCATTACCACGGACGCGGAAGAAGCCCGCAGAGCCATGCCTTTCGTAGAAAAGGACCCGTACCGCTTCCAGCTTGCCTACGGCATCCACCCGCAGCGGATTGACGAAGTGGATGATGCCATGGTCAGGGAATTCGATGAAATTGCCGAAGACCCGCGGATCACCGCCATCGGTGAAATCGGACTGGATTACATTACGGACAGGGACCATAAAGAACTGCAGAAGGAAGTATTCATCCACTCCATTGAAAAAGCAGTATCCCTGAACAAACCGATCCTGGTCCACAGCCGGAAAGCCATCCAGGATACCTACAACATCATGAAGGCCCATCCGGCCAGGGCACTGATGCACAGCTTCCCCGGCAGCCTGGAAATGAGCCGGGAGTTCATCAAGCTCGGATACTACATTTCCTACGGCGGACCGGCAACCTGGCTCAATGTACGGCATGCCCGGGAAGTGGTGGCAGATATGGATCTGAACTATCTGCTGACGGAAACAGATGCGCCGTATGTAACGCCGGAACCGTTCCGCGGACAGCGCAATGAACCTTGCAACCTGCCTTACATACTGCGCGCACTGGCATCATACCGGGGTATGACGGAGGAAGCGCTGGCTGAGATTGTTCTGCAGAACTACCGGCGGTTCCTGGGGGAAGAATGAAGATCCGGGAAGTGATTGTGGTAGAGGGCCGGCACGATGAAGCGCTGCTGAAGCAGTGCTTCGAATGCGATGTGATCGTTACCGGGGGACTGGCACTGAGTGATGATGTCCTGGGACGCATCCGGCAGGCGCAGCAGACCCGGGGCGTGATCATCCTGACAGACCCGGACTCCCCGGGCAACCGGATCCGGGAACGGATCAATCAGGCAGTACCAGGCTGCCGGAACGCGTTCCTGGACAAAAAGCAGGCACGTACGGAGCACAAAGTCGGCGTAGAGCACGCTTCCCGGGAAGTGATCAAGGAAGCGCTGGCGCATCAGATCACGTTTACCGACAGCACGGAAACCATTACCGTGCAGGATATGTATATGCTGGGTCTTTCCGGACAGCCAGAAAGCAAGCAGAGAAGAACCGTACTCGGGAGAGAACTGCATCTCGG
>JAFOIY010000022.1 GCA_017420505.1 Solobacterium sp. | reverse complement strand
TCTACGGTACTGTATGGGGAAAGATCTACCGCAGGGACTGTATCGGTGATATCCGTTTCCGGGAAGAACTGTCCCTTGCGGAAGATACGGTATTCCTGACCGGGTTCCTGCTGCAGCATCCACGGACGGAAACAGCGGATCGTCCCTACTACTGCTATCAGCTCAGTACAGAATCAGCCGCACGGCAGACACAGGATGCACTGCCGAAGTTCTTCCGGTCCTTTGAGGTCATTCACGGTCTGCTGCAGAATGAACCGGAAAAGATCCGCAGACTGGCGGGCAACTGCTGCATCGTTAATGTCAATGTACTGATGAACTACTTTGTCTTTACCGATGACAATACACCGGCAAAGAAGAAGGAACTGTTCCGGTGCATTGTGGACAACCCTGCACTGCAGCAGTCTGTATCGGAATACGATCCGGCTTTCCCGGCAAAGTACCGGTTGATTGCCTTTCTTCTCAGGAAGAAGGCCTATCATGCACTGCAGATGATATTCCGGGTCTACCAGCGTATGTAAAAAGCCGCATCAGCGGCTTTTCAGTTCTCCTGGAACAGATCCCGGGTATAGACCTTCTCCCTGACATCATCAAGGTCCTCTTCACTGTAGCGGTTGGCCAGAATCACCTGGCACCGCTTTTTGAATTCCGCAAGATCATTGAGCACCGGACTGCCGAAGAAGGTGCTTCCATCCGGAAGCGATGGTTCATAAACGATGACCTTTGCTCCTTTGGCCTTGATCCGCTTCATGACTCCCTGAATGGACGAGTGGCGGAAATTGTCGGAGTCGGTCTTCATGGTCAGACGGTAGACACCGATCACGACATCCTTCTCCTTCGCCGCATCATAGTCCGTCTCATCCGAATACGTGTAGTAGCCTGCCTTCTTCAGCACACTGTCCGCAATGTAGTCCTTCCGCGTCCGGTTGCTGTCGACGATGGCACGGATCAGGTTCTCCGGCACATCCCGGTAGTTTGCCAGCAGCTGCTTCGTGTCCTTCGGAAGACAGTAGCCGCCGTATCCGAAAGATGGATTGTTGTAGTGTGCACCGATGCGGGGATCCAGACTGACACCGCGGATGATGTTCCGGGTATTCAGCCCTTTGATTTCCGCATAGGTATCCAGTTCATTGAAGAAGCTTACCCGGAGGGCGAGATAGGTATTGGCAAACAGCTTGACCGCTTCCGCTTCGGTGAAGTCCATGAACAGCACATCAATATCTTCCTTCAGCGCGCCTTCCGTCAGCAGAGCAGCAAAACGCTCTGCTTCTTCACGGCAGGCATCGTCACAGCCGACGATAATGCGCGAAGGATACAGATTATCATACAGAGCTTTGGATTCCCGCAGGAATTCCGGACTGAAGAGAATGTGATCATTGCCGGTGGATGTACGCATCATACGTGTCCAGCCGACCGGTACTGTAGATTTTATAACGATGGTGGCTGCAGGATTCAACTTTGTGATCATCCGCAGCACCTTCTCTGCCTGGGTACAGTCAAAGTAGTCCTGGTCCGGGTCATAGTCTGTCGGTACGGCAACGATGATTACATCCGCTTCCCTGTAGGCTGTTTCCGCATCCAGGGTTGCATGGACCGGCAGGTTCTTCTTCAGGTATTCCTCGATGTATTCATCCTGTACAGGACTTTTCCCTTCATTGATCCGGTCCACGGTTTCCTGAACTACATCCACGATGGTGACCGGATGGTGCTGGGCCAGCAGCATGGACAGGGAAAAGCCGACATATCCGGCTCCTGCTACAGCAATTCTGATGTTCTGTTCATTGTTCATATCGGTTCAGTCCTCTTCATACCAGGTTCTGTCCTTCAGTGCTTCATAGACCATGGACAGCGGTAGACCCATGATTGCGTAATAGTCACCACGGATCTCCTTGATGTATCTAGCAGCGATGCCCTGGACAGCGTAGGCGCCGGCTTTGTCCATCGGTTCTCCGGTACGGACATAGCTGCTGATCTCTTCTTCATCCATGGTTTCAAACGCCACTTCGCTGACGCTGACGTTCCGGTATTCCCGTGCGCTGCTGATGATGCAGAGCCCGGTCATGACCAGATGGGTTCTGCCTGAGAGCTTCCGGAGCATTGACACAGCATCCGCTTCATCCTTCGGCTTGCCCAGCACCTCATCATCCACAACAACGATGGTGTCGGAGCCGACCACTACCGCATCGGGATGCTTCTGCAGGACAGCGTGCGCTTTTCCGTAAGCCAGGCGCATGACGGCTTCCTGCAGGTCTTCTGTACACTCAATCGTCTCATCTATGTCAGTGGCTTCCACGGTGAAGTGAAGGCTGCATTTTTCCATCAGTTCATTTCTCCGCGGCGACTGACTGGCCAGTATCAGTTTTTTCATAAACTGTATTATACCATCGAAAAAAGGTACGGGATTTGCTATAATCAGTTTAAAGATACAGCAAAAGGAGTTTTCATATGCAGAAGCCTACGTTAGTCATCCTCGCAGCCGGTATGGGAAGCAGATACGGCGGCATGAAACAGATCGATGATGTCGGAAACCATGGAGAACCGATCATAGAGTTCTCTATTTATGACGCGCATCAGGCAGGCTTTGACAAAGTCGTCCTGATCATCAAAAAGGAACATGAGCATCTTTTCCGTGAAAAGCTCACCGATCGGGTTGACAAGGAGATGGAAGTGGATTTTGCGTACCAGGACATCAATGATCTGCCCGGTGCATTCAC
>JAFOIY010000187.1 GCA_017420505.1 Solobacterium sp. | reverse complement strand
TCTCATGGCTTTCCGGCATGAATACCAGATCCCGCTGGCCGCACCATGGGCACTTCAGGTTGCAGCCACCCATGTATACCGCAGCTGCTGCCTTTCCCGGATAATCCTTCCAGGATACTTTTTCCAGCCTGCCGATCCGGATTCCCTGATAGGGATCTTCTTCATTGATCAAGGTACGGGAGTTGTCCGTTACCCGGTCCATGTCTTCACTGAAGGAATCAAAGTCCATGTCCTTGGCCAGTACGTTGCGGAAGTCATTCCGGTACCCGTAGATTTCATTGATGACCTGCCCGGACTTTTCCGTCATATGCAGATGCTTGATGCGCCTGTCTTTCTCATCGACGCGGATCTCAACATATCCCTGTTCGATCAGACGCTGGATGGACTTGGTCGTCGTACCCTTGTCCATCTCCAGAAGGCGGGATACTTCCTGCATGGTGACACCTTCATTCTCATTGATGGCAATGATATAGATGAGCTGTCCGGCACCGATGTCGAACTTCGCCAGCAGACGGTCAAAATACTTCTGGGAATTGCGGTAGAGAATGGATAGATTGACCAGAAAATTGCTGTTTGCCATTGACTGTCCTCACTTGTGAAGGTTGGAAGACCAATCTTCACATACGTGTTCATTATAGAATATCCCGTATGAAAAACAACCGTTTGCCGGTTGTTCATTCATCTGCTGCCGTCAGCTTTTCCGCCGCTCTCACCGCACTGTCCAGAGCACGTTCCACAACAGTGTATGTTTCTTCTGTATTCTCCGAAGTGTGTCCATGATGCCTGTATCCCGTCACCATCAGATAATGGATACCCCTTTCTTCGCAGGTCTCTATACAGCAGGGATAGATGTAGTTCGTCGGGAATGTCTCAATGAGCACGCTTCCCTTCTTCATATACAGAGAGTTGGTGGAATTCGCACCGTGCGGGCTGAGAACGATGTCTGCGTGCATGAAATGGCGGATCTGTTCCTCAACGCTCAGTTCTTCCGGGACAATCGTCCGGAATCCATGCTGGTCCAGCCATTCCTGCGATACCTTCAAACGCCGTTTGCCGATCCGCTTGACATAGATACGGGCAGGATAGTCCCCGTCAATCATCAGCTTCCGGCGGACCGATTCCGCATACTCTGCCAGAACGGGCGCTGCGTCACGGACCTCGACGATGTCGTGGAACGGATCATCTCCCAGCACTGGACAGACCAGCCGTTCCGGCCGGTAATTGATGGAGGGGTCAAGATCCTCCAGCCAGACAATCCGGTCTTCCTCCACGCCTGCCAGACGCATGAGAGCCGGTGCAAAGGCCGGCTTTGCCAGCAGGTACTTTCCCCGGAAGCCGTGCTTCTCCAGCAGATGTACTTTGTCGATCGTCTCATAGGTGAAATGCCAGTAGTTTCTGCTGAGCAGACCGGCAAGAAGTGCCCACTCACCGGCAAGATCCCTGCAGGGCATGCCCGGATCCGGTTGGTAATACATACCATACGGCATCAGCTTCAGCTGATAATCACGCCAGTACGCTTTATTGATCCTGCCTGCCTGATCAAAAACAAACGGAATACAGTGGCGCTTTGTTACATGCAGGTACACATTGCTGTAGCAGAAGCGCCGGTATCCTCTCTCTGGATACTCCTGTACTTCTTCCGCCAGGGGAAACGTTTCCGGCTCCGCCATGACATTGTGCTGGACCTCCCTGCATACCGGGATTCTCTTGGCCAGAAGATCATCCGCAATCCTGCGGTTGACCCTCGGTTCATAGACCGTCACCAGCACTTCATCAAACAACCCGGCCCGATAGTCTTCATCCAGCGCATCCGGCGAACGGACAGGAAGACCGAGGAACTCTGTATTCCCGGTCTTTTCATAATCGATATCGTAGACGGCTGTTACCTGGAAAGCGTTCTGCCGGCTTTCCGACAGAATCAGTTCCATATCCCGGCCATGATTCCCATAGCCCCGCAGCGCTAAACGTTTCATAGATTCACCTCATCCGAAGCAGACTGCTGTATTCTTCAGTGGTTGTTCAGCTTTCTGACTTCTTCCATTTCCACAGTGGTGATATGGCAGTAGCCGTTGGGCATCTTGTCCAGATATTTCTGGTGATACTCTTCGGCTTCATAGAATACCTTCAAAGGTTCCAGCTCCACCTCAAAGCAGTCATACTTCTTCTTTTCTTCTTCGAAGTACCGGCGTACTTCCTCACCGAGTGCCTCATCCCGGTAGTATACCCCGGTCTGGTACTGGGTACCGATATCCTCTCCCTGCCTGTCCTTCACCGTCGGATCGATGCAGAGGAAGAACGCCTTCAGGAGGATTTCCGTCGGTGCCTGTGCCGGATCATACGTCACACGCACCGTTTCCCGGTAACCGGTATCATTGCGGCAGATGTCCTCGTAACGGGGCGCTGGCGTATGTCCGTTGGCATAGCCTGTACAGGTGGCTGTTACACCATCCAGCAGTGTGAACGCCTTCTCCATGCCCCAGAAACAGCCTCCGGCAAAGTACAGGACCTTCTTTCCCTCTCCGGGGTCGTATTCATCATCACGGACGGTTGTCAGCTTCCTGTGCTCAAGGCAGAGATGACCTGCGGTCTCCAATACGATTTCATAGCCGTTGTGCGTCAGGATTCTTCTGGCGCCTTCATTGTCTTTGTCCATGGTTGCAGAGACGGTATCCATACCGAGGTCCTCATGGGCATAGACCGTCAGGATCCGCACGGTATCAAAGCCGATGTGATGATATCTGTCCGGCTCATTCACGTAGATGGACAGAACCCCTTCCCGGCTGAGGTCCACCCGTCCGGTTTCCTTTCCTTCCTTCAGAATGCGCCATGTATGCTCAAAGGATGTTTCCACCGGTTCCAGAACCAGTCCGTAATTTGTAATACTTTTCATTCCTGTGACTCCTTCAATGCAAATCGTAGCATAATTTCGTCATTCCCACGTGCATCTACCATAGAAAAAGATATAATTGTACTGTTGTTTGAATACCGGAGGATCATGATTATGGAAAGAAGAATCGGTACTGTTTCAAGGGGTGTAAGAGCTCCGATCATCCGTGAGGGAGATGACCTTCCCCGCATTGTCTGCGAGTCTGTTGTACAGGCTGCGGAAAGCGAAGGCTTTGCGCTGCGTGACCGCGATGTTGTTGGCATCACCGAATCCATCGTCGCCAGAGCGCAGGGCAACTACTGCACGGTTGATGATATCGCTGACGACGTACGTGCCAAGACGGGCGGTGAAACAGTCGGTGTTATCTGCCCCATTCTCTCGCGCAACCGCTTCTCCATCTGCCTGAAGGGCATTGCCCGGGGCGTAAAGAAGGTCGTACTGATGCTGACGTATCCTTCGGATGAAGTCGGAAACGAACTGGTGACACTGGACCAGGTCGATGAAGCAGGCATTGATCCGTACACCGATGTACTGACCCTGGAGAAATACCGTGCACTGTTCGGTGTCAACCCGCACCGCTTCACCGGTGTTGACTATGTGGCATACTACGAAGAACTGATCCGGGGTGAAGGCGCGGATGCAGAGATTATCTTTGCCAACCGGCCTCACGCAGTGCTGGAATACACCGATACTGTCATCACCTGCGATATCCATACCCGTAAGCGTACAAAGCGCATTCTGCGTCAGGCCGGTGCGAAGACCGTCCTCGGCATGGATGACATCATGAACGCTCCGGTCAATGGTTCCGGCTACAATGAGTTCTACGGTCTGCTGGGTTCCAACAAAGCAACCGAAGAAAGAGTCAAGCTCTTCCCGCGGGACTGCCAGGCGTTCGTAGAAAAGACACAGGCGCTTCTGATCGAAGCGACGGGTAAACAGATCGAAGTCATGATCTACGGCGATGGTGCGTTCAAGGATCCTCAGGGAAAGATCTGGGAGCTTGCCGATCCGGTCGTATCCCCGGCACATACACCCGGGCTGAACGGTACGCCCAATGAGCTGAAGATCAAATACCTGGCAGACAATGACTACGGTACATTGACCGGTGAAGCACTGCAGGAAGCGATCGCAAAGCGCATCCAGGAGAAGGAAGGAGACCTGAAGGGCCAGATGGCTTCCGAAGGTACAACACCAAGGCAGATCACGGACCTCATCGGTTCCCTCTGCGACCTGACATCCGGATCCGGTGACAAGGGCACACCGATCATTCTGGTACAGGGATACTTCGACAACTATACAAGCTGATGAAACAGGCACTTCCCAGTGAAGTGCCTCATTTTAGTCTGTCATTGAGGAGCTTTCTCAATGGTATTTTTTACACGGCTGTCCGTATACCCGATCCATATGGTACACAGACATACGATGATGAAGTCATCCGTCCGTACATGGTTAAGAAGATCAAAGGGCCTCAGTCCTCCGGAAGATATCATCGTATTCACTGCGTGCCGCAGCAGATCGATGACCGGTATGAGCCATACCCTGTTCCAGCCGAGTATGAGCTTTCTGACTTCATCGGTATAGCGGACGGCATCATCTTTCACGGAGTCACCTGTCCGCTTACGGAACCGGATATAGCGGAAGATCAGACCGAGCGTAACAAACGGAAACAGGCTGCTGTCCCGGCTGACACTCAGGATTTCCGACAATGCCGGAACAAAATCCCTGAGCAGGATGTATTTCAGAATCATATCTGCACCGTACATAGCCACTCCGCCGATTGCACACATCAGAAACAGATTATCTATGGTATCAATCTGTTTGTTACTCATACAAGCCTCCTGGACCGGGTTTCATTCTATTGGCAATTATTCAGGATAATCCATCCTGAAAATCCCTTGTGACATGACCAGTATCTGATTACTTATCCAGTATCTGATTAATTATAACATAATCAAAAAAACACAATATAACTACATGTCTCAGAATTGTGAACAACCGGACTATCCTGGACCCAGTGATAATGCAGTCAACAGAAAAGATGCCCTTCCGGGCATCTTTCCGTTCAGTTCTTGTCTTTCTTTTACAGCTTTGCCAGGACTTCGTCTACCGTCGGCATATCGCCCATGCTGCGGGCATAGTGCGCAACTTCAACTGTACCATCCTTGCCGATGATGAACAGGGCAGGCAGCTGCTGCTCGTCACCCTCGTAGTCACCGTGCGTATAGCCGGCAGCCTTGACGAGTTCACCCTTCGCCATCAGTTTCGCAGCGTCCTCGGGCGGACCCATGAGCTCTTCCATCGTAGCCGCAGGCTTGATGTCCAGAGCCTTGTAGATTTCCATCTCCGGGTCAGCGATGATCTCGACTGCCAGATCCGGCTCACCGGTGCGCTCCAGATCTTCCTGGATATGCTCCTGGTCGCTCTGCATCAGAACGAAGACATTCGCGTTCTTCTCCTTGAATTCCGCGATTCTCTGTCCGAGAACGTGTGCGTCATAGCGGCAGGGCGGGCAGCCGATGTAGCGGACAACCCACAGGACAGTTTTGTCATAGGTACCATCGTACAGCTTTACACCTGTACGGTAGCCTGTGTTGAAAACGAATTCCGGCATCTTTTCGCCGACATTGATTCTGGGCATAGTGTTTTCCTCCTGTTTCTATGTTCAGTATATCGTTTTGTTCAAAGCTTTTCCAGCAGCTCATCCACGGTGTACATACCGCCCATACTCCTGGCATAGTTGGCCAGCAGTACGGTGCCTTCACGGTCGATGATGAACTGCGCCGGGAGCTGGAGTTCATCCCCTTCGTAATCTCCGTGGGTATATCCGGCAGCCTTGGTAGCGGCACCTTTGGCTAGATACCGCTCGTACTCTTCCCCTTCCCCGCGCAGTTCTGTTTTATCCTTTGCGATGGGAATATCCAGGGCTTTGTAGATGGTCATCTCCGGATCCGCGATGATCTCCACCGCCAGATCCTTTTCACCGGTACGCTCCAGGTCTTCCTGGATATGCTCCTGGTCGCTCTGCATCAGTACGAAGACATTCGCTCCCTTCGCTTTGAATTCATTGATCCGCTGTCCGATGACATGTGCGTCATAGCGGCAGG
This sequence comes from Solobacterium sp., assembly GCA_017420505.1. Taxonomy (GTDB): domain Bacteria; phylum Bacillota_I; class Bacilli_A; order Erysipelotrichales; family Erysipelotrichaceae; genus Bulleidia. The sequence goes on along the minus strand of JAFOIY010000187.1, from coordinate 5,929 downwards.
GCGGGCAGCCGATGTAGCGGACAACCCACAGGACTGTCTTCTCCGCTGTTCCATCGTACAGCTTTACACCGGTACGGTAGCCGGTATTGAATACAAATTCCGGCATCTTTTCACCGGCATTGATTCTGGGCATATTGATTTCCTCCATTACAAAACCCACCGAAGTGGGTTTGTTGTGCAATTACAGCAGTTCCAGTACGCCGTCTACATCCGGCAGATCGACGATGTTCTCTGCATAGCGTGCATAGACAACCGTGCCGTCCTTGTCCAGGATGAACATAGCCGGCAGCTGCTGCTCATCACCCTCGTAATCACCGTGGGAGAATCCAGCTGCGGCAGCCTTGGCACCCTTTGCCTTCAGCTTCTCCAGTCCTTCCGGACCGCCTGCGAGCTCTTCCATGGACGCTGCAGGCTTGATATCCAGCGCCTTGTAGATCGCCATCTCCGGGTCGGAAATGATTTCGAATTCCGGATGCTCATCTGTACGGTCGAAGTCTTCCTGGATGTGTGCCTGATCGCTCTGCATCAGGAAGAAGACCTTTGCGCCCTTCGCCTTGAACTCTTCGTAACGCTCATTCACGACATGAATGTCATAACGGCAGACGGTGCATCCCATATAGCGCAGGACCCAGATTACGGTCTTGTCCGCCAGTTCATCATACAGTTTTACATCGTTGCGGTAACCTGTGTTGAATACAAATTCCGGCATCTTTTCGCCAACATTGATTCTAGCCATACATATACCTCCCATGACTGATTTCACAATAGCACAGTTTCATTTGTTTTTACGTGATAAAGTCACAAAGCCTGCACTTCACGGAGCTTTGCCCGGCAGCTGTCCATGATGCGCACCATGTCTTCATAGGTGCTGACCGTGCTCAGTTCATTGCGGTACTTTGCGGAATGGGGCATACCCGCAAGGTACCAGGCTGCCATGGAGCGCATCATCCGCATACCTGTGTTCTCACCCTCGTACGCACACAGCTGCCGGGCATACTCCAGCGCCAGATCCAACCGTTCTTCATAGGAGGGCATTGTGTATGCTTCACCCCGCAGTGCATGATCGAGTTCCGTCAGGAAGAAGGGTCTGCCCAGCAGTCCCCTGCCGATCATCACCGCGTCGCACCCGGTATAGGCGAACATGCGCTGTGCATCTTCAACGGTACGGATATCCCCGTTGCCGATGACCGGAACGGATACGGCTTCCTTGACCATGCGGATGTACTCCGGATTGCTGGTGCCTTCATAGAGCTGGGCTTTGGTACGCCCGTGCACCGCGATGGCTGCTGCCCCGGCTTCTTCCATCCTGGCAGCGAATTCTGCGCAGTTGATATGATTGCTGTCCCAGCCTGCCCGGATCTTTACCGTAACCGGACGGTTGGTATGCTCCACCACGGCCTTTACGATCCGCGCAGCCAGTTCCGGATCCTGCATCAGCCAGCTGCCGGCATGGCCTTTGACGACCTTCGGGACCGGACAACCCATATTGATGTCAATGATATCGCAGGATGTGTTCTCCGTGAGATACTGGGCGGCTTCAGCCATGGTATCCGGGTCGCTTCCGAACAGCTGCAGGGATACCGGATGCTCTCCGTCGATGATCCTGCACATATCGTAGGTCTTCCGGCTCCGGTAATGCAGGGCTTTGTCACTGATCATCTCGCTCACTGCCAGTGCAGCACCGTATTCATGCATCATCTTCCGGTATACGGGATTGGAGATGCCTGCCAGCGGTGCAGCGACAATCCGGTTACGCAGGGAAACGTTTCCGATCTTCCACATGACGGTGCTTCTCCAGAATCTCCTTCAGTTCTTCTTCATTGAATACATAGGTCTTCCCGCAGTACTGGCAGGTAATCTGTGCCTGATGGTCTTCGGCAATCATCTCTTCCAGATCCTTCTCCTGGATCAGGGAGAGGGCAGCCGCAAAGCCTTCCTTGCTGCAGGAACAGTGCCAGCGCAGCTCTCTTTCACCCAGTATACGGGCATCGGGGAACAGTTCATGGATGATCTCCTCCGGACTGTACCCTTCATCGATATACGATGATACCGGCTTCATGCGCTGCTGGATGCTTTCTACGAAGGCAATGGTTTCCTCCGGGGCATCCGGCAGCAGCTGGACGACCATCCCTCCGGCCGCGCGTACACTGCAGTCTGTATCCACCAGTACACCAACAGCCACCATGGAAGGAGTCTGCTCACTGAGGGCGAAATAGTAGGTGAAGTCTTCCCCGATCTCTCCGCTGTACAGATTCACCATGCCGGTGAACGGTTCCTTCAGTCCCAGATCCTTGGATACAGACAGGGTGCCGCTGTGTCCCACAGCCGCACCGACATCCAGTTTTCCTGTTTCATGGTTGAAGATGTACAGTGACGGATCGCCGATGAATCCTCTGACATTCCCGGCACCGTCCGCCTGGGCCACAATGGTACCGGCCGGGCCATCACCGTTGATGGTCACAACTGTCTTCGCACTTTCATCCTTCATCTCACTGGCCATGATGGCATCTATGGTCAGGACTCTGCCCAGGGCTGCGCAGGAGGTAGGCTGGGCATTGTGCGCCTTTCTGGCATTTTCCACAAGATCCGTTGTCCGGGCGGCTCTGATCCTCACCGTTCCCTCCAGCGCATCTGCGATGATCAACCGGTCACGCATTCTACTTTACCCTCCGTATCAGTCTGTCATTGATCTTCTTCATCATTCTGCGGTCTACCTTGAGCACCTTCCGGTCAAACGTAAACAGACCGTTGCATTCATCCTCCACGTCACTGACCTGGGTATAGATGCACCCGGACAGTCCCTTGGGTATGTTCTCGTATACCATACGGTTGTACAGATCCGAAATGGCTTTGTTCAGCTTTCCCTTGTCCTTGTATTTCCGGTAGCCGTACAGTTTGTCCACCTTGGAATGCCCCTTCTCCAGGAAGGAATAGCCGCCGAATTCACTCAGCAGGATGATCCGTCCGTCTTCCTGCGGTACTTTGAACGGCAGGAAATAGCAGTGCCTGCTCAGGAAATCCCCCGCGCCCTGGTCAAACCAGCCTGAGGCACTGTCTACCAGGCGCGTTGTATCGTAGCGCTTGATGTATTCCGTCGCGGCTGCGCTGTCGAACTGTCCCCAGCCTTCATTGAACGCGACCCAGGCAAAGATACTGACGCAGTTATAGAGGGCATTCAGGATCTCGTCGACTTCATAGTAGTAGGCGTCCCGGCTTTCCTTTGTCTCTCTTCCTGCCGCCTTGTAATCGTTGTCCTTGGTACGGATCCGGCCCAGATTCGGGAGGATGCCTGTGCTCATGAACGAGTACGGCCCGCCGCCGTTCGGAATATCCTGCATGACCAGAATCCCCATCCGGTCGCAGAGCCAGTACCACCGGCGGCATTCCGTCTTTGCATGCTTCCTCAGCATATTGAAGCCCATATCCTTGATGGCTTCCAGTTCCTTGACCATCATCGCTTCATCCGGATACGTGACCAGTCCCTCCCAGGTATATCCCTGGTCCAGCAGTCCGCTGAGGAACAGCGGTCTGCCGTTGAGCATGAACCGGCGTACATTGTACTTGTCCGTACCGGCAGAGAACTTCCGCATACCGAAGTAGCTCTTAACCGTCTCTTCCCCTGTCTCAATGTACAGATCGTACAGGAACGGATCTTCCGGTGACCAGTACCGGACGCTGTCCAGCTGCACGGTATAGGAGTGCTCCACGGTAATGCCGCGGTGCACCAGGACACCGTCCGCAAAGACATTGATGATCGCCTGCTCGTACGTACCGGCCATATCCAGATAGACGCAGGAATGATCGCAGTCCGGTGTGATCTTCAGGTCCGTGACTGCTTTGTCACCGACTTCTTCGATCCACACGGTCTGCCAGATACCGGCTGTGGGTGTATACCACATCCCGCTGTGCTCCAGCTTCTGCTTTCCGTAGGCATACAGACCCCGGTCGCTATCATCGGTAACGATGACCACGAGCTCATTGTTGTACTTGATATACTTGGTGACGTCGTACGCAAACGGTGTATAGCCGCCGGCGTGTTCACCGATCTTTTTATCATTGAGATACACGGTGCAGCACTGGTCCACAGCTTCAAAGTTGAGCAGTACATGCTTGCGGGACTGCTCGAAAGTAAAACGTCTCCGGTACCACAGGACTTCATGAGGGTGCAGCTCTTCCCTGGTTCCGGACAGTTCCGAACCCAGGGGATACGGTACCAGGATCTCCTTCCAGTCCTCTTCCTCCGGTGCCCTTCCGTCCGTAATCTGATACTGCCAGATTCCGTTCAGGTTGATAAAGCTGTCCCGCTGCAGCTGCATCCGCGGGTATTCCGGAAGCGGCACCGCCGTAGTTTTTTCCTTTTCACTCATGATGCTTTCCCCCTTCTGCGGACAATCTGCCGTACCGCGACAGCCGCAGCACTGCATACATGGATGGTGACGACTGCCTGCAGCAGTTCATCCATGGCGTGCCTGTTCATCGATACGGTCAATGCGTACAGGATGCCGATCACCATGGATACGGCGACCATGATGACCTCTGCACGGAACAGGTCCACCCGGCTGCCGAGCACTTCCAGACAGCCCGGAAGCGCACAGGCTAGAGCGCACTGCACCAGCAGTGTCAGCAGTCCGGCCGGGATCATGGACCGGCGGATCATCGTCAGTACCACAAGTGCCATGAGAACACCGCTTCCAACGCCGACCAGTATAGAATTGAGATTACCTGTTTTCATACGTATGACAACGCAGGAGTTTCCTCCTGCGTTTCCTTTCTTTATTCCGCGGCCGGCTCTTCGCCCCTGACGATCTCATCGATCTGCGCGGATGTCAGTGTTTCGTACTCCATGAGCGCGTCGGCGATCCGGATCAGTTCATCACGGTGGGCCGAGATGACATCCTTCGCTTTCTGATAGCACCCGTTGACGATCTTGCGGACTTCCTCATCGATTTCGAAGGCCACCTGTCCGGAAACGTTGCTCGGCGAGTTATAATCCCTGCCCAGGAAAACATTCTGGCTGCCGGAATCATACTTGATCGGGCCGAGATCGCTCATACCATAGAGGGTTACCATATCCCTGGCGATGTTCGTCGCCCGTTCGAAGTCATTCGAAGCACCTGTTGTGACATCGTCGAAGAACATTTCCTCCGCGGCCCGGCCGCCCATGTACGAAGTGATGGACGCCAGCAGGTCGTTCTTGGTATTCATCAGTTTTTCTTCCTTCGGTGTCATCAGGTTGTATCCGCCTGCCTGGCCTCTCGGAATGATCGTTACTTTCTGAACAATCTGAGCATTGTCCAGATACAGGCCGATGATGGCATGGCCGGATTCATGGTAGGCTACGATGCGCTTTGTCTGTTCATCATAGGTACGGCTGGTCTTCGCCGGTCCCATCATGACACGGTCAATCGCTTCATCGATATGCTTCGTTGTGATCTCGGACATGTTCTCGCGCACCGCCAGGATCGCAGCTTCGTTCAGTACGTTCTCCAGGTCCGCGCCGCTGAATCCCGGTGTCCGCTTGGCCAGCCCGTCCATATCCACATCCGGGGAGATGGTCTTGTTGCGGGCATGGACCTGCAGAATGGCTTTTCTGCCGTTCCTGTCGGGCAGGGAAACCGTAATCTGGCGGTCGAACCGGCCTGCTCTCAGCAGTGCCGGATCCAGTACATCCGGACGGTTCGTTGCCGCAATGACAACGACGCCGGTATTCTCTTCCATACCGTCCATCTCAACAAGCAGCTGGTTCAGTGTCTGTTCACGCTCGTCATGGCCGCCGCCGAAGCCTGCGCCTCTCTGGCGTCCTACGGCATCGATTTCATCGATGAACACAATGCACGGTGCAGTCTGCTGCGCTTTCTTGAACATATCACGCACACGGCTGGCACCGACACCGACAAACATCTCTACAAAGTCCGAACCGGAAATGCTG